>CAVGEN010000274.1:0-2006 GCA_963628185.1 Waltera intestinalis | reverse complement strand
GCGAATGCGAATGTCGGCTCGCGTCTGGACAACTAAAAGAAAAGAACTATATCGGCGTACAACGATGGGGACGTGCTCCCCAAGGTGGTGCCGAGGGAAACAAGCCACAGCAAAAGCATTGCACGGGCAATGGAAAGCTGAAACATCAAGTGCTGGGCAATAGGGTTTGGTAGGCCGGAGACGGTTCGAAGAAGCTTGGCCCGGGAACAGGAAGGCCCTTATCTTCCCCAAAAAAGACAAAAAGACCGATGCGCAGAGAAGGACACATCATGGAGGAGGTGACGGCCTGGAGCAACATGCAGGAGGCTTTTGACGCCGTGCTTCGCGGCACGAAACGCAAGACCTGCCGACAAGGCCGCTATCTGCTGGAACACCGAGAAGAGACAATAGCCGAACTGACGGCACAGCTGAAGGACGGCTCGTTTCGGCTGGGTGGATACCATGAGCGCGTGATCTGCGAATACGGCAAAGAGAGGCATCTGCAGATACTGTCGATGAAAGACCGCATGGCGGTGTATGCGGTGATGAACGTGGTGGACGAGCATCTGCGCAAACGCTTCATCCGTACGACGGGAGCGAGCATCAAGGAACGCGGCACGCACGACTTGATGAAATGCGTGAAACGTGACTTGCAGGCTGACCCAGAGGGGACGGCTTACTGCTACAAGTTTGACGTGAGAAGATTCTATGACAACGTGAAGCCGGAGTTCGTGATGTGGTGCTTCCGCAGGGTGTTCAAAGACGAGGTGCTGCTGACACTGCTTGACCACTTTCTGCATTTGCTACCCAAGGGCATCAGTTTCGGACTGCGGAGTTCGCAAGGGGCAGGCAACCTGCTGTTGTCCGTATTCCTGGATCACTATCTGAAGGACGAGTGCGGCATTAGGTATTTCTACCGATACTGCGACGACGGCGTGGTGCTGGCAAGGACGAAGGCAGGGCTTTGGATGGTGCGCGACATCGTGCATGAGCGGCTTGGACTGATAGACCTGGAGATTAAACCCAACGAGCGGGTATTCCCAACGGCGGAGGGTATTGACTTCCTTGGCTACGTGATACGCCCCAACTGCACGCTGCTGCGCAAACGCATCAAGAAGAAGTTTGCACGCAAGATGCACGAGGTGAAATCGAGAAGACGACGGCGGGAGCTGACGGCATCCTTCTATGGGATGGTGAAGCACGCCGACTGCAACAATTTGTTTAATAAATTAACAGGCAACAAAATGAAATCATTTAAGGATTTGAATGTGGCTTACAAGCCCGAAGACGGCAAGAAGCGCTTCGCGGGTAGTGTTGTAAGCATCCGCGAGTTAGTGAACATCCCCATCGTGGTAAAGGACTTCGAGACGGGCATCAAGACGGAGCAGGGCGAAGACCGCTGCATCGTGGCCATCGAAGTGAACGGCGAGGCGCGGAAGTTTTTCACCAACAGCGAGGAGATGAAGAACATCCTTGCCCAGATTAGAGAAGTGCCGGACGGCTTCCCGTTTGAGACGACCATCAAGACGGAGATGTTTGGCAAAGGTAGAACCAAATACGTATTTAGCTAAGATGAAAAGAGCACAAGGTGGCGCGGAGGTGAAACTGCTGGAATGCGTAAGCCCCGCAAAGAACAAATGGCGCGTCCGCTGGGACGTGCAGCAACGTGACGACGGCTCCACTGACTACATGGAGGTGGAACTGGCACACAAGCCGAGTGGCGAGGAAATAAAGGATCTCGTCAGAACATGGTATAACGAACAGGCGGATGCCGCGATATTGTCGGGATTCAGCTATGAGAATGCGCCAGTGTGGCTCTCGCAGGAGAACCAATACAACTATAAGGCGGCATACGACTTGGCGGTGCAGACGGAGGGCAAGACGCTGCCCGTGACGTTCAAGTTCGGCACAGACGAAGAGCCAGTGTACCGCACGTTTGAAACGCTTGAGGAGATAGCGGACTTCTACACCAAGACAGTGGCATACATACAAGGTGTGCTCGCTGACGGCTGGAAAAAGAAAGATGC
>CAVGEN010000273.1:0-2012 GCA_963628185.1 Waltera intestinalis | reverse complement strand
GTTAGATAAATCCGCCGTTTTTAACAAGGAACATGTTAAACTCTCTATCGTTTTTGGCAACACGGCTCTATCTTGAAGTAAAAAAACGTGTTAGAATGCTCTAAATTGAGAGGCTATGAATAATTCAGGTTAAAGATTACGCCTTGGATAAAGGGTGAAGAACAAAGTGCAACTATTATTGACAGACCGTTTCATGTATGGAAAGAAATCATAGGCAAGGCTATGTCCCTTCCTTTTACAGAAGGAACTTTCAACATACTCAACCTTTCAGACGAAGCGACGGATATTTTCTATGATTGGCGCAACGAGGAATGTGAACGACAGAATGCTATAACAGACGAACGGCTGATAGACACACGCTTTGCCAAAGTTCCTTTGAACACGGCACGGCTTGCCTTGGTATTCCAGATGTTCCGTTGGGCTTGTGGAGAGTCACACAAGGATTTCGTTGATGCCGAGTCTGTCAATGCTGCCATACGAATGAGTGATTATTTTGAGAAGTCATACAAAAGGATGGATGACCTCGTTTCAACCGAGGCTATCGACCCTGTGAAGAAACAGATACTTGACTCGTTGGGCAATAAGTTCATCACCGCTGAAGCTGTAAAGGCAGGGGCGGATTTCGGTTTCGCAAAACGTACTATCATGTATATGCTCAAAGACTTCTGTCAGAGAAATCTTATCAGCAAAGACAAGCAAGGCTATTATGAGAAAGTACAGCAGTAAAATCATCCCCTTGCACCGTTTGCACTTTGCACTTCTTGCACTTTTGCACAATGGAAGCTGTATTTTGTGCCAAATGAGTGCAAAAGTGCAGAAAGTGCAAGGTGCAACAAGTGCAGAGCCTTATGAGTGAGTATAGATTTCATTTGCAGAAATACAAGCTGGGCAACCGTTATTCTTGCCCTCAATGTGGGCGTAAGCGTTGCTTTGCCAGATATATTGACGAGGAAGGACAGATTGTATTCTCTAACAATGTGGGGCGTTGTGACCATGAGCAGAGTTGTGGCTACCATTACTCCCCCTCTGATTATTTCAAGGACAATCCCGATGCCAACTGCAAAGAAGATTGGAGAAAAGAAACGCCAATCAAAGTGTGTAGGAAAGAGAAGCTACTTCCAACTCTCATTGAAAGCAAACTGATGGAGCAAACGCTGCATGGTTATTCTATCAATCCATTGTACAAATACCTTTCAACAGTCTTTGGCAAGGAGGAGACGGAACGGCTATTTGCTCTATACAAGGTCGGAACATCAAAGAAATGGGGCGGTTCAACTATCTTTTGGCAGATAGACATAAACGGCAATGTGCGCACAGGTAAGATAATGAAGTATGATGCCAAGACAGGACATCGCATCAAGGAGCCACACAGCATGGTGACTTGGGTACACTCGGAACTGAAACTGCCCGACTTCACACTTCGCCAATGCTTCTTTGGTGAACATATGTTGACAGATAAAACCACAACCAAGACAATAGCCATCGTGGAGAGTGAAAAGACAGCAATCATTGCCACGCACTTCATTCCTGATTTTATATGGTTGGCGACTGGTGGCATGAACGGTTGCTTCAATAAAGATGCTATCGAAGTGCTAAGAGACAAAGAAATTGTCTTAGTTCCAGACCTTGGAGCAACTGACAAGTGGAAGTCAAAAATTCCATTGCTACAATCAGTCTATAAAAGTGTAGTTGTCAGCAACATCTTGGAGGATAATGCTACAGATGAACAACGCCAGAAAGGTCTTGACATTGCCGATTTCCTGCTGATGACGGAGACACCGCAGATGATACTGCAACGGCTGATAAAGCGGCATTCGCCATTACAACATTTGATAGACAGTCTTGGGCTGGTGTTGGTGGAAGAGCCATAACATAGTGAATAAGATGAGCGAGCACGCTTGCGTGTGTACGGACTTTCACAAAAGTCCTAAACATAATAGGGACTTTTAGATTCACTTGCTGACGCTGTTCACTTAAAAAGTCCTTCTATTATGCTCAGGCTCCGCCCGAGA
>CAVGEN010000272.1:0-2024 GCA_963628185.1 Waltera intestinalis | reverse complement strand
GCAAGTGCAACTCTGGCCGCCGTCTCCCCATGCGTGTTGACCACGGCATGACCTTCACCGATGAGCCAGGCGGTGTGTTCGACGAGAGCACCCACGGCCATAATGCCGGTTACACCTTGCTGGGCCGCATGTTTGCCATGGGCCAGATTCAGGGTGTCATCGCCACGGTGGATAGAGAACTTGGCATCGAGTACAAGCAGCCGGGCTTCTACGACTAAAATATCGGTTATTGGCTAAAAGCTAGGTGGCTTTTAGCCAATAATGCCTAAAAATATCCATTATTGGCTAAAAACTATGTGAAGTTTAGCCAATAATGGATTTTTCTTTTTATTTTTGCAAGTGATATTGACTAAAAGAATGACAAGATGAGGAATAATATCATAGGCAGAAAGAGTGAACAAGACACATTGGCTCGCATATATGAGTCAAGGCAGTCGGAATTTGTGGCGGTTTGCGGACGTCGCCGTGTAGGCAAAACATTTCTGATACGTGAATATTTCGAGGAAGAGATGGTATTCCAAGCATCGGGTTTGGCAGGGGCGAATACCCAAGAGCAGTTGAAGAACTTCTTTTACACCCTTCGACGTTATGATAAAAGTGTCACAGTGATGCCCCACGACTGGCTGGAAGCCTTTGAGATGCTCATTTCTTATCTTGACTCTCTTGTCACGGTAGGTCGTAAGGTGGTGTTCCTCGACGAATTGCCATGGATGGATACGGCAAACTCCGGCTTTATTTCGGCATTGGAACACTTTTGGAATGGATGGGCTTCGGCTCGTCGGGACATCGTTCTTGTAGTGTGCGGCTCGGCTACTTCTTGGATGATGGATAAGTTGATTAATAATCATGGAGGTCTTTATGGGCGTCTCACGCACCGACTTTTCTTGCAGCCTTTATCCTTGGGTGAGACAGAACTGTTTTTGAAGGCCAAAGGTATGATGCTGTCAAGATACGAAACAGCGGAGGCGTATGTCACGGTCGTGGAGTGCTTGAATGAGCGTGGCTACGGAATGATTCGCACGGAGATTGCCGAGGCTGCCAAGATGAAATCGGGCAAGACGCTGACCACGGTACTGGACAACTTGGAGTCTTGCGGGTTCATCAGAAAGTATGTCAACTATGGTTGTTCCTCCAGGAAGTCGCTTTATCAGTTGGTGGATTTCTTCACCTTGTTCTATTTCCGTTTTTTGCGAGACAGTTCTTTTCGAAATCTCTTGTTTTGGAGTAAGTTGCAGCGCACCCCTCGCTTTTATGCTTGGGCGGGCATCTCGTTTGAAATCCTGGCGATGAATCATATCGATGCCATCAAGCGAAAGCTGGGAATCTCGGGGGTGGCCACGTGCTTGTATTCTTGGCGCAGCAAAGGGGGCGAACCAGCCGAGGGTGAGGAGCATCGTGCCGCCCAAATAGATATGGTGATAGAGCGTGGAGACAACACCGTCAACCTTTGCGAGATGAAGTTCTCGGAGGGTAAGTTTGCCATCGGCAAGGACTATGAGAGGGTGTTGCGAAACAAGATAGCTTGCTTTATAGAGGAGACGAAGACTCGCAAGTCCGTTCTACTGACCTTTGTGAGCAGCTATGGTCTTCAGCGAAATATGTATTCGGGCATAGCTCAGAATGAAGTTGTGCTCGATGATTTGTTTCTGTAGCACATACGTGAAAATGCTTTTCAGACTGTCTGCTTTTGTTGACAAGCCTCTTGTCAAAGGGAATACTTTGATTTTCTTTGATGAGGTTCAGGGGTATCCCGATGTCGTAACCCTCATCAAGTTCTTGGTGGATGAGGGAAGTTGTCGCTATGTGTTGAGTGGCTTTTTCTTTGACAAAAAAAAGCGACACCATGATTCTACATACTATTTCATTTATTCTCCAGTTTCTGTTTCAACCTTAACTCTGTAGGGGACTTACCTGTTTGTTTTGTGACAAAACGGGTGAAGTGGGCAGGGTTGTAGAAATTCATCTGGTTGGAAATCTCTGCGAAAGTGAGGTCGGGCCGTTTCAGGAGCGAGAGAATTTCCTGC
>CAVGEN010000271.1:0-2035 GCA_963628185.1 Waltera intestinalis | reverse complement strand
GAAATACGGACTATGTTCATTTCACCAGCCTTAAAAGACAAAGGTTGGGAAGTTCCTGTGAATATGCGTGAAGAGTATTACTTCACTGATGGTCGCGTGCTTGTAGCTGGCAGTCAGCATTCTGTTGCTGAGGGCAAGAAGGCGGACTATTTGTTGTACCATAAAGGAAAGCCCATTGCTGTAGTGGAGGCTAAAGACAACAAGCACGCCGTTGGTGCTGGCATACAGCAAGCCATGGAGTATGCTCGCATTTTGGATTTGAATTTTGCCTACGCAAGCAACGGCGACGGTTTTTTGGAACACGATTTCATCACTGGCAAGGAAACGGAGTTGATGTTAGACCAATTTCCGACAGAAGAAGAACTCTATCGGCGTTATCTTGAAGCAAAAAACTACACGCCAGAAGAGCAGCGCATTGTCGAAACGCCCTTCTACTTTGATGCTTACAGCCACGAACCGCGCTATTATCAGCGCATTGCCATCGACCGCACGGTAGAAGCCATTGCTCGAGGGCAGCAACGCATATTGGTGGTTATGGCTACGGGAACGGGCAAAACGCTTACTGCTTTCCAAATCATACACCGTTTACGCAAGAGTGGCGCAAAGAAGAAGATTCTCTATTTGGCAGACCGCAATATCCTCATCGACCAGACTATGGCGCAGGACTTCAAGCCTTTCAAGAAGTTCATGACGAAGATTACAAGTGTCGGCGAGGGCGAGGAAAAGATTGACTCATCGTATGAGGTATATATGGCTCTCTATCATCAGTTGGTAGGCAAAGAGGGCAAGCCAGACCCATTCTTGGAAGTGCAGCCTAATTTCTTTGACTTGATTATCGTGGATGAGTGCCATCGTGGTAGCGCAAAGGACGATTCTGCATGGCGCAAAGTGCTGGAATACTTCAATACGGCTACGCAAATCGGTATGACAGCTACGCCTAAGGCAGAAGAAGGGGCAAACAACCTCGATTACTTTGGCGAACCAGTCTATACCTATTCGTTGTTGCAAGGTATCAACGATGGTTTCTTGGCTCCTTATCGTGTTACGGCAGACTTCATCAACATCGACCTTCAAGGTTGGACTCCCGAAGAGGGTGAACTCGACCTTTTCGGCAAGGAGATAGAAGACAAGTTGTATCAGCGACAGAATATCGGTCGTGACCTTGCTATAAAAATGCGAAGAGTGATTGTTGCAAACCGAATCACACAGATGCTCAAAGACATCGGCAGAATGACAAAGACCATCGTCTTCTGCTCTGACATAGAGGAGGCGGCAGAAATGCGGACGCTCTTGATAAACATGAATCAGGATATGTGTCGCAAGTCACCTTACTATGTAACTCGCATCGTCGGTGAGGACAAGGAAGGCAAGAAACAACTCGACAACTTCATCAGCGTGGATGAACCGTATCCCGTTATTGTGACGACATCGGAACTTCTTTCTACAGGTGTGGACTGCAAGACTTGCGGACTTATAGTCATAGACAAGGAGATTGGCTCAATGACGGAGTTCAAACAAATCATCGGACGTGGAACTCGTCTGCGCAAGGACAAAGGAAAATGGCATTTGGAGATTCTCGATTTCCGCAATGCAACAGCCAAGTTCAAAGACCCCGACTTTGACGGAGATCCTGTTCCCCCGAAAGGACATTCTGGTAAGAAATACAAATTGCCCGAAGACAAGCAACAAGATAAGACTGGCGAACGTGACCCTCACGAGAAATATACTATAGAAGGTACTGATATACGTATCGCCCACGAGATAGTATCAGTATTGGGTGAAGACGGAAAAACGATGAAGACGGAGAGTGTGCAGACCTTTGCAAGAACACAAATTCGCCGACACTTCGAAAGCCTTGACAAGTTTATCCAGACATGGACGGAAGCAGAACGCAAGCAAGCCATTATGGATGAGCTAAAAGAATACTACATCCTGATAGATGCTGTGAGAGAGGCTAATCCTGCTTTGGAGAAGGCTGACATCTTCGACATCATTTGTCATGTGGCTTTCGACCAACCGCCACTTACACGGAAAG
>CAVGEN010000270.1:0-2036 GCA_963628185.1 Waltera intestinalis | reverse complement strand
AGCTATTCGATGGTGATGTTTGTCAGAAAAGTGAAGCGCAAACTGCATGGCAATTTTACCTTCCTTGTCATTACCGACCGTGAGGACCTCGATGCACAGATTCACAAGACCTTCGTGCGGACGGAGGTTATCGGTGACAAGGAGGAGTGCCAACCGAAGAACTCCACCCAACTAAGAGAATTCCTGAGGAGCAACAAACCGATGGTTTTCACCTTGATACATAAGTTTCAGTACGACAAGACCAAGAAATACCCAGTCTTGTCCGACCGCAACGACATCTTTGTCCTCGTAGATGAGGCGCACCGTACCCAGTACAAGCAACTTGCCGAGAATATGCACACTGGTTTGCCGAATGCCAACTACATCGCCTTCACTGGCACGCCGCTCTTGGGTAGCAAGCGACTCACCAACCAATGGTTTGGCGATTACGTATCGGAATACAACTTTGCCCAAGCCATCGAGGACGGCAGTACCGTGCCGCTCTTCTATAGCCGAAGAGTGCCAGAGGTGGGGTTGACCAATGACTGGCTCGATACCGACATCGACCAAATCTGTGAGGACGAGAACCTCAACGACCGGGAGAAGGAACTCTTGGAGAACTCTTCATCCCGTATCATGGAAGTCATCAAGCGGGAGGAACGCCTCGACCGTATCGCCAAGGACATCGCCCACCATTTCCCTCGCCGGGGATTCTTGGGCAAGGGCATGGTGGTGAGCGTGGATAAATACACCGCCGTGAGGATGTATGACAAGGTGAAGCACTATCTGCCCGAAGAAAAGAAAAAACTCGTGGAGGAGCGCAACCATGCGAAGACCGAAGAGGAGAGGGCGGAGAAGAATCGCCAACTGGAGTTTTTGAGCAAGATGGAGATGGCTGTGGTCATCAGCAAGGAGGACGGCGAGGAAGAGAAGTTTGCCGCCCAAGGTCTTGACATTACCATGCATCGCAAGAAGTTGGAGGCGATAACTCCTGACGGCAAGGACATTGAGGATAGGTTTAAGGACAAGAACGACTCGCTGAGCTTGGTCTTCGTCTGCGCCATGTGGCTGACGGGCTTCGATGTGCCGTCACTCTCCACCCTTTATCTTGACAAGCCGATGAAGGGGCATACCTTGATGCAAGGCATCGCCCGGGCCAATCGGGTGTTCCCCGGCAAGCCTTGCGGCATCATCGTGGATTACGTGAATGTGTTCAAGTATATGCAGCAAGCCTTGTCAGACTATGCTTCGACGGGCGACGACACCGAATATCCTGCCAAGGACATCGAACAGTTGATAGCCAATATCGACAAGACTATCATCGAGTGCGATACCTTCTTGCAGCCGCTGGGCATCAAGATAGCCGACATCACCGCCGAGAGCAATACCCTCGACCAACTCGAAATGTTCCGACTGGCTTATAATCGCATCTTGGAAAAGGACGAGTGGAAAGACCGTTTCAAGGTGCTGACCAATCTCCTGATGAATCTCTACGATGCCGCCAAGCCGGAGATATTTGAGCGAGGTTGGCACAACGGGATGTTTGCGCCTTTGGCTTATTTGAACGGCTTGTTTTGCAATCAGATAGACGATGAGAAATTGCGCCGAGCCAAACAACGGATGGCGGAGACGCTTGACCAGAGTGTATCTTCCACGATGGCTTGTCTGACTGGCGAAGGTGGTGCAACAGGAGGCATGGCGGCGGACGATATGCACCCTCGCCCAGACTACGTGATACATCAAGGCAAGGTCATCGACTTGAGCAAGTTGGATGTGGAGGCATTGCGCAAGGAACTCAACACGACCCCTTACAAGGCTCTCGAAATAGATGACCTGCGGAGTTTTATCGAGCGCACCTTGGTGCAGATGATCAACAAGAACACCACTCGTGTCGCCTTCTCTCAGCGATACAAGAACATCATCGACCGCTATAATGCCGGTGGCAGCGAGAATGAGGATTATTACGAGAAGCTTCTCCAACTCATCGAGGATTTGAAACATGAACAGGCACGCCACACAGACATGGGGTTGGAAGAAGAGGAATTGGAAATCTACGA
>CAVGEN010000269.1:0-2052 GCA_963628185.1 Waltera intestinalis | reverse complement strand
GCGAGATGGTACAGCTCAACAGCGACTTGACAGATGTGGTGCCAGATAGCCATCGCCAACTCTTCGAGCGTGATGCCGACGAGACGGGGTTGCTCGAAGGATCTCGTGTCATCAAGCATAATGGAAAGTATTATCTCTTGATGATCTCATGGACCAAGGGGCATCCTAGACGCGAGGTTTGCTATCGTGCCGATAACATCCAAGGACCTTGGGAAAAGAAAGTGATACTGGAGACCGAGTTCCAAGGTTTCAATGGCGTGGGGCAGGGGACCATCGTAGATGCAGCCGACGGCAACTGGTATGGCATCGTGTTTCAAGACCGAGGTGGAGTGGGACGTGTACTCACCCTCGAACCATGTACTTGGACAGACGGTTGGCCTATGTTGGGCGATAAGCAGGGCAACATCCCGGCTGTGATGAAAAAACCTGTACAAGGGTATGAGGACAAGGGAATCGTTTATAGCGATGACTTCGCTAGTGACAAGCTCGACTTGCAGTGGGAGTGGAACCATAATCCAGTAGATGAGGCTTGGTCGCTGACCGACCGCAAGGGGTATCTGCGATTGAAAACTTCCCGTATTGTTCCCAACCTATTCTTGGCACCCAACACGTTGACCAATCGTATGGAAGGTCCCGCTTGTAAAGGCGTGGTGAAAATGGATGTGAGCAAGATGAAGGATGGCGACGTGGCAGGTTTCGCCGTTTTCCAAGGAGATGCTGCCTTGTTGTCGGTAGTCAAGGAAGGTAAGAATACATACATTGTAGGAACCAAGGAAAGTGTCTCGCTCACCGACAAGGAGAAAGCCGTGGCCGATGTGAAACGTGAGGAAGTATATCGCCAGTCATTGAAGTCGAAGACTGTCTATCTAAAAGTTGAGGCAGATGTCCGTCTCCACAAAGACCTCGCCACCTTATCTTATAGCGTGGATGGGAAGACTTGGACACCTGCCATCAAGGACTTCAAGATGATATACGATTATCGTCGCCTCTTCATGGGCACCCGATTCGCTATCTACAACTATGCCACCAAGCAACAGGGCGGCTTCGTGGATGTGGATAGCTTCGAATATCACAAGAAATAACAACAGTTTATATCACCTTTATTCTCTTTTTTCCGTCTCTGCCGTCCACTACAATCTTCTCGAAGAGGATGGCGGGGGAGTTGGGGGTAAGGGTGAGGGTATGGATGCCGTCGGAAGATTCGGACAGTTCAAGCTCCACCACTTGGTCGATGATGCGAGAGGCGATGGTGGGGTAATAAATGTCATAGATGTTCTCGGGCTTCTCGTTGAGTCGCTCGTTGAAGTTGATAGTGACGGGTGTCTTGCCATCCACGCTTACTCCATAGGTCATGCCGCCCTTGTTCTGGTAGTCCAGGGTGGATTTGGTGATGATATGGACACGTACCTTCTTCGCCTTCATCTTGAAGCGATAGCTGATGCTTGCCCCTTCCACCTTCTGGGTATATGGCATCAAGGTCATGGCAGACTGGCTCTTGCCCATGAATGGAATCTCAGTCCACTTGGCACCAGCCGTTCCCTTGTTGCTGGGGGCGGCATCGGTCTTGCTGCAGTAGTACGGTGCTTCTATCTCTACCACACCATCCTTTTCGGCAATGACGCATCCTGCTGCCACCCGATAGAGTTTCGGACAGGTGTCTTTGTCGAAGGCGTCGTTCCATGAGCTGTAGCCGATATGCTTCTGGGTCATCATGCCGTTCCATTTTCCACCCGACATCTTCGTATTGTAGAAATCGCAGATGAGGGAGTCGCGCTTGAAGAGGCGTTCGCATTCGTTTGCCCATTCATTGGCCTTCGGGTTGCCTTGCTCATAGAGCGTGTTGTTCATCGTCTGGGCGAAATACATCTGGTGCAGATTGCTCATCACCTCGATGGGGAAGAGGATGATTTGGCGATAGGCATCGTGATAGGTATCTGGAAGACTGTTGTACTGACGCAGGGCATCTGCCTCCAACTGCAAGTATTGGTTTACTACCATCTGCCACTCTCCGCTCTCCAGGTCGTAAGTGTTTTTGTCGAGCATCTCGGCGGT
>CAVGEN010000268.1:0-2059 GCA_963628185.1 Waltera intestinalis | reverse complement strand
ACCCTAAGCTAGCTCTGTCAAAGGCTTTGTCTTGGAACGTACGGCATCCGTTGTTCGTCCTTTTTAATCTGTCTACTTTGCTTGTGACAACAATACTGAGGGGGGGGGTAAAATGGTGTGTCTTTGCATCCTTGTCGTCTTTGATAATGTCGTTGAGCAATTTGCTGACATACAAGATATGCCGGTTCTATGAGGTACCGAAATATGTCGCTTGTTGCTCTGTCTTGCTCTTTTCTTCTTTCGCTCATGTCATCTTGTTGGCAGGACAGGCAGAGACCTTTGTCTATACAATGTTCTTCTCTTTGCTTGCGATATGGGTGGCTTTGCGAAGTGAGGATGACAGGTGGAAAGACAACGTACTGTTCATGTTACTGGCAGGTACGACCATTACCAGTGCTGCCAAGTTCTTCATATTGAAGTTGTGCAAGTATAGATGGCATATAAAGAGGGCTTTTATAGAGACTTGGCGGTCATCTTATTTATTCTTGTCCTTTATGGCTTTCATGTTATTGGGGCTGTTGCACCGTATACTATATGTGTCTTTGCTAGATGCTGTGATGGACGATACCATCTATTATATCATGGATGTACCTGACAGACTTCGTCTTATTTGGGAGAATTTCTTCTGCGAGCCTCTGCTCTTTCATTCCCAGCAAGAGGTTGTCTATACGACGGACACGACAATGCTGGGGGACTACCCTGAACCAGTCTTTGGAATAGTCATACTTTGTCTCTATGTCTTGTGTGTAGTGTCTTTGTTCGTTCATCGTAAAACGTACATAGCACAAATCTGCGTAGCATTCCTATCGGTAGATTTTCTGATTCATTTCGTTATAGGGTATGGCAAAAACGAGTTGCAGTTGTTTTGCCTGCACTGGCTATTTTTCCTGCCTGTGCTTTTGGCATTGCTCATCAAGTCTTCAACAAAGGCTCTCCGTCGGTTTTCTTGTGGCATCGTTTTCTTGTTGGCATTGTGTTTCATGTTTTATAATGCTTATTGCTACCTTAATAGTATGTTCGCTGAGCAATATTCCCACCGTGTAGCTTGTGGGAGCACTTATGACAAACAGCTACAGTGTTTGAGGGAGCGTGGTACAGTAGTTGATGTTTCGAATGACACCTTGTTTTTCTTTGGTATGGGAAACAGAACCAAACTCATGTTCAAGTTGAAGGGCAATGATGGAATACTGGAGGACCTCACGCACGACAAGGAGCTGTTTCACTATCACAGTGTGCGGAAAGTAGAAATTGCCCCCTCTGACTATCGGGTGTCAATGGAACTTGCCGATGGCAAAAAATGCGATGTCTTCGAGAATGAGAGAGGTGTATTTTGGAGGCTGGACAAAACTGTAAGCATTGTTGGTGGGACTCATGCAGTGGTAAAATTGCCAACGTTCAGCAACAACCCTTTTGGCAAGGTGCTGCGTGTGTTGCTCCATGATGTTCTCTTCAACGTGAAAAATGGCAAGGTATATCCCAATATCTTTGTATACGACAAGCCGTGGCTTCGGGATGCCGCCATGGGAAGTATGGTATTGGAGAAGACAGGAAACACACATCTCATCAAGAATTGGGTGCAAGGAATGGATACTTTTTACGACCTACAAAATGGGGGTGCAAGGGAACGGGACAACCTTGGTGAGTTTTTATATCTGAAAGGATTGTTTCCTGCATCGGGAAATGACAAGTCTATAGACAGGGCATGTGCCGAAATCAAGCGACATGTAGTGTGTAGAAATGGTAAAACGTATATTGAAGGGTTGGTGGATTTTCAGCCCAATAACCAATATATCACTACGTTTGCAAGTATTGGAATGGACAAGGTTGGCATAAAGCATCATCTTACTGAGGCTTCAGACAAGGGAGGTTACAGTGACTTGCTTTGGTTTTCTGACAGTGCAAGCCATAATCGTAGCATGATAAAAATCATCATGGATTGGAAGCACGCAAGGTCGGGCATTTGTGAAAAAGACTTCCCTTATTTGGATTGGGCTCGGGGACATTATTATGACACCTGGAACCTGCCTTTTTCCAACAGCAACTTCATCCTGTCATGGGA
>CAVGEN010000267.1:0-2060 GCA_963628185.1 Waltera intestinalis | reverse complement strand
TCGCACAGCCCTGTGTTTTTGTTAAACAGTTGCCTGGACCTATTCTCTGCGCCTCACCTTTAACAGTGAGGACCCCTTATCCCGAAGTTACGGGGTCAGTTTGCCTAGTTCCTTAGCCATGAATCTCTCAACGCCTTAGTATGTTCTACCCAACTACCTGTGTCGGTTTGCGGTACGGGTACCCTCACAATTAACGCTTAGCCCATTTTCTCGGGAGTATGATTACCCTCGCTAACATCTTCCCCCGAAGGGGATAACGTACTTTCGGATTTCTGCTCCGGCAACGGATTTGCCTGTCACCGTCTACGCATACGTCCTTCAACGCCCTATTCCGTCTGGGCGCGGAGGTGTCACTGCTCCGTCTGGACATCACTTCATCAGGGTAGTTACGGAATATTAACCGTATCTGCCATCGGCATCGCCGCTCGGCTTAGCCTTAGGACCCGACTGACCCCGGGATGACTGACATTGCCCGGGAAACCTTAGTCGTTCGGCGGGAGGGGGTCTCGCCCTCCTAATCGTTACTTATACCTACATTTGCTTTTCCATGCACTCCAGAAAAGGTCACCCTTCACATTCTACGCACATGGAATGCTCCCCTACCGATACTTTTATTATTTGCTATCCCGCGTCTTCGGTGTCTGCCTTATACCCGATTATTATCCATGCGCGGTCCCTCGACCAGTGAGCTGTTACGCACTCTTTGAATGAATGGCTGCTTCCAAGCCAACATCCTGGCTGTCTCAGGGACCACACTGCGTTAGACTAACTTAGGCAGAACTTCGGGACCTTAGACGGCGGTCCGGATTCTTCTCCTCTCGGGAACGGACCTTAGCACCCGTCCCCTTACTGCAGGACTACATACCGTGAGCATTCGGAGTTCGTCAGGTCTCGATAGGCGGTGAAGCCCTCTTGACCTATCGGTCGCTCTACCTCTCACGGTCAACATCCCACGCGGCACCTAAATGCCTTTCGGGGAGTACGAGCTATCTCCAAGTTTGATTGGCCTTTCACTCCTACACTCATCTCATCCAGAAGCTTTTCAACGCTTATTGGTTCGGTCCTCCATCCCGTGTTACCGGGACTTCAACCTGGACAAGTGTAGATCACTTGGTTTCGCGTCTACCTCCGCCGACTAAACGCCCTGTTCAGGCTCGCTTCCACTACGGCTGCACGCTTCATAGCGCTTAACCTTGCCGGCGACGGTAACTCGTAGGTTCATTATGCAAAAGGCACGCCGTCACGTTAAAAAAAACGCTCCGACCGCTTGTAGGCGCACGGTTTCAGGTTCTCTTTCACCCTTCTACTTGAAGTGCTTTTCACCTTTCCCTCACGGTACTGGTTCACTATCGGTCTCTTGGGAGTATTTAGCCTTACCGGATGGTCCCGGCTGATTCGGGCAGGATTCCTCGTGTCCCGCCTTACTCAGGATGACGCTACGGCAACTCATGCTTCACATACGGGGCTTTCACCCTCTGCGGCTGGACTTTCCAGACCATTCCGTTCACATTCATTGTCCGACATCGCGTTCCTACAACCCCGGCATCGCCTCAACGATACCGGTTTGGGCTCTTCCCCGGTCGCTCGCCACTACTGGGGGAATCATTGTTTATTTTCTCTTCCTGGAGGTACTAAGATGTTTCAGTTCCCTCCGTTCGCCTCCTGCACTTCTTTGCAGGATGTCAGCCTTATGGCTGACGGGTTGTCCCATTCGGATATCCGCGGGTCAAAGGTAATCTGCACCTCACCGCAGCTTTTCGCAGCTTATCACGTCCTTCATCGCCTCCAAGAGCCTAGGCATCCACCGTACGCCCTTTCTTACTTTCGCCTCTGTCCAATGGTTCAACGTAGGTTGGACCTTGGACATTGTCCATACTTTCAGCTGTATATTGAAAACTCAGTTTCTTTATCTACAGTTTTGTCTGTAACAACATGTCAAAGATCGTCTGTCCTTTCTTTTGTGGCTTCTCTTGCCACTGGACCAGTGGAGAATAACGGATTCGAACCGTTGACCCCCTGCTTGCAAAGCAGGTGCTCTAGCCAGCTGAGCTAATCCCCCT
>CAVGEN010000266.1:0-2068 GCA_963628185.1 Waltera intestinalis | reverse complement strand
CACAAAAATGTCATCACCTCATCGAGGCTTTTTCCGCTTTTGAGATAAGCCTCCATAATGGCATCCGCCTCATGCTGCCGTTTCTGTTCCTGCAAATCTCTGAGCTTTTCTGCCAGACTGTCTAACCTGTCCTGCAGTTTCGACATATCTGATTTGATTTTTGCGATTTCCGCATCAATCGATTCCGCTGATTTCTTACGCGCCATCGTTTAGTTCCTCCTTGTTCATGAGCGATTGACTTGTCGCCAGAAGCTTTGAAATGTTTTCTGCGTTCCTGCTTACGCTGATTTCATCCAGTCCAAAAGAGCTCAGGATGATTTTTTGCGTCTTGGTCACCGCATGGTCAAGTTTGTAGCTCTTGCCGTTTCGCCGAACCATTTCGATCTTCTCAAGTTCTCGAATAGCAGCCGGAACTGTCATGAACTTCTGCCGAGATTCCATTCGAAGCATCTGTTCTTTGAGAAGGTTATAAATTCGATTACGTATAATCAGCGCAACAAACTCAACAAATATCTTGGAAGACATGCTCTGTGATGATTGGACTCGTTCGCTCTTTGCGCCGATAAATGTTTTATCAGAGCGGAAGAGCTTTTCTGAAATATCTCGCCCCTTGTACTGCACCAGCGCCTGAGCCGCCGACATTTTTTCTGATGTGATAATGCAGAAATAGCCGCACAGTTGAAGCTCTCGCTCAATGACATCTTCTCGTTCCTCGGCTCCCAGGAAAATGCCGTTCTTATCGTAATGAAGTCGGAAATACTCCTGATAGGTTTTTCCGAATTTCTCATCCTTTCCGATGTGTAGATCCAGAAATTGGCGATATCGTTCTATTTTCTGTTCTAACTGTTCCCGCTCTGCGGATTGTTTGAAGGGATTGTAGTAAATGTGGAACCATCTGTCTGTTGTGTCATTATCGTAAAGCCTAGCTGCTGTTGTCATGCCATAGACCTTGTACGAACGTATCGCTGCATCTCGTTTCGTTTCGAATGTACCGCGGTTTTCAAGTATCATGGAAGACACAAGAGCTTTGCAGCCTTTGCACATGATGATGAATGAGTAGTTGTTTTCATCAATGTACTGAATGTTTGCCTTGCTGAAGTACCCTCGGTCTAAAATGAATCCGATTTTCTTGTAGCCGTATTCCAGTACCTTATCAACCATGAACGTGAACTGTGACACATCCGTAATGGATCCCGGGTACTCCTCATAGAAGAGCGGCACGCGATTCGTTTTGTCCATGGCAATTGCGAGATTAAATACCGGCAAGCCCTTGTCATCCTTGGCTTTTCCGAACTCAACGATGTCAACATCTCCTGCATCGCAGTTTTTGTTGGTGGAGTCATAGGATACATAAATCCGGCTCTTGTGATCTCGCCTTTGATTCCAATCATCCAGAAAGCCGATACATTGATCCTTGGTGATCGAGTTGAGAAGCCTGCTCACCTTGGAATCACTGTAGATCGTCATCTTGTCAGTGAAAAGCGGATGCGAATACGCAAAATCAGGATAATACTGACCCGCGTTGTCTTCCTCCACAATCAGATATGCAGCCAGATCCAGTATGAGACCAGTGTCTTTGCCGAATCGCTTCGTGAGCATCGGCCGAAGATCATATTCATCCATCACCTTTTGGATGACAATGCAGGAGCCAATCCGAAGACAGCAGCTCCGGTAAGCAAAGGGCAATTCCTCCGGCACTTCAGCATCCGGAAAATAGATTTGAAATTTCTCATTCGGATACATCGCTGATGGATCATCAGGAGAAACCTTCCCGACAATAGCCCGCAGCGGAACTGCATACTTCTTATCCTGTTTATAATCACTTCCATACTGATAGAGGATATAGGTTGCACCGCCCTTTTTCTTGGTGATGATTTTCCCCTTCTGTTCCGGGATTTTCACGGTGGTATTGAGGTACATTTCGTTCTCCTTATTTAGTGTAACCGTTACACTAAATATACCACTTCAAAAATCCTTTTGCAATCTCAGAAATCGCGTAATTTCGTGCCTTTCGTAACACATCAACTCCGGATAGAGCTTTTAGTGGAACTCAAATGCAGAGTTCACA
>CAVGEN010000265.1:0-2072 GCA_963628185.1 Waltera intestinalis | reverse complement strand
GCGTTCGAAGAATAAAAATGGAACATAACAATACATCAAACAACCAAGGACGAGACGACTCCTCGTTCTCTCTTTTTACCCCAATGCAATGAATGCACCTTCGCTAACGGTATAGGTGGCATTTGCGGTACTAACAAACTGTGGCTATTCTTCAAGGAAGCCCACGAGTGCTATCAGACGGAAGTCATAGGATGCGGTAAACTATATCACCGCTACAAAAAGGATTTTCTCAACAGCCATTCCTATACAGACTGCCAGTATGCGGCAGGCAAGAACGAACACAAGAAGAACTTCTACATCATGGAGGAGTTTCTTGAAGAACGTGAGGATTTGGTAGTCATATTCTTTACCAAAGTGGATTTCGAGTATCATGACTACAAGGCTCTTCATCACAAGTTCAACACCACGGAGCCACCTCCAAACGGTCAGTATCTCCATGGTAAACCACCGTCAATATTACAAACAGCACAAGACACCAAACCGAAACAGGACTTTCAATGTTACTTTGATTCTACTCAGTTGAACCTCATTGCGCGCCATGCCAATGAGGTTCATTTGTTCTCGGCCGATGTGTCGGAAGAGGATATGCGAAAACTCTTCTCGTGCCAAGTCAGCAAGCAGCTAAAGGCGAGAAGCAACAGACGTGTGGCATTCTTCTTTGACATGCTCTGCAGCAAGAACTTGATCTGCAAGCAATGGCAATCGGTCATTGCCAAGCATAAACTCATCCTGTCTTCATCAACAGACAAGCCACTTACGCCAACCAAGCTGTCCTCAGCAACCAGTGATGCCAAAGGTACCAACGCCAGCATCTATGAGGCTATCCGCAAGAAAGTGCAAGAAATCGCAGATTGCGGTAAAAATGACAGCAAGGACACCATCTGACAGATGAAAACCTTGACAGTTGGCTTGATAGTCGGTTGACAGTCAAGCGCACTTCCATCCGATTGGGCAGAAATGCCCTTACCTTTGCCATCCGTAATCAGAAACCTGGTTATGGAGGGCGACCTCGTTATGTGTAACGATAAATAAAATAACGACAATGATTAGACAGACAACAAATCAGGCAAACAATCCGCCAAAGGATGGTGCTATCCTACCGCCAACGTTAGAAGCGGAGGAATATGAGTTGACAGAACAGGAATTGGTAGATATGACACCAATGAGACTTGCCGAGCGCATTCAACAGATGGAAGAAGCATTCAAGCTGCTTGGACCAGTGGAGGATGTGTTGAACCGCATCAAGTGCTTGGAGAAATGGCTCTTTGCAGGAAAAGACGTGCTCACCCTTGACGAGGCAAGCGTATTCCTTGACGCTTCAAAGAGTCAGCTTTACAAACTGACACGTACCTTTGCCATTCCCCATTACAAGCCAAACGGCAAGACCATCTATTTCAGCAAGGAAGAATTGGTGGAATGGATCAAGAAGCATCCAGTGAAGACAAAAGAGGTGTATGAGCAGGATGCCATACGCTATGTGATGAACAAACCCTTGAAGAGCAGATGACGATGGAAGAAATGAACGACATGAGCCTCTTTGAAGGCGCAGCGGACAATGCTGACTTGCTGGAAAAGCTACTGAAAGCATCGCTTATCCATGCGGATGAGACCTACCAGACACCGCCACAGATAATATGGGTGGACAACTCGACCATAGCCACGCTTGGCAACTTCAGTGCCTCCACAGGCAAGGCGAAGAGCCGGAAGACATTCAACGTGTCCGCTTTGGTAGCTGCCTCGCTTGCTAACGGAAAGGTGCTGCAATATACGGCAAAACTACCCGATGACAAGCGTAAGATACTCTACGTTGATACGGAGCAGAGCCGTTTTCACTGCCACAGCGTGATGCAGCGCATCCTCCGGCTTGCAGGACTACCCGACAACATGAACAGCGAGAACCTTGTGTTCTTCGGACTGCGAGAATACAGTCCCAACCTCAGACTGCGACTGATAGAATATGCCTTGCAGACACAAAAGGGTTTTGGCTTGGTCATCATTGACGGCATAAGGGACTTGATGCTCGACATCAACAATCCGAGCGAGTCCGTCCATATCATCAACAAACTGATGCA
>CAVGEN010000264.1:0-2083 GCA_963628185.1 Waltera intestinalis | reverse complement strand
CCTTTTAAAAAATATGTGGCAAAGATAAGCATTTATTTTGGAATCGCAAAGGAAAGAGGCTGTATTTTCCGTGTTTTTCAAGAAAAAGCACCGCCTTTTTTGCATCGTTCTGATTTTTTTTGATTATCTTTGCGGCATGATACAACAGACTACATTCCAGCTCACGGCGAAACGCCGCGGATGCCATCTCATTACAAGGGAGGTGATGCAGCATCTCCCTTCGTCCCTGCCCAAGGCAGGACTGCTCCACCTCTTCGTGCAGCATACCTCCTGTGCGCTCTCCATCAACGAGAACGCCGACCCCGATGTGCGCAGCGACATGGAAAAGATTCTCAACCACATGGTGAGGGAAAACGAACCCTACTATGACCACACTCTCGAAGGTGCCGACGATATGCCTGCCCACGCCAAGTGTTCGCTCTTCGGTGTGAGCCTCACCATCCCCATCACCGACGGCCGACTGAACCTCGGCACCTGGCAGGGCATCTATCTCTGCGAGTTCCGCGACTATGGAGGGGAGAGGAAGATTGTGGCAACGATTTACGAATGATTGACCTATGCCTACACGCAGACAATACATCGAACCGTCGCTCTTCACCGAGGAGGAGATGCAGGCATCCTCGAAAGAGGAAGAAATGCAAGTGCCTTCTTCTGAGGAGAAGCCGGTTCCTTCGGAAAAAGACGAAAGGGAGTATGACTTGTCGGAACTCTTCGCCCGCCTCGCCCAGTCCAGCTTCCGCAGCCGTTTCCATCTGTCGCAGAAAGACCGCGACTATATCTCGCAAAAGGGTCTCGCCACCATCCGCAGCCATGCCCGTGACTTCGTGGCAAAGCGTCTCGCCCCTGCCGTCATTCCCAACGACGGCAAGCAGACACCCATGCGAGGCCATCCCGTGTTCCTCGCCCAGCACGCCACCGGCTGCTGTTGCCGTGGCTGCTTCTACAAGTGGCACCACATTCCGCCCGGCAGGGAACTGACCAACGAGGAACAGGACTATGCCGTCGGCGTGCTGATGGCATGGATAAAGAAACAGATTTAGAAGCCTCTCCTCTTCTTAAATTTTCTTAATCATGTGTCGAAAAGTGTAGAAGATGCCTTGTGTTATGTGTCGAAAAGTGTAACTTTGCAGCCATATTATGTGTCGAAAAGTGTAAGCTTTCGACAGAATGATGTGTAAAAACGTGTAAGGTATGGAAAGGAAGATATATAAGAAACTCGTGGAATGGAAGAATGGTGAGCATCACAAACCTCTTATTCTCAATGGCGTAAGGCAGTGCGGCAAGACGTACATCCTGAAGGAGTTTGGCAAGAAGGAATTCCAAAGTCTTGCCTACATCAGTTGTGACAGGAATGAGGAGCTGCAAGCCCTCTATGCTGGAGGATTCCACATCGACAACATCATTAGGGGTATCAGTGCCTTGACGGGGGTGGATGTCATACCCGGCAAGACCCTCATCTTCCTCGACGAGATACAGGCATTCCCCAAGGCTTTGGAGTCGCTGAAGTATTTCTGCGAGGATGCGCCCGAATATCACATTGTGGTGGCTGGTTCGCTCTTGAGCATTGCTCTGCACCAAGGTGTGTCATTCCCCGTGGGGAAAGTTACAACCATGCAGCTGTACCCCATGGACTTCGAAGAGTTCTTGATGGCGAAAGGCGAGAAGCAGCTCTTGGGTATCATGCAGGAGCGAAATTTCGAGGTGTTGAATCTCCTCCACGAGAAATGTAAGGATTTACTGCGCGAGTATTACTATGTGGGCGGAATGCCTGAGGTTGTGAAATCTTATGTGGAGAAAAGGCTGCTCGGCCTTGTCCGTACCCTACAGAATGAAATCCTGTCCAATTATGCCGGCGACTTCTCCAAGCATGCGCCCTGGCAGGAAGTGCCTCGCATCAGTATGGTATGGCAGTCTATCCTGGGACAACTGTCAAAGGAAAACAAGAAGTTCGTCTATGGCGCCTTGAAGAAAGGAGGAAGGGCCAAGGAGTTTGAAGTGGCCATCCAATGGCTGATAGATGCCGGACTTATATATAAGGTGAACAAATGCAGCAAGCCCGAACTGCCACTCAAGTTCTATGAAG
>CAVGEN010000263.1:0-2086 GCA_963628185.1 Waltera intestinalis | reverse complement strand
ATAGCCTTCGTCTGCGCCTTCAAACTCATGTTCGACTTGCCGATGTGCTCAGTCAGTACCATATCTGTCTGCTTGATATAGGCAATCATTCTTTGGTAGAGCGCGGCATCGACTCTGCCACCTCGGATGGAGCCTGCAAAGTATATTTTCTTGTTCATAGTGTGAGCATTTACTCCAATTTAATTCTATCTTGCCATAGCTTGAATTCATCTCTCATTTTCTTTTTGACCTCCATTAATGGCAATTTAGGTTTGCCATTTTCATAGATGTCCACAAGGTTGCGAAGAAACACGAAAACGGATATGAAGTAATGCCCGACCGCCCATTGACCTGAAGGATGGCTGAGATAATATGCTGGCATGTCAAAGAGCCGTCCGATTTCCAAAGCCCATTTGTCAAGAACCCTCATATGTTCAAAGTTCTGTTTCACAGACTCATCTGCATACTTGTCAAGCATTTTAAACGCATCTCCTCCCAAGAAAACAATCTTTTGGGGTTTCAGAATTGAAATGAGTTCTATTGTACTTCTTATACCTTCTTCCCGCAACTCCTTTTTTAAGTCATCAAAACCTTTGTTTGACTGAAATGGACTTAGGTTTGTCCATATCACTCGTGCATCATTGTCTATAGTGTCAGTTTGTCGGAAAGCATTGTAACCCATGAAAAGTCTAGCTCCATTAGTAAATTTCCAAACATTCTTGTTGGCTGCAAATCTTTCCTCCCAGCACTCATTACCTGCCAAAAATTTATCTATTGTGTAGTTGGAACTATCAACATTGCATCCTTTGGGATTGATACCAACAAACATTATATCCACCTCATTTGCAACTTTACAAAGAGGTGATTGGGTATAATATGGGACATTATACGTTTTGGACAGTTTATTGAACCGAGGTACCCATTTCTCTGCCCATGTTCTGATTTCTTCTTTCATATTCGGTATTTTATAAAGTTGTTTATAGTCTTCCACTGCAATAACTCATCTCCGTCAACTCGCACCACCCTGCATCCTCAATCTCTCTCAGAAACAGTCTTGCGCACATTTCGGCATCGTCGCCGGCGCGATGGTGCTTGCCCTCTGGGATGTCGAACTGGTCGCAGAGGTAGTCGAGCGTGTTGCAACCGAAATCGTAGTTGTGGCGGGCGGCACGGAGGGAACAATAGTAGTCCACTTCGGGTTTATCGAGACCATAAAGCTCCAATGACTTGCGGATGCACGAGATGTCGAAGGCAGCGTTGTGTGCCACCAACACAGGCGTTTCGTCAAAATACTCCATTATCTCTGCCCACACCTCGGGAAACTCGGGTGCATGGGCAGTGTCCTTGGGCCGGATGCCGTGCACCTGTATGTTCCAGTAGGAATATGCGTTGTCTTCGGGACGGACAAGCCACGATTTGGTCTCCACCACCTTTCCGTCCTTCACCACGCAGATACCAGCCTCGCAGATGGAAGCCCGCTTGGCGGTGGCTGTCTCAAAGTCTATTGCTATAAAGTTCAGTCCCTTCATGTGTCAGTCCTTATAATATGATGTCAATGTCTTGGCGAGGTTGCGCATTTGGTCGCGAAGCGTTTTCGGTTCCAACACCTCCACTTGGTCGCCTTGCTGCATGATGAGTTGCAGAAAGTCGTATGTCAATTTCACGTCATACGAGAATGTCGTTGACTCGTCGTTGCTTTCTACTTCCTGTTGCGACTTATGCAAGGGCAACGTGCGGAGGTAGTCGGAAGCTGTGCCATATGCTATCAGCACGACATGCTCTATCGGGTCATCACTCGGAATGATGCCCGTACACCCCTTGTAGTACTCCTTCATGTTGAAGTCCTTCTTCATCACGAATGCCTTGTCGAGGATAGAGGCATGGGTGATGCGGTCAAGGCCGTAGGACAGTATCTCTTTGTGAGGCGTGTAGCCTTCCTCTCCTTTGTGATGCTTGTTCTTCTCCACATAGTAAGGATTGTTGGCAATGACATACCAGCGTCGCTTCACCACTTTGAGGCAGTAAGGCTCTATCTCGAAGGTGTTGGCATAAGGCTTTCCGAAGCCCTGGTGCGTCACCTCCATCACCTTGTTTTCACGCATGGCTT
>CAVGEN010000262.1:0-2089 GCA_963628185.1 Waltera intestinalis | reverse complement strand
CCGCCCGCAACTTGTTGTTGATGGGAATGGGCTTCGAGCAAGTCATGCAAGCCACAGGCTTGACACCAGAGCAGATGAGCCAACTGAAGAATTAACATAGTCGCTTGTTGGCAAGAACATGGTTATATCCCTTGGTGGGGCTGATTTCATTGTTGGATGAAGAGTGAAGTCAGCTCCGTCAAAGAAATACTTGTGTAGTGTTCTGGCTCCTAATGGAAAGTTAGTCGAATATTTGAAAAACGCGGCGAAAGATTTGGTGTTGTCGATGGATAGTCGTACTTTTGCCGTGGAAGTGCCGAAACGGCATGTTGGAATGAAAATGGTTTTTCTATATAACGATATGAGTATCACTTTATTACCCCAATTTTGTTGGAGCAATGGACGCTTAGCTTCGCTTAAGCGTGTTGTCTTGATGGTGGTTGTGCTTCTCGCAACCACAAGTAAATCCCTTGCGCAAATAACCTATGAAATCATAGATGGATTAAAGTATCAGATAGATTCGGATGCAAAGACTGCAATTGTAGTTTGTCAGAATTATTATTATGGTAATATTGTCGTACCAGACAAGGTGAAGGCGAGCGATGGGTACGAGTATTCTGTAGTTGGTGTTGGTCGGTCTTTTAGCGAGAATAGCAGTATAACAAGTATCACTTTGTCATCTAATATAACTTCTTTAGATGATTATTGTTTTTCTAATTGTGTCCAACTTTATAACATCGTCATTCCGTCTTCTGTCAAGACATTAGGGGCTTATTGCTTATGTAGATGCATAAGATTAAAACAAATCACATTACCTTCTTCCATTATTTCTTTGGGTGCTGGTTGTTTCTCAGACTGCAAAGCCCTTGATTCCATTGCGATTCCGTCTTCTGTCACAAAATTAGGACCTAGTTGCTTTTCAGGATGCCCAATTAAGAGAATCGTAATTCCTTCTTCTGTTACGTTTATTGGAGAAGGGTGTTTTGCTGGTTGCGAGCAACTAGGCAAAGTAGAACTCTCTTCGTCTATCACTTCGTTAGGAAGCTCTTGTTTTTACAATTGCCATGTTTTGGAAAATATCACCATTCCGTCCACTGTCACCACTTTAGGAAGTAGCTGTTTTAGTTGTTGCTACAACTTAAAAAACATCGTAATTCCTTCGTCTGTCACCTCATTGGGATATTTATGCTTTAAGGACTGTTCCAGCTTAACCAGCATCACCATCCCTTCCTCTGTCACGTCGTTGGGAGATTATAGCTTTTTGGGTTGCACAAAACTCGAGCAAGCGACTTTCAAAGGCAAACTCCTATATAACACAGTAAAGTGCGGATTGCCCACTACCTGCATCATCTACGTCCCAAAGTCATACCTCCAAGACTACAAGGATGCCCTAGGCAGCAAATACCCATACATCTATGCCTCAAAGGACGATGGTGAGGATACCCCATCCGAGCAATGTGCCACCCCTACTATCACTTACGCAGCAGGTAAGCTCCGCTTTGCCAGCTCCACCCCTGGTGCCGAGTATCACAGCACCATCACCGACACCGACATGATGAACGACAAGTATGTAGAGGACGGTGTGCTGGAACTCTCCGCCACCTACCACATCACCGCCTATGCCACCGCCGACGGCTATCAGCCGTCAGAGAAGGCGACGGCTACCCTCTACTGGATTAACGCCAACCTGGAAGACGGCACTTCCACCAATGTCAACCAAGCCAAGACTCGCGGCATCGTGGCGACATCCAGCGACGGCATCATCACCCTTTCCGGCCTTGACTATAACGAGGAAGTGCGCTTCTATTCCGTCGATGGCAAGCAGATAGGAAGTGCGAGAGCGGTTGGCGGTGTGGCTTCACAAGCCGTTTCCACCGCAGCCAACTCCTTGGTCATCGCCAACATTGGCGGTCAGTCCATCAAGATTGCCATGAAATAGTGGTAAGCCAAAACGGGTAAATGTAAACAGGAAATGTCAGGCAAAGATGTGAACCAAGTCCTTGTTTGGCATTTATATTGAGCTCCAGCCTAAAAAACACGGCAAAAAAAATGGCGTTGTCGAAGGAAAGTCGTACTTTTGCCACCAAGATAAGATCGCAATGGTGCGAGA
>CAVGEN010000261.1:0-2093 GCA_963628185.1 Waltera intestinalis | reverse complement strand
AGTTCATTGAATTATTGAGAGAGATAACGAGGTAAAAAAGAAGAAAAAGATTAGTCTAATATAAAAAACGCAAACGAGTTTTTTCGTAAGTTGGATATATGGGACTACAATTTCAAGGCAAGAGTTATTGAGACGAGTGAAAACTTGTATTAGATGATTCACGAAAGAGAAAGAGAAGAAGAGCGAACGGAGGATGCCTAGGCTTCTAGAGGCGAAGAAGGACGTGGTAAGCTGCGAAAAGCTCCGGGGATTTGCAAACAGGAATTAATCCGGAGATATCCGAATCGGGGAACCGGCGTGATTGAAGGTCACGCACACTCTACGGAGTGAGCCAACCCAGGGAACTGAAACATCTTAGTACCTGGAGGAAGAGAAAGAAAAATCGATTCCCAAAGTAGTGGCGATCGAAATGGGAAGAGCCTAAACCGGTGGCGTTACGGCGTGACCGGGGTTGTAGGAGTGTTCAAAAAGAATGACTATCGAACCAGAACTTACTGGAAAGTGAGACCGGAGAGGGTGAAAGTCCCGTACGGGTAAAAATAGTGATTCGAGAGCACCACCTGAGTAGGGCGGGACACGTGGAATCCTGTCTGAATCTGCGACGACCATGTCGCAAGGCTAAATACTACTAGAAGACCGATAGTGGACCAGTACTGTGAAGGAAAGGTGGGAAGAACCCCGAACAGGGGAGTGAAAGAGAACCTGAAACCGTTCGTTTACAAGCGGTCGGAGCCCGAGAGGGCGACGGCGTGCCTTTTGGATAATGAGCCTACGAGTTACTTCATACCAGCGAGGTTAAGACCTTAAGGGTTGTGAGCCGAAGCGAGAGCGAGTCTGAACAGGGCGAATAGTTGGTATGAGTAGACGCGAAACCTAGTGATCTACCCTTGACCAGGTTGAAGGTGCCGTAACAGGCACTGGAGGACCGAACCAGTTTCCGTTGAAAAGGGCTTGGATGAGTTGAGGGTAGGAGTGAAAGGCCAATCAAACTGGGAGATAGCTCGTACTCCCCGAAATGTCTTTAGGGACAGCCTTTGTTATGATTGTATGAGGTAGAGCTACTGATAGGAAGAGAGGGCTTCATCGCCTATTGATTCCTGACAAACTCCGAATGCGTACAATTTAGAGACAAGGAGTGAGTCGATGGGTGCTAATATCCACCGGCAAAAGGGTAAGAGCCCAGACCAACAGCTAAGGCCCCCAAGCGCAGTTTAAGTTGAGACAGAACGAAGTGACATCGCAGTGACAGCTAGGATGTTAGCTTGGAAGCAGCTATTCATTCAAAGAGTGCGTAACAGCTCACTAGTCGAGCGGCGTTGCGTGGATGATGAGCGGGCATCAAGACTGCCGCCGAAGCTTTGGACACATAGTAATATGTGTGGTAGGGGAGCATTCTATTCAGTGTTGAAGGCATACCCGTGAGGGATGCTGGAACGTATAGAAAAGCAAATGTAGGCATAAGTAACGATAATGAATATAGAAATATTCACACCGAAAACCCAAGGTTTCCTGAACAACGTTAAACGGATCAGGGTTAGTCGGGGACTAAGTCGAACCCGAGAGGGGAAGATGATGACAAACTGGTTAATAATCCAGTACTCGCTATACAGGAGGTTTAGAGACCGAGGAGTGACACTGCCGCCATCTGACGGAATAGATGGTTAAAGACCGTAGGGAGACTGAAAGTCAACAGTATCGAGAGGATTCGTCTGATCGAACAGAGCAGGTAAGCAGACTTGCAAGAAAATCTAGAGCTCGCGTAGCGTATAGCGACCCGTACCGTAAACCGACACAGGTGGGTGAGGAGAGGATCCTCAGGTGCTCGAGTGAATCATGGCTAAGGAACTAGGCAAATTGACTGCGTAACTTCGGGATAAGCAGACCCTACGCGAGTAGGGCGCAGAGAAATGGTCCAGGCGACTGTTTACCAAAAACACATGGCTATGCTAAATCGTTAAGATGAAGAATATGGCCTGACACCTGCCCGGTGCTGGAAGGTTAAGAGGGGGGCTTAGGAGCAATCCAAAGGTCTGAATCGAAGCCCCAGTAAACGGCGGCCGTAACTATAACGGTCCTAAGGTAGCGAAATTCCT
>CAVGEN010000260.1:0-2119 GCA_963628185.1 Waltera intestinalis | reverse complement strand
AATGATGCGGCGCATTGAATATTAAAAACCTCCGGCAAAGTAGCTTCTTGCTATATAATAGGAAGGCTCGTAGTAGGCGGAACAATTATAGTTGTCTATAGTCTCACAGATGTCGTCATTGTAAACTCTGATGATGCCTTTGGCATAGTCTTCCTCGTCAAGTCTGGTTTGCAGGATAAGACGAGTATAGACCTTGCCCATGTCATGCGGAGTGGGAATGTGAGAACACAGTTCCGGGTTTACCTTTGTAATGTCAAAGTCGCCCGGTTCCAACTGAAAGTCATGTATCCAATCATCTGCCACTTTTAGTGGGTTCTCACAATGCAAGGTGTCGGCAATGGATAGTTGGCGCAGGAAACCTTGGTAGCCAATCTTGTTGACCACATACTTGTTGCGCTGTTTCATCTGTCTGGCCACCCGTTCTATCATGCTGCAGACGAAGAACAGGTCGTTCCCGGTAATTTCTTCTTCTGGAAAATATATATTCTTCATAACGATGTTTTCTTAATGATGGCATTGCTGCCATGATATATTGTTTGTGCCATTATTATTTGCTAAAATTATAATTCCACCGCAAATTTACGTTTTTTCTTTCTAATCGCCAAACATTTATCCTAAATATCGCATAGAGGAATAATAAATGAAAGATTTCTCCTTTTGGCGTAAAGTCAAGTCTATGCCAACATGATTAGTGTCATGATTGGTGTCACAGAATGCTCAGCACCACATATTCCGACTGCGTGCCAATGCGGAACTTGCCGCCCCAGATGCCCATGCCTGAGCTTACATAATACTGCGTCTTGCCTTTCTGCAAACTCCCGTATGCATCCTCATAGAGGGCATCGGTAACCCAGGAGACGGGCCATACCTGCCCGTGGTGGGTGTGACCGCTGAACTGGAAGTCGATGCCGTTTTGTTCGGCCTCCTCCAGATGGTAAGGCTGGTGGTCGAGGAGGATGGTGAAGGGATTTTCCTTAGGTTTCTCTCCCGATTCCGCCGAGGCGAGGATGTCCTTGATCGACTTGCGACGGGGATTCGTGCGGTCGTCCCTGCCAATGATGCGCAAGTTGCCCATCGTTGCCACGCTGTCTCTGAGCAGGGTGATGCCGGCTTCCTGATAGAACTGCTGCGCCTTGGGCTCGCCGCTGTAATACTCATGGTTACCGAGGCAGGCGAACACGGGAGCCTTGAGCCGATGGAATTCCTCTGCCATCCCCTCCTCCAGCAAGGGACGCACACTGATGTCGATGATGTCACCCCCTATCAGTATCAGGTCGGGATGCTCGTTGTTGATCTTGTCCACCCACTTCTTGAATTCCTTGCAGCGGTTGTGATACCCCAGATGGAGGTCGCTCAGGAGCACGATCTTCACGGCCTTCTTTCCGAAGGAAGGCTCCATGGCATCGGTGCCCAAGTCAATGTCCTTGGCAGTCTTGATTTCCAATGCCACCCTCTGCTTATCCAGGTAGTGCATATAGCCATAGCCGAAGATGCAGACCATCAGGGCGAGGATGCCCATGGTGGACCGCCCGTTGCCAAACAGCCATTCCTTCGGGATGAGGTGCGTCCATCGGGCGATGTCGAGCACAAGGAAGAGCATTGCCAGATAGAGAAGCACGAAGAGGGCGCTGTTGCCCACCTCATACGTCACCGTGGCCAGTTGCAACGGCATCTTCCCGATGGCTCCCGAGAATCCCAGGAATATCGTGAGGAAGAGGGCGAGGCAGATGCCTACTATCCCCCATCGCCAACCGTTGGAAAGCGGCAGTATCTGCCAGATGTGCCAAAGCGTATACCATAGTCCAGCTATGGGCAACAATAAAAATATCATTCTCATTTTGCATCGTATTTTGTTTCCGGCTGCAAAGTTACAACTTTTCCGCCAAAGAACCCCTAAACGGATTACGGAAAGAATGGGACAAATTACGGATATATAACCTGATTCACCAGGCTACCAAAGCACTCTCTACCATATACCAAACCCTTTTCAGCCTATTACCAAATGCTTCGCCTAAGCTTGATTTAGCTAAATATAAGCTTTATTTAGCTAAATCAAGGTTGTATTTAAGTAAATACAGCTTGCGCTTAGTGGTTGGTAGTAGGCTGAATAGGGTTTGGT
>CAVGEN010000259.1:0-2145 GCA_963628185.1 Waltera intestinalis | reverse complement strand
CGAAAATCAGGAGCACAAAAAACTGTTTGAATGTTCTTACCATAATATAATACGATTGAAATTAATTACACGTGGTTGATGTTTTGCTCTTTCTACTGCTATGTCACGGCAAGCCTTGATAATGGTTCTTTGGGTTGCATAACGCTGTGCGTCAAGAGCCATGTTGCGCTCGTGGTTATTCTCTTCCTGCTTTACACGCAGACTCCATTCACGCTTTTCGCGCTCAATGTTGTCCTTGTATTGCTGCATGCTGAAAGCCCACTCCCGTTTGTCAACGACGTTCATCTTTGCAGTAATCTCTTCCGCAAGTCTCTCTGCCTGTGGTTGGCATTGAGCTGCAAAGTTTATCTTGCTGAGATAGGCGGTAGCTTGCTCTGCGCCTTCTCTATTGGGACTGTTTGCCCATGCCGTCTTAGCCTGCTGATAGTAGTAGTTGCCGTCAGCATTGATTTTCTTCTCATATAGAGTCGCTGCCAGTTCCGAACAGACGGTATAAGTGTTGCGGCAAACGTCAGGAACTGAAGACAATAAGGAAAGCGCATCGTCATAGTTTTCTTGTCCAGCCAAAGTCCTTGCCTCGGCAAGAATCTCCTCGGCATGTGCTTCGTAGTAGGCTATGATTTTCGATTTCCCAAGTTGCATGAACTCAGTGATGTCCTTGTTCTGCGGTTTTATGTTCTTGACTGCAGCAATATAGGATTTCTCAAGCGATGTGCCGATACCTATAGCATTGATAGTCTTCGTTGCGTAAACTTTATCCTCTATCACGTCGCCTATCATAAGCGTAATGCCAAGCTTCTGACTGACACGTTGCGGCGTGGTCGCAACAATGTCTTTTGACAGCACGTTGATTTTGAACGTCAGAATAAAGCGGTTCACTCCGTCATTGTCTGCTACGCCATTATTGGCGATGATTTCTTGCAATTTCGTTTCCAAGAGTTGAGATGCTTCCTGCGTGATATATTCGTACGGAGGCACATATGCGTGTATCGTGATGCGGTCTGCATCTGTAGACTGTGCTTGCGCCCAAACAAACGAGGTACATAGCAAAAGGATTGATAAAAGAAACTGCTTCATAATCATTTCTCCCCTAATACAATTACTGCTTCACCAAGACCGCGAACCATCACCTTTGACGTTATGTTATAAGGTGACTGCTGAAGATACTTTCTTAACTTGGTGGCAAAGGCTCTGGCGTCCATTGCTTTTCCCTTGTCGTCAAGTAGTGGGATGCGTACTTGCTCAAATTGTGCGAACGATTCTGTTCCGTCACTCAGATTGAACGAACCGTTTACAGTGTTCTTCTGCATCCACTTTTGTATGCAGTCAGTCAATTCCTCTCCTCCGTATTCAGTCTCCAGGTCTTTGTCCCAACTGTCCCAACACCTGACGGTTAAGCTTATCTCACGCCCATTCTTCTTTTGGTCAGCAAACCAAGAGTCCATTTGCTTGTCGAATGGCTTTACGTTTTCCTTTACGGCTTGCGCCAAGAGTTCGGGAATGATTGCATTTGAAGCTTGTGTCGTACCAGTTGATGTTGCGATACGCTTGTTGGTATAGGCATCAAACGCTTCGAGTGTAAACGATGCAGAATGACCATTGGCTGCTCTGTTCACTTGCCACCATATCTGAATGACAATGTCTGACTTGATGCGACGCTTCAACATATCAAGAGGACTCTCCACCAATGACGCTCCGCTGCTCTTGCTCATGGTGACATTGTCCTCTGCCGTCTTGGTGCCGATGCTCTTTATTTCCTGTTCGGCATCCTTCAGGCTATAGCCAAGACCCGTCAGCACCTGTCCTATCTTGCTTATCACTTGCCCCAACTCGGCATCTTCCATAAAGGCTTGTTGGTAATTGGGAGCTTTGACCGTATTCCCTTGATTGGAATACGAAGTCATAAAATAACGCTGGTTGCACCAGTTGTCACTGGGCAGAATCATAATGGTAGGTTTCTTTGCTTGGTGCGCAAAGGAAGAAGTGGCAACGCCAAAGATTGCCAACAATACGAGAGACACTTTCCTTACGAGGTTCGTCATAGAACAATACAAATGTCCTGTAGGCTACCTTTACAGGGTGTTTCACTTTAGGCCATGGGATACATACGAAAAAGCGCGGAGCCAGTTCTGTCACTCGTTCCAC
>CAVGEN010000258.1:0-2148 GCA_963628185.1 Waltera intestinalis | reverse complement strand
CATTTGAAAGCGGCGCAGTTTGGATTCGATACAGCGTAAAATAACAAAACAGGAGGAATAGATAATGGCAAAAATTGTTCAGACGGCGGGCAGAAACGCACTCGGAGAATTTGCTCCGGAGTTTGCGCATTTTAATGACGATGTTCTCTTCGGTGAAAACTGGAACAACGAGGATATCGATCTGAAGACAAGGAGTATCATCACGGTGGTCGCTCTGATGTCACAGGGAATCACGGATTCTTCTTTGAAGTTTCATCTTCAGAATGCAAAGAACCATGGCGTAACAAAGAAAGAAATCGCTGCAATCGTTACGCATACGGCATTTTACGCAGGATGGCCGAAAGCATGGACTGTGTTTAATCTCGCAAAAGAGGTTTGGGCAGAAGATGATGCACAGGATGCGAGAGCAAAGCACGAAAACGAGATGGTTTTCCCGATCGGCGCACCGAATGATGCTTATGCAAAATATTTTATCGGTCAGAGTTATCTTGCACCGGTATCCACTGAGCAGCTTGGTATTTTCAATGTGACCTTTGAACCTGGCTGCCGCAACAACTGGCACATCCATCATGCGAAAAGCGGAGGCGGTCAGATACTGATCTGCGTTGCCGGCAGAGGTTACTATCAGGAATGGGGAAAGCCTGCCCGCGAGCTTCATCCGGGCGACACAGTGAACATTCCTGCCGGTGTAAAGCATTGGCATGGTGCAGCACCGGACAGCTGGTTTTCTCATCTTGCCATGGATGTACCCGGCGAGGACGGTTCCAATGAATGGTTGGAAGCTGTAGAAGATGAAGCCTACAAAAAAGCAACGACAAAGGAGGCATGAATGATGGAACAGCTTCATTTAACTTCAAAATGGGACAAGACATTCCCACAGAGCGACAAGGTAAATTATAGCAAGGTAACTTTTCACAATCGTTACGGCATCACCCTGGCGGCAGACATGTACACACCGAAAAACGCATCCGGCAAGCTACCCGCGATTGCAGTCTGCGGTCCCTTCGGCGCCGTAAAGGAGCAGTGCTCCGGCTTATATGCGCAGACCATGGCGGAGAAGGGCTATCTTACCATTGCTTTTGATCCGTCCTTTACCGGAGAGAGTGGAGGAGAGCCGAGATATATGGCTTCTCCGGATATCAATACGGAGGATTTCATGGCGGCTGTCGATTTCCTTTCCGTGCAGGATAATGTGGATGCAGATAAAATCGGCATCATCGGCATCTGCGGCTGGGGCGGCATGGCGCTTAATACAGCTGCGCTGGATACAAGAATCAAGGCAACCGTTGTTTCCACCATGTATGACATGACCAGAGTGAATGCCAACGGATATTTTGATGCTGAAGACAGTGAAGAAGCCCGCTTTGCGAAGAAGCAGGCCATGAACGAACTTCGCACGAAGGAGTATCGAAGCGGAGAATATTCCAGAGCAGGCGGCTGTGTGCCGCTTCCCGTGCCGGAGGATGCGCCTTTCTTTGTGAAGGATTACAGTGAGTATTATAGGGGAAGATGCTATCACGCAAGAAGCCTGAACTCCAATGACGGCTGGAACAGCATTGGCTGTCAGTCCTTCATGAATCAGCCAATCCTTCAGTACAGCAATGAGATACGAAGTGCTGTGCTCATCATGCATGGCGACAAGGCTCATAGCTACTACTTCGGAAAAGATGCCTATGAGAACATGATTCGGGACAGCAAGTATACTGAAAACAAGGAATTCTTATCCATTCCGGGTGCAGTTCATACGGATCTGTACGACAATCTGGATGTGATTCCGTTTGAGAAGCTGGATGACTTCTTTACCGAGCATCTGAAGTAAGAGCCTGATATTACAACTCAATACAGACAGAAATAATCTGTCATCAAAAAGCGTCGGTCTGAAATATGATCGGCGCTTTTTCCGTAGTTTGCGAAAGGAGAACTGATTTATGGCAAGTAAATTGCAGGAATACCGACGCATGTCGGAGGAGGCGCAGCGACAGCTGACGGGCAGTCTGGAACGCTGGCAGTCCTTTCTGACGACAGCCTCGCGCCTGTACAAGTACCCCTATCATGAGCAGGTCATGATCCATGCACAGAGACCGGATGCCACCGCCTGCGCCGAGTACGATGTGTGGAACAACACCATGGGACGCTTTGTTCGGCGTG
>CAVGEN010000257.1:0-2151 GCA_963628185.1 Waltera intestinalis | reverse complement strand
AACATAATAGGGACTTTTAGATTCACCTGCTGACGCTGTTCACTTAAAAAGTCCTGCCATTATGCTCAGGCTCTGCCCGAGACCTGTCACCAGGTGTACGTTAACAAAGCTACAAACTCAAACGAGATTCATATGGAAAGAACAATACCGCGTGCCGCCATCCATGTCGGCAACGAGAAGAAGTCCCTCTCTGCCCAGGTCGGCAATGAGGCTGAGCGCAGAGGTTGGGACAGGGCTGTCTATCGGCAGAAGAACGCAGACAAAGACAAGAACAACCACTATAACTTCTCCAGGAAACGGCTCAACTTCGAGGTCGTCAAGGGAGGGAAGTTCGCACCGCTCGGAAAGAACCCCGTTCCGTTGCACGAACGAATCCAAAAGCGGCTTGACGAACTCGGGTTCAAACCCTACATGGATGCCAGACATCCCGACCAAGTGTCAAGCAACAGTCCCAACTGTACCGTAGGCATAATATTCAGCGGCGACCATGACGTAATGAACCGCCTCGCTTTCGGTGACCAGAAGATAGACACTTCCGACCCCGACGCTGACCATAGCCGGGTGCATCTGGAGGACGGCATCTTTGAGTGGGCGAAGGACACCTACGACTTTGCGTGCCGCAAGTGGGGCGAGGAGAACATCATCAGCTTCGCCGTCCATTGCGACGAGACGAGTGTCCATGCCCACGTGCAGACCATCCCTGTGGAAAGAGTCAAGAAACGCGGACGCATCGGCAGCAAGTATGTCAGGAAGGACAATCCCGACATTGTACTCTCCACGAAAGAGTGGAGAGCCTTGCCCGAGAAAGAACGGGACGGTTACGACAAGCAGACGGCATCGAAGGCAGAGGTGGAGCGAGTGTCCTATGCCAAGGTTTGGGGCGAGACAAGGAAGGAGAAATCCGAGTACCTCTCCCAACTGCATACAGACTACCACAACGAGGTGGGCAAGAAGTACGGTCTTGCCCGTGGCATTCCCTACAACGAACTGACGGAAGAGGAAAAGCGAGGCCGCAGGCACAAGAACAAGGTGGTGCTGGAGGCGGAACGTCAGGCAAGGGAAGCGTTGGGCAAGGTGGAGAAGTATGCCGTGCTTGCCACCATTGACAAGAAGGAACTGACGTTTCCTCTACTCAATATCAAACAGCCTATTGAGGAAGCCAAGAAGACCGTGGCTAAGGAACTCGGTATTCCCATCCCTGCCATCATCGGCCAAAAGGCTTGGCGTGAGGAGCGTGCTACCAATATCAATGCTGCTGTCACAACTCTTGTGAACGCCATCAATGCTGCTCGTGACAAACAGAATGAAGGTGTGCGTAACTCTGTAAACAAGACTTACGCCTACTATATGCAGAACCTCAACAAGCTGATAGCCGAGAACAAGGCACTCAAAACCGAGAACGAGGCGTTGAAGGCGGAAAACGCCCATGTCAAGGAGCGCATATCCCAACTTGACGAGAATGCCGTCAAACGAGTTACTGCCCAAAAGGACAAGGTAATAGACTGTCTCGAAAGCCAGTTGGCTGATGCAAGAAAGGAACTAGACCGTCTCAAGGGCGATTACCGTGCGCTCGCGTCAAAGTACAAATACATCGTCCTGCAATGGAATGACCTGAAGCAACAACCGGAAATCATTGAGGCCATAGGTCGTGCGGAGAAGCGCAAGGCGCAGGAAGCAGAATGCCAAAAACGGCAGGAAGCAGAGAAACGGCGTGAGGAGCAAGCCAGACGCGACCGATTCCAAAATGTGCTTAATCGTTTCATCAGCGAAGGGCATAGCTTACTCCAAGCGTTTTCGCAATCAGACAGGATAAACTTCAGTGAGGCGGAATCCAACGCTATATATTATGGTGTCATGGCTACCGCTACGAAACTCGGCATCCGCCTTGACTCATCGAAAGGTATCGAATCCGCCACAGACAAGTTTCTCGCCAACCAGGATTGGTCAGGCTGTACTGGCTTCCGAAAGGAATGCGTCACAAACTGGACAAAGCTCTTTGCGGCAAGGGATGTCGAGTGGAAAGAAGCTACTATCGACAACTTTCTATCACTCGTTGACCACCTGTCCTGCAGTGCGGACACCTATGTCTCGCTCGGTGGTTCCAACGGCTGTGCCGACCAACTTACCAACTGGGACGGAACACAGAAAGTA
>CAVGEN010000256.1:0-2168 GCA_963628185.1 Waltera intestinalis | reverse complement strand
GAGAGCCGCGGGCGCGAGGTCAGCCACAGCTTAAATTACCAAAAGCTTGGGAAAGACCTTGCAACCGTGGATGAGCTTGCGGTGCTGGACGGCGGCAAGTGCATTTTGCAGCTGCGCGGCGTAAGACCGTTCCTGTCGGATAAGTACGACATTACCAAACATCCCAATTACAGATACCTTTCCGATGCGGACAAGAGAAACGAGTTCGATATCGAGCGCTTTCTCTCCCGCAGGTTAAAGCCAAAACCGGATGAGGTCTATGACAGCTATGAGGTAGATGCATCCGTTATGGACGCTGAGGGCGAGGAGCCGGAGGCGGAATAAATTCAAGGAGGACATCAGATGAACGACAAAAGATACCGACTCACATTGCAAAGTCGGGGCAGACACAACGATCAAAATTCAATGAAAAATGAAAGGAGACGCCGGAATCGGGAGGTTCAGACCGCTATGCGGGTACTGAAGCAGTCCGTTCCGGTCTTTGCAATTCGGAGAAAACAACACTTAACCTGACTCCCGTATGATTTCGGCAACATTTTATTATGGCATTCTTCAACAGTGCAGTAGGCGTTCTTCAGACTCTCGTTATCGCGCTTGGCGCAGGTCTTGGTATCTGGGGTGTCGTAAACCTCATGGAAGGGTATGGCAACGACAACCCCGGTGCGAAGAGTCAGGGCATGAAGCAGCTGATGGCGGGCGGCGGTGTCGCTCTCATTGGTACAACGCTCGTGCCTCTTCTCACCGGACTGTTCGGCTAATCGTCTCTATTCAAAAGAAATTCGAGTAAGAATCCAAGGCTCCCTCTGAGTAACTGCGGAGGGAGCCGGAAAGGAGGCGAGGCCGATTGGATTTGCTATGGGAAAAACTAACCGAATGGCTCAAAGAGCTTTTAGCAGGCGCAATCGCATCCAATCTCACCGGCATGGTGGATTCCGTTAATTCCAAGGTCGGAGATATCGCAACACAGGTCGGGCAGACCCCGCAGGGCTGGAACAGCGGCATTTTTAACATGATTCAGAACCTGTCCAACAACGTGGTGCTGCCCATCGCGGGCGTTATCCTGGCGCTGGTCATGACCATGGAATTTATCCATATCATCATGGATAAGAACAACATGCATGATATCGACACCTGGTCATTTCTGATGTGGGTGTTCAAGACCGCCTGCGCCATTCTCATCGTAGCCAACACCTGGAACATCGTGATGGCGGTATTTGATGTGGCACAGCAGGTCGTGAACAATGCTTCCGGCGTGGTTGTCGGCAATACCAGCATTGATATGTCATCCACCCTTTCGGGGCTTGAGGACAGGCTGATGGAAATGGAGTTATCCGCACTCATCGGTATCTGGTTCCAGTCCATGCTCGTCGGAGTAACGATGCACATTTTATCCATCATCATTACACTGATCTGTTTCAGTCGAATGATTGAAATCTACCTGGTCACATCGCTTGCCCCGATTCCGATGTCTACCATGATGAACCACGAATGGGGACAGATGGGACAAAACTATCTGCGGAGCCTGTTTGCGCTGGCATTTCAGGGCTTCTTAATCATTGTCTGCGTGGCAATCTACGCGGTGCTTGTCCAGAACATGGTCATTGAGGATGACATTTCCCTTGCCATCTGGACGGTCATGGGCTATACCGTGCTGCTATGCTTCACACTGTTTAAGACAAGCTCGCTTGCGAAAAGTGTATTCGGGGCGCATTAAGGAGGTGCAAGACATATGGCGTATGTACCCGTACCCAAGGATATGAACGCGGTCAAAACCAAGGTTGCCTTCAACCTGACCAAGCGGCAGATCATCTGCTTTGGTTCAGGGCTTCTCGTCGGGCTTCCGCTGTTCTTTCTTACGAAGGGGCATTTCGGCGGCAGTACGGCGACGCTTTTGATGGTGCTGGTTATGGTGCCGTTCTTCATGTTCGCCATGTATGAGAAAAACGGTCAGCCGTTGGAGAAGATCATCCGCAACATCGTGCAGGTGTGTTTCCTCCGGCCAAAGGAACGACCGTATGAAACCAATAACTTTTATGACCTGCTGGATAGGCAGGAGAAATTAGATAAGGAGGTACAGCGAATTGTCAGAGGCAAAAAAGCTCACAAGAGCCGAAAGAAAGCAGATTGAAGCTGCGATCGAAAATGCCAGACGACAAGACAAAAGACAC
>CAVGEN010000255.1:0-2172 GCA_963628185.1 Waltera intestinalis | reverse complement strand
ACGCCCGTGCGGTAGTCGTAGAACCAGATTTGCTTAGTGGGCTGCCCTTTGGTGAAGAACAACACGTTAGCCTTCACGCCCTGGGCATAGAAGATGCCAGTAGGCAGACGGAGGATGGTATGGAGATTGAAGTCGGTGAGCAGGCGCTTTCGGATGGTCTCGCCGGCATTGCCCTCGAAGAGTACGTTGTCGGGCAACACCACAGCAGCACGACCGCCCGTCTTGAGCATCAGCATCATGTGTTGCAGGAAGTTGAGCTGGTTGTTCTTGGTCTCCACATAGAAGTCTGGGCGGTTGATGTCCACCGACCCGGCAGGGCGAGTGCCGAAGGGCGGATTGGCAAGGATGACATCCACCAGCGTCTGAGGTTCCTTCTCCAAAGAATCCTCACACACGATAGGACTATGGTCGGTGCCGATGCCGTGGAGATAGAGGTTCATGGCGGCCAGCGTCACCACGAGCGGCGTGATGTCGTTGCCGTGCAAAGCCTTGTTGTTGAGGAAGTCGAGCTTTTCACGGTTTTGGCTCTGCTCCTTCATATAGTCGTAGGCTGCGAGCAAGAAGCCGCCAGTGCCACAAGCAGGGTCGCAAACTGTCTCGCCAATCTGTGGTTGGAGGCAATCCACCATCGCCTGTATCAAGGGGCGAGGCGTAAAGTACTGACCAGCACCGCTTTTCTTGTCCTGGCCGTTCTTTTCGAGAATGCTTTCGTAGATAGCACCTTTCACATCGCCGTCCATGATGAGCCATTGCTCCTCGTCAATCATGGTGATGACCTTCTTCAGATACACGGGCTTGTCAATCTTGTTTTGCGCCTTGGTGTAAATCGTGCCGATGAGGTTGTCCTGTCCGCTCAGTTGCTTGAGCGTGTCCTCATACTGCTTTACGAGGTCGAAGCCGTCAAGCCCGGTCAGGTCTTTCCATCGGTAGCCTGCGGGGATGGCAGACTCTTCCCCGAACATTTCCACGTTCTCGTCGTCCATCTTCAGAAAGAGAAGATAGGTGAGCTGGGTGATGTAGTCGGTAAAACCGACACCTTGTCCTGCCAGTGTGGTGGCAAGATTCCATACTTTCTTGGTGAGCGTCTGCTCCGTTGATATATTGTTTGCCATTCTATTATGCTGTTTTTCTTAATACAATAAAGTTATATACTGAATCCAAAGCCTCGTCGGCCTTCTGCATGTTTCCGAATGCCGCAATCAACTGGGCTGCGTGTGTCATGTCCGTCTTTCTGATGTCACGCACGTTGCAAGCGCCATTGGCGGCAATGTATTCCACAATCTTGCTTATCAAGTCCTTCTGCTTGGGTGTAATGTCCATTTGTTTCCGTCCATACCAAAGGTTGAACATACTTCGGGCCGTGGGGTATGCGCTTTCCAGTTTCTCCGTTTGGTGATAGGCAAATCTCACGAGCTGGATGATGTTGGTCAGAGCCTCCGTTTCCTCCTTCTTCGTAGTGCGGCGCACCTTGTCGCCATAGACGATGGCATAGGAGTTCCACAACAGTTTGGGGGCAAAGCGGTTGTTCTCCATCTTCAGCTTGTTCTCCAAGTCCTTCAACATGGGGTAAGTGATAGGCGTGCCCTCATTGTTGTAGAGGATGCGCAGTGCCTCGATGTCGTCGCTATGGTCACGGCAATACTGCTCGAAGGCTTCCGTGGTGCTTTGCGCCTCTTCCACAGAGAAACCCTTGGAGATGAGCGTGTCCTCGCCCGGCATCAGTGTGTTTACAAATCCTGCCGCCAAAATCAGGATGTACTTGCGCACATCTGCATGGTTGGCTATGGGCGCGACAAGCCCCTTGCGCTCGTTGTTGGGGGCGTTGATGTCGGTGAAAGGAGGCAACATGGGCTGCTGCTCCGGGTCGAGGGCAGTATATATGCGCTGGGCAATCTCCTGCATATCATCGTGCGCAATGCGGATAAATTCTTCCCGTTGTACATGGTCAGCCTTGTTGTAAAGCCGAGATAAGGTTGCGGCAAGACGTTTGAGATAATTGTCGGGGAGGTTGCCATGCGCAATGCGCTCCAACAGTTCCTTCAAGGTGACGGTCTCTGTCTCAGGTCCCTCATACTGACCGGGAATGACATGGTCGTGCTCGGTCACTCCCACAGCATCCACCAGGAAGAAACAATCCTTGCTGAGGGCATTGGGGGTGACATTGCGAAGCTG
>CAVGEN010000254.1:0-2192 GCA_963628185.1 Waltera intestinalis | reverse complement strand
TCCTTGCTCATCTCGCCGGTGTTCTTCACACGAAACGTGTAAAGACGGTTGATGCGCTTCTCAAAGTCGTAGAGGATGGCAAACTTGGCGTGCTTCACGTAGTCGCGGCTCTTCACTACCGCTCCATGCACATCCTTGCCGCCCAATCGCACGTTATAGGCATCGTCACGCTTGCCGCCTTTTCTACTGAATACCCAGTTGAGCTGTTCCGTACCGTTGTATCCTCCAATGAGGATATAGGCATCGGGGTACTTTTCCAAATAGTGCATGGTGAGAAACTCCTCGGGCACTTCCACTCGCTGCACGGGCTCCACCTTTGGCAACTCGTCCAACGTCCGTGGGTCTGTGCCCAACGTACAGTCTGCCACATAGAACGCTTGTTCCAACTCAAACCGCACTTTCTCGTTTTCGTCTGCCACACGCTTCATAGCTTCCTCGGCTTTCTCATCGCTTAGTCCAAGCACTTGTTTGCAGTATTCCATTTCCTTCTCGGGTTTGCGAAGTGCCAGTGAGTAATATTGTTGGTCGCTGCCCTCTCGGTTCTCAAAGGGATGGAACACTTTGCCCAATACGCCTTGGAAGTTGTCGGTGATATACGTCTCGGGGTTCACATCGGCATGGGCGGTAATGGCGTAGAAGTCGAAGTTCTTGGTCAGCATCTCTTGTATTTCCTTGCGGAACAACTCTCGCACTTTGCTTCGCCATGCTTCTTTCTTTGATGCATTGTTGCGTCCGTATAGTGCCACCACAAAGAGGAAGTTTACATCGTAGTGCGCCAAGAGGAACGTATCGCGGTCAAACAGTCGGTTTTCAAACTGACGGCTGAGATAGTATTGTTGCCGATATTTCTCTCCTCGCTTATGCTTATCCTCGTCGATGAGTTGGATGTCGTCTCTCTGTTCAAGCACATTTTGGTTGGCGGAGATGAAGAAGTTGGGGATGATGTTGTAACCCTCGGTCACGTCGTCACGCAGTTTGATGTGACCTTGCTTTTCTGTTTCCGTGCCGTTGCTGAAGAGGTTGATGTTCCACTGTATGACATTCCGTGCGTAAGTAAACTGCTTGTAGATGCTTTCTGTACCCAAAGAGTTGCCACGCTTGTAATACTTGGAGTCTCCTATATAATAGATGGTATCATCGTTAGCGTTGTTGGTCAGCTCTTTGTACTGATACATATGGTCAACCCTCTTGCCGTCAGGCTGGTCTTTGAGTTCGGTAGGCAAGTTCTTGTCACCTATAAGCTCGTCGATGATGGCTTCAAACACTACATGGAAACTCTTTACCAACAAGTACTCCCTTTGGTTGATGTTCAATGCAATGTTGTCGGGACGGTCGAAGAAGGCATAGCACAGCTCCCACAGCTCTTTGGCTTTGTCGGAGAAATACTTGTAGCGTATCTGCTTCAACCGACGTTTGCCGTAACCGTTGATGTATCGCTTGAAATGCTTTTCACCTATCAACTCAAAGTTGACGTTCATCTTTACGGGAAAACCATACTCCGTGTGCATATATTGAAGTATGCTGAAATAGATGACAAGCAACTCTTCGTCGAAGTTCACTGTGCGCTTCTTGTTGACGGGCGAGAGGTAACTTATGTCTTGGCGGTGTGAGCCGACTGTTTGCTGCACTATGGCAGGACTTTTCGAGATGGTGCGTGTCCAATTTATCTTGTTGTAACCGCTATGCAGGTTCTTCACGATGAACATCACATAGTTCTCGTTGTCCTTGTTCCACTTTTGCAGGGCGAGCAACACATCGAGAAAAGTGTTGGCCTTTCGCCGCTTTCTCGTATTGCCCATCATCGGTGCTTGGCGGTGGAGAACGATACTCGGTGTTTCTTTCTTCCCGCCCATGCGGTCATACTCGTGGTCTTTGAATACGCATATGGCGCGGTATATCCACACGCTTAGTTCATAGATGAACTTCTGCTCCGTCGGGGTCAACTTGTCACACTTGTCGGCATCGATGAGGTCTTTCGGGTCGATATGTCCAAATACCTGTTCCTCGCCAAACTTGCCCTCTAATAGCACCTTGGGCAGAATGAACACGCAGTCGTTCACGTCTGGGTCGGGATTGAAGTAGTACCCCACGTAACTCAAACTTACCTTGCCCTCCACGTCTTGAAGCACACCAAGCCCTTTGAGAACGTTTGCCACGTCCTCATAAGCATATTGGTATTCTTCTATTAGGAT
>CAVGEN010000253.1:0-2221 GCA_963628185.1 Waltera intestinalis | reverse complement strand
AGGGTCGTTGACCCGGAAGGTGGAAGACCTTCCAAAAAAATAATTTTTGCCTTCATGCAAATACCTTCTCTTTTCTAATGTCTCTGTTACTTGGGGCAGTAGCTCAGTTGGTTAGAGCACCGCTCTGATAAGGCGGGGGTCATAAGTTCAAGTCTTATCTGCCCCATACCTGAAAGGGTGATGGTTTTTACATTGTTAGCGAAGGGATGAGAAGAATAATATGGTCAAGCGAAGTTAGGGTCCACGGAGGATGCCTAGGAGCCGCCAGACGAAGAAGGACGTGACAAGCTGCGAAAAGCTGAGGGGAGGAGCACATATCCGACGATCCTTAGATATCCGAATGGGGTAACCCAAATGTCTGGATGACATTTACCAGTACATGAACACATAGTGTACTGGGGTGAGACGCTGGGAAGTGAACCATCTAAGTACCAGCAGGAAAAGAAATCAAAAAGAGATTCCCTAAGTAGCGGCGAGCGAAAGGGGAAGAGCCCAAACCCAAGGCGTGTCAAGGATAGACCCGTTGCGTCGTGGGGGTAGCAGGAATCAGTGGTGGACAGTCTATGGTCCACGTCAAGTAAGAAACCGTAAGTAAAGGCGAAGGATCTGGGAAGGTTCGTCAAAGAGGGTGAAAGCCCCGTAGCTAGATTACTTACGGCTTGATGGCTGAATATCCTAAGTACGCCGGGACACGAGGAATCCTGGTGGAAGCAGGGGAGACCACTCTCCAAGGCTAAATACTCGGCGGCTACCGATAGCGCATAGTACCGTGAGGGAAAGGTGAAAAGAACCCCGGGAGGGGAGTGAAAGAGAACCTGAAACCGTGGACCTGCAAGCGGTCAAAGCCCGAGAGGGTGATGGCGTGCCTTTTGTAGAATGAGCCTGCGAGTTGTCGTATGTAGCGAGGTTAAGGCATAGGAGTGCTGGAGCCGGAGGGAAACCGAGTCCGAAATGGGCGTATAGTTACATGCGGCAGACCCGAAGCCAAGTGATCTATCCATGGCCAGGCTGAAGCTGGAGTAAAATCCAGTGGAGGGCCGAACCTAAATCCGCTGAAAAGGGTTGGGATGAGCTGTGGATTGGAGCGAAAGACTAAACAAACTTGGAAATAGCTGGTACTCCCCGAAATAGCTTTAGGGCTAGCCTTACGCGGACAGTTACGGAGGTAGAGCACTGAATGGATGAGGGCCCTTCACCGGGTACCAATTTCAATCAAACTGCGAATGCCGTAACCAAATACGTAGGAGTCAGACGGCGACTGATAAGGGCCGTCGTCAAAAGGGAAACAGCCCAGACCACCGGCTAAGGTCCCAAATGTGTGCCAAGTGGGAAAGGAAGTGCGGTTGCAAAGACAGCCAGGAGGTTGGCTCAGAAGCAGCCACTCCTTCAAAGAGTGCGTAACAGCTCACTGGTCGAGTAGCCGTGCGCCGACAATTCAACGGGGCTAAGCACACAACCGAAGCCGTGGCTCAGTACTAGGTACTGGGGGTAGGGGAGCATTCCGTGTACAGACGAAGGTGCGTCGTAAGGCGAGCTGGATGGGACGGAAGAGAGAATGCAGGCATGAGTAACGAATAGACGGGTGAGATCCCCGTCCGCCGAAAGCCTAAGGTTTCCAGGGTAAAGGTAATCTACCCAGGGGTTAGTCGGCCCCTAAGGCGAGGACGAAAGTCGTAGTCGATGGGAAACGGGTTAATATTCCCGTACCTCTTAACGAATCGATGGGATGAAGCATAGAGCGAAGCACAGCAGGGCGACGGTTGTCCCTGTTTAAGCGTCAAGCGGATGATTCTTCCAGGCAAATCCGGGAGAAGACGTGAGGCGCGAATACGAGCGAGCCTACGGGTAAGTGAAGTGTGCCAAGTTGTCGTGCCAGGAAATAATCTCTAAGGTGTGTCGTTAAGGGACCGTACTATAAACCGACACAGGTGGGCGAGCTGAGAATGCGAAGGCGTACGGAAGAATTTGCGTTAAGGAACTCGGCAAAATGCATACGTAACTTCGGGATAAGTATGGCCGTGAGAGCGGCTGCAGAGAAATGGCCCATGCGACTGTTTACCAAAAACACAGGTCCATGCGAACCGGTAACGGGAAGTATATGGACTGACACCTGCCCGGTGCTGGAAGGTTAAGGGGAGTAGTTAGCGCAAGCGAAGCTGCGAACTGAAGCCCCAGTAAACGGCGGCCGTAACTATAACGGTCCTAAGGTAGCGAAATTCCT
>CAVGEN010000252.1:0-2222 GCA_963628185.1 Waltera intestinalis | reverse complement strand
AGTAAGCCTCGTTGATGTTGGCGTAGGTCTTGCTGAAGTAGCGGAAGCTGGTCCAAAGCTTGATATCCTTGGTAATCATGTAGCTGGGGTCCAGCTCGATGAGCACCTCGGGAATCTCTGCCACGACATTGCCGGTGGCGTTGATGTTGCCCACATAACCGTCGTTGAAGGTGATGCTGGTCTCATACTTCTTGTAGGTCGGCTTCTGATAGGTGAAGAGGAAGTGGAAGTCGAAACCCTTGAACGGATGAGCCACGGCGTCGGTTGTCCATCCCCATGTCTGGATGTCGTAGGTGAGCGGAGCAGCCTTGATCTCACTGCCATGCTGAAGGTTCAACGTAGAGTTGTTGTTGGTCTTCGAGATGTAGGAGAACAACGATGTCAAGCTCAACCATGAGTTGTTGTAGTAGATGCCGGCACGACCGAGCGGCACGGAAATCTTATCCACGTTAGGCAACGTTGCGGGTGCAAAAGCCTCAAACTTAGGATGCTGAACGATGTAAGTGAAATCGCCCGTGAAACCGAAGTTGTCGGTCAACTTATAGGTGGCTGCCACGGAGAAGTCGTAATTCAACCAGTTGTAGCTCAAGTTGGCTGGCGCAATCTTTGTGCCGTCGGCTGCCGTAGCACCGAGATAGTAGTCGGCAAAGCGGCCAACAAACTCGCCCTGTGCGTTCTTCACGGCTGCATTCTCACCCTTCAGGCGCTGCCACTCCAGGCGGGCACCGTAGTAGAGGTTCAACTTCTTGGTCACGTCCCAGTCGTGGGTGAAGTAGAGAGCCAACTTGTTCTCGCTTCCCTTGTAATACTCGGATGCGTTCTTGTTGAAGTCATAGAAATAGCTGTCGCGCTGGTTGGCGTCCCATACTCTTAGGGCATAAGAGCCGTCGGAAGGCACACTCTGGTCGTACATCGTGGTGTTGGAGCAGTAGTCGATGTGATAATACCACTCGTTCACACCCACACGGAGGGTGGAAGTCTGGAACTTCTTGCTCAGTTCGGTGGTGAAGAGAGCCTCGTCGATGGTTCCCGCGTTGAGGCAAGACATACGGGTCTGCACATACTGACCGTTGTAAGCCTTGGTCTGTCCGTCGATGTCGCGGTACATATAATTATACTTTGCCCCATCCTTTCCCTTCAGGTCGATGATGCTCATCGGAGTCTGATAAACCATCGCTCCACGGGAGTGGTCGTATTTCAAGGTAGCCTTCCAGTTCAGTCCGTTGTCGAAACGGTAGTTGTTCATCAGCGTCACCTCGCTCGCCTTGTTCAGACAGGCATCATAGAGGGAAGTCTGCTTCAACTCGCCGGTACGCATATCCCTGTAAGTCATCTCGTTGTCGATGGGGAGATAAGAGGTGGTGCCGAGCTTGAAGTCGCCATACTCCTTCACGCTGCCGTCGCCCACATAGATGAAGGGCGCGCTCTGGGTGGCGTAGTTATATACGTTGTGGCTGTTGGCATACTTGTACATGGCGGTGAACTCGCCGCGGTCGCCATTGTATTTCTTGGTGATGAGCGCCTTATAGATCTGGATACGGTCCTGATAGGGAGTCGATTTGATCTTGAACGTTCCCGGGTCGAAGTCCTGGTACATATTGAAGCTGTAATACCAGTCGCTGCCGAGGTCGCCGTTCAGATTGAGGGAGAACTCCTGCAGCCCGAAGTGGTTGCTCTTATAGTTCAATGTTCCGTTGAATCCCTTCTGTCCCTTTTGGGTGAAAGAGTTGACGGCATAGCCGATGTTGCCCGTGGTGATGGCAGTCTCCGCTATCTTGAGCAAGCCCTGGTGACTGAGGCTGGCATCGCCTCGCCAGATGGTGTTCACGGAATGGGGGTTGGTGGCATAGGTAACAGGCAGACCGTTCTCCAGCACGTTGACATCGGCAGAGGGAAGACCTATCTGAATCTCGCGAGGACCGTTGGCACTTGCCGCATTGAGCATCACGTTGCGGTTGCCCTCCTCCTTGGAGCTGGCGTTGTCGTCTTGTGCGAAAGCACCTGAAACATTTACCAATGAAAGTGCAAGCACCATGGCTGCGCTCTTTCCATTAAATAAGGTGTTCATACTTCTTACGTTTTTATTGTTAGCGTTATTGTTTTGATTTCTGCTGCAAAATTACGTAAAGGAGTGAACACCAGTGATAAAATTCATTTCATCGGCTGCGAAAATCCGTTCATGGTAACATTTTTGATAGTGGATGAACGGAAAATGACAAGAG
>CAVGEN010000251.1:0-2229 GCA_963628185.1 Waltera intestinalis | reverse complement strand
TGTGCCTACCTGCCCAACCATCCGGCAGAGCAGACCGTCTATGGATGGACGAGCGCACATCAGATTCCTTACCACAAGCGTGGCAAGCGTATCATGTTCCTCAAGTCGGAGATTGACAATTGGCTCAATGACGGCAAGGTGAAGTCGCAAGAGGAGTTGGCGAAGGATGCCGCCCGCTATATCGGTTCCAAACGTAAACCTCTGTTCTGATGGAAGCACTTGAATTATGCAACAGCATCCGCAAGGAGTTCGAAGGTGTCAGCGAAAGCAAGATACCTCTCGATGCCTTGCCGGAAAAGATGCAGGACATGGTGTTTGCCCTGCATCGTGAAGAGAACTATTCCATCGAGTATACCATCGCCTCGCTCATTATGGCGGCATCCTCTGCCATTGGCAATGCCGTGAGCATCCGAATAAAGGGAGGATGGACAAGCAGTCCGATGCTTTATCTCATCCTGGTGGGCAGACCTGGCATGGGCAAGACACCGCCGCTAGATTTCGCTTTCCGTCCGATACAAAAGCGTGATACGGAACAGAGCCGCAAATTTATGAAGGAGAAGGAGCAATACGATGCAGTAGTCGAAGGAAAGAGGGGCAACAAGGACGAGAGCATCGACCTGCCCCCGAAACCCGTTTTACGGCGCACGCTGATTTCTGACTTCACTCCCGAGGCGATGATGCACGCCCTCAACGACAACCAGCGTGGCATCGTGCTTTATGTGGACGAGATTATGGGCATGTTCAACTCCGTGAACCAGTACAATCGCGGACAACTCATCGAGCAGTTGCTTACGGCATTCAGTGGCAAACCGCTCAATGTGCTCCGCTGCAATATGCCTGTTCCCATCCACATCAAGCAACCTTTTATAAACATCGTGGGCACGATGCAGACCACCCGTGTGCATGAACTGATAGAGAAAGGCTACAGGGACAACGGACTGCTCGACCGCATTCTCTTTGTCTATCCGTCGTCGCAGAAGATTACCGACTGGATGATGGATGCCGAAAGCACATCATCGTTCAACAAGTACGCCGCATGGTGGGAGAATGTTATCAACAAACTGTTGGACTTGCCTTTCTCCATGGATGAGACAACAGGAAATGCCACGCAAACCATTCTGCATTTCTCGGCAGATGCAAGCCGACATTTCATCAAGTGGCGCAACGATGCCATCCATGCCGTCAACGCCATTGCCGATGACAGTCTGGTGGACAGTCGCATTATGAAGGCTCCGATGATTACAGCCCGCATCGCCCTCATCATCCAGCTGCTCCGCTGGGCATGTGGCGACACACACAAAGACCATGTGGATATTGACTCCATGAAAGCCGCCATCGCTCTGAGCGAATATTTCGAAGGATGCTACACTGCCATCCAACGTTTCATTCTCATGGACGGTCTGGAACCGCAGAAGAAGGAGTTCCTTGACAATGTGCCGCAACACTTCACCACAGCCGATGCAGTAATGGCTGGCAAAGAGGCTGGACTGTCGGAACGCTCCGTAATGTATGCCTTGGTAAATCTCGCTGGCGACCGCATTATCAGGAAACTGAAACGGGGAGAATATGAGAAACTGCAACAGTAAAGCCCCATTGCACCTTGCAGTTATTGCACTTTGCAGTTTCTCACGCCCTTCTTTATCCATTTCTTCTGCAAACTGCAAATACTGCAATCTGCACGAACTGCAAAAACATAATCATCATGGCAGAATATCGGTTTACCCTCCAGAAATACAGACACGGCAACAAAGGCGTTTGTCCCAACTGCGGCAAGCGCCATTGTTTCGTGCGATACATCGACACGGAAGGTCGCATAGAATTCCCCGACTATGTGGGGCGGTGCGACCATGAGCATTCATGCCAATACCACTACAAACCGTCAGACTATTTCAAGGACAACCCAGATGCATTGGAGAGTAAACGGAACGAGCAAACCTTTCGCCCCATAGCCGTACCAGTTTCCAAGAGCCAGCCACCCCCATCATATATCGACAACGATGTGATGCGTCAAACATACTGCATATTCCATCAACCCCTTATACCGCTTCCTTTCCACTGTCCTCGGCGAGAAGGAAACGCTTCGTATCTTCCAGTTGTATAAGGTGGGCACATCAAAGAAGTGGGGCGGCAGCACGGTGTATTGGCAGATTGACCATCTTGGACGGGTACGTGCTGGAAAGATTATGCTCTATGATGCAGCCAACGGACATCGGGTGAAAGAACCTCGCA
>CAVGEN010000250.1:0-2238 GCA_963628185.1 Waltera intestinalis | reverse complement strand
AGTCATTGATGTGGCAGAGGTCTTCGAAAGAATACAAGAAGAGGTCGCAATACAGGTGGTGGAAGGGCATGAGGAAATACTGGTCTTGGTAAGCAGGGTAATGGATGCACTCATCCCATGTGCGCCCGTCATCGCCTACCATGTCCTCGAAATCCTCCAGATCGTCTTTCATGTAGATGTCCCATGATTGTTCGAAACACGCCACGAAACCACGGTCATGGTGGCAGCCATGTCCCAACTGGGCAATGATGTTCCAAATGTGGGTATGGGAAAGGTTGTCCTCCTCATCGACAAGGCGTTCATCCTCCTCATCCTCCGACTTGAATTTGCGCACATAGTTCAGTTCGCTTCTGCTGTCCTGCCACTCGGGATGCACATATACTTCTGCGTTCTGGTAATCCACATGTTGCACTTTTTCCATCCACCGCAATGACTGCGATGTCTTTTTCAACAACCGATGCGCTTTATAGACGGCACGCATCAACAGGTCGTTCAGCCGTCCAATGCGGCGGGCGTTCTCCTCGTTGTGCACCCAACTACGGTTCATCATCAGTCTTCTGTCATAGAGCAGAGACGTAACCCGGTCTTTCCGGGCATCCACCTTGTCCTTATGCTCCCGTGTATAGCAGAAGTCGTTGTATCCCCCGTAGCCCATCTCCATCAGTTTCACATACTCTTTCTTGATGAGGGTTTCCAGTTCGTCGAGCGTCATCGTCTCCACTTCCTTATTCTCATACTCGCGTTTCATTGCGTTCCATCGCTTCTCCTCCTCGGTAAACTCGTTGGACTGACAGTTCTCGTCGTAAGCCTGCGAGGTGCCGTCGTTGCAGAAACAGGCATAGCCTCTGAAAAATTGGTGCTGGTTTACCCGCTCATACCGCCTTTCCATACGGTCGTAGATGAAGGGTATCAGTTCGTTGCCCTCACGGTCGATCACTCCAGCTTTATAGTCTTTCCAAGTCATGGCCTGTCCGTTCTCGTGAAAGTCGATGGGATAGCCATATATGGGCGGAAGCACAATGCGACGCTCTGGCAAACAGATGAGTCCGTATTTGCCGTCTTGACGGAACCATATCTCGTCTTTCACACATTGATTCCAAAATTCTGACTCTACATTCTGGAAGCAAGGCTTGATATACCATGTACGCTCGCCTTTCTTCTTGATGCCATATAGTTTCTTGCGCTTGTCGTAAACCTTCTCGTAGTTCTTGTCTGTTTCTTTTTGCTGTTTCATAGACCGTCCTCCTTGTTGTTTATTCTTCCTGTTCGCCGTTGGTACATTCCCCCGTTTCGTAACTCCTCGTCATGTCTTGCAGGATGCCTATCATCTTCTGTCGCAGACTCTCGGGTTGCAGCACCATGATGTTGCGGCCATGCCACAGCAGTTCCTGCAGGAAGTCGCGGCTGGGGCGCAGGGTGAGTTCGTATTCACGGTAGAGTCCATCCTTCGACATTGTCAGCCGACGCTGGCTCTCATGCAGAGGCACTTCCTCTATAAAGTTGTACTCGGGATAGAAGGCACGGATGCGGATGCGCTCCACCGGTTCGTCCTCCATGCGCATGATGCCGAAGCAGTTCTCATAGTAATTCTCGGGAGTAAGGAAACGCTTCATTTCTGCCGACAAGGGATGCTTCTCACAAATCACCTTCAAGTAACTGATGCGGTCGAAGGGAAGACAGCGGACAAGCCGCCGTTCATCAACTTCAGCATTTGGATATTTCTCTCTTCTCTCTTCACTCTTCACTCCGATGACGTACCACCGTTGCTTGAAGTATCTCACGAAGGCTGGTCGTAGTGCCATGTCACTCTCCGCACCGAATGCCGAGATGTATTTGAATTTCAGCAGGTAGTGCCTGTCTATCGCCCCGAGAATATCGTCGAGATATTCCGAGTTGTAGGGCGGTGTGTCGAGCATCACCTTGTTGTGGTATTTCAGTTGTTCGCCAAGCGAGGCAAGGCGCATACTACTGAGCATCCACTCTGTTGTCTCGTCACATTCCACCTTGTCACGCTTCACATAATAGCGGTAGCCGTCGCTCTTGTCGCACTCCACCGTGATACCGAATTGCGAGGCGATTGCCTCACGGTGACGGTGGAAGGTGCGCAGCGTCAGATCCTCGTGGAAGGGATTGCACCTAGCCTCCGCCCATTCATCCACTATCTCCTGAAAGGTGAGGTGCTTACGCTCCAGCAGGGCGATAAGCCAGCAATAGAATTTTACTCGGTTGTCCATAATG
>CAVGEN010000249.1:0-2268 GCA_963628185.1 Waltera intestinalis | reverse complement strand
CAACTGACACTAACGAGCAGTTTCAAGTATGATTCAGAGTATGAAATCACACTACAATGCTAATAAAGCGTAAAAGATGGAGTGCCAGAGAATGTTTGTACTGATTTTACATTCTTCAGATTCTAACTTTGCGGAGAAATTTGAACGAACAACAATAAAACGAATAAGATATGAGAGTAAACAAAACAACATCAGATTGTACCATCTACGCATTTGTTGGTACTGCAATTCTCGCCATTTCTCTTGTAGTGGCGATGTATGTAGGCAATGACTTTCACCAAAGTCTGTTTGTAGAGTCTATAACCTTTGCAGGAAGCAACATACTGCTTTGGGCAATATTCCTTTCTATGGTGAATTGTCCTTATGAACTGATGACCATTGGTAACAACGGCAAAACGAAGAATGCCGTTATAGAAGCAGAGACTGCAACAGAACAAGAACAACCAATGAAAACTTTACCACAAGTTGAGTCTGGGGAATACAGCCACGAGGACTATGCTAAGTGCGTTGAAGCACAGGAAAGGGAACAAAAAGAGGAAAAGGACAGGCGAGCAAAAGCAGTACTTGACTATACACACCGCACCTTGTCACGGTTCCTGTATGAAGAGGATTTACAAAAAGTCATTGATGCTGTCAAGGAATGGAGCAATGATAGCGACCATACACCGACAGCAATCAACCGTTTCAAGGAAAATGTTGAGAACATTCCACTCAGACACTTTGTGTGGAACATCGCAGAGCGTTTGGGTAAACGTGATTATACTATGGCAATGCGAATCGCTTTTATCAAGGCATTGTTCCCCAAACCTTTTGAAGGCTTGGACTACAGCACATTGAAGAACCTCAAAGCACCATGCTCCAATGATGTCATTCCGATAGACGAACCAATTAATGGCAAATACGATTTCCATGATATAAAGGAAGAAAATCCCGAATAATCCCCATTGTTAGAGTTATTCCTTCGTGAATGACAAATGACTGTCACGAATGGGAGTAACGGCTGTATCATTCTGTTCCTTTGTCCCAGTTTTTCAAAAATACTGGAATATGACAAAAGAACTTACTTTCAACGACCTTCCAATGGTCGTTGCCCAGCTTCGGGATGAAGTGGTGGGCATGAAGCAGATGATTATCAGTCTGCAATCACAGAACAAACCACACAAGGCAAACACGCACATACCAATGAGTGTGGAGGAAGCATCGGCATACTTGAAGATGCCGATGGCTACCCTCTACATGAAACTTGGCAATGGTAGCATCCCTGCCACCAAGCCAGGCAAGCGTTACTGCCTTTATCAAGATGAACTTGACAAGTGGCTGGAGACTAACCGCAAGAATCCTGTGCCTCTCACGGCAGAGGAAGAGAACGCAGCCATTCTTGCTGGAAACAAGCGCAAACCTAAACCCTTAGACTGGTGATGCCTATGAATGCGCTTGAAATTTGCAACAAGCTACGCTCGGAAGTTTCGGGCGTAGCCTCTTCTGGCATTCCGCTTGAAGTGTTCCCCCAGAAGATGCAACAGATGGTTCTTGACTTGGCAAGGACGGAGAACTATTCCATTGAGTTCACCGTTACTTCCCTAATATCCGCTATGGCGGCAGCCATCGGAAACTCCTGCTATATCCGAATCAAAGGCAATTGGATTACGCCACCTATATTATATATGATGCTTGTGGGCAAGCCTGGAGTCGGCAAGACACCACCGTTGAACTTTGCCTACAAGCCGTTGCATGACATTGACACGGAAGAACATCATAAGTTCAAGGCACTAAAGGAGGAGTATGCTTCCGTTGTAGAGCGGAATAAGGGCAAGAAACGGACGGAATGGGAGGCATTGCCTCCTGTTCCAGTCTTGCACAAGAACATCATGAATGACTTTACGTCTGAGATACTGATGCGCAATCACGATGCCAACCTCAGAGGTGTGGCTGTCGTGGTGGACGAGATAATGGGACTGTTCAACACCATCAACCGCTACAACAACAGTTCTTTCATACAACAGATGCTATCCGCTCACAATGGTTTGCCGATAGATGTCTCTCGCTGTAACCTCGATTGTCCTTTGCGCATTGACCATCCTTGCATTCAGATTACAGGGACTATCCAGACAGGCATAGTGCATGAACTTTACGATATGGGATTCAAGAAGAATGGTTTTCTTGACCGTTTCCTGTTTATATTTCCAAAGGACTTAACCTGAATTATTCATAGGATAAAAAAAGAAGCTGAATTTCTTGCATAATCCAAGAAAAAGTATTATCTTTGAA
>CAVGEN010000248.1:0-2309 GCA_963628185.1 Waltera intestinalis | reverse complement strand
TCGGCGGCTGCCAGTTGTGTCTTTTCGCTGCCGAGCAGTTTCGCAATCTCGTAGGGCGACAGTTGCTCGATATATTTCTGTATCTCGCGTGTGCCTACTGGTATGCGTTGCGTAACATACACAGCAAACTGCACGCGTTGCTCGAACGGCATCATTTTCCACACATTGTGGCAGAGTTTGTCGAACGCCTCTGTGCCGAGCATATCGCGCAGTCCTTTGTGCGACACGAACTCGTGCAGTAGCGTCCGCATTACCTCGTTGTGGTTGTTGGCGTTTGGAGTGTAGATATAGACCTGCCCTGTTTTCACATTGAACCAGCCCATCACCTTTGCGCCACTCTTTATGGCACGGTAGGCTGTTCCCTCGCTGCGTGGCAGTTCGCGCGCGTCTTGCACGAGATTCACCCCTTTGCCAGTCATCTTTTCGACAAAGGCATTGGTGCGCTTTTGCTCTTTTTCTCTATTTTCTGCTTCTACTCGCTGCTCGAACTCGGACGCTGCCTTTTGCGCCATATCGAGTATGCGGTCGGTATTGATTTGCGCCAACGCTTCTCTGCGTTTTTGGTTTGTCCCTTTGCGCAATTTGGCTTGGCGTTTCTTGCACCACGCCGCAAAACCATCTTGTGTGGTGATGTTGTTCTGTTTTAGGAACTCCTTACTTGCCTCTTTGTTGATTGCCAACAAGTTTAAGGCTTGGAGATAACCAACTTTTACGCTTGGAATATCGCCCAATGTTTCGTCTATGCGAGCGGCAAGGTCGTCCACGCTTTGTATAGGCGTGATACCTTTCTGCTCGTTCTCGATTTGTACGCCACCGTCTTTTTTCTCGTCAAAAGTTTGGTCGTTCCGATTATTTGTTGTATCTTTGTCGGTAGAAAGATTTCCAGACGGATTGATACCGAGCACGGTAGGCTGATTGTCGGTTTGAGTAGGCTTGCGCGAACGGTTAAGAGGAACTGACTCCTCGACCTGCGATGTCGGATGCAGGCTGGAATTGTTTAGCCAAACTAATTTGTTTTGTTCAATTAGTTTGGCTATTCTATTAGCCGTTTTTTCTTGATTAGAAACAACAACCTCTTTGCCGTCTTTGCTGACAGTAACAGAGGTAAAGTAGTAGATACGATTGCCGTCTTTACCTGTAAACGCCTTGATAAACACATACGAGTATTCTCGTTCTGTTGTTTGCCCCTCTTTGGCTTGGCTCTTATCCATAACTACCACGCTGGGGTGTTCAAGCGTGGGTTTAATCATTCCGAGTTTCCCCTCTCTGCCTTTTTGGGCAAGTTTAAGATATTGGTTTTCGCCCATCTTGACTTTGCCGATAGGCGTATCTACAATGCCGTCTTCGCCAAACAGTGCGAACCAGTTCTCGGGCGTTAATTCTATGTCATCGAAAGGCTCTGCTTGTGCCTCTATCTGTTTTAGGGTATCACTTGCAGGAATATCGGTTGCTTGCGCTCTTTCTGCTGTTGTGCTTTGTTCATTATCAGTTGCAGTTCCTGCTGTATGGTCGGCTGTGCGTTCTCCTGCCGCAGTCGGTTCTGTGCTTCGAGTTCCTCCTGCGCTTCGGGGTTGCCCTGTGCTGCTTGGCTCACTACCGTGTGCCAATACATTGCTTCCATCATTTGTAACATCTTGCTTGTTCTCCCTATTAAGTTTTATGTTATAGACCCTTTCGACGGCTTCGACAAACGAAAGTGTTTCGGCTTCTCCGAACAGATTTGCCCCCTTTCCTTGCAGTTTGTCGTACAGTTCGTTGTACTTGGCGCGCTGCGTAGCCATTGTTTGGCTCTTGAATGTCGCCGCCAACGCCAATGCAAAGTTACTATATTTTTGCACAGGGAAAAAGGCGTTTCCAGCAAAGTCCATTTGGCTCTGCCGCGCCCACGCGTCGATGGCACGCATACGCTCGTCAAGTGTCTTGGCGGCAAGAAATACCTCGTCGTCTTTCACCGAGTAGTAGGCTTCGATAGCCTCTTGTAGATAGGGCGCAACCTTTGCGTCGTTGCTGTTCTCTGCATCGCGTGCTATGGTCTGCAAAATGGCTTTCTGCGCTGGCTGTGGCAGTGCCGAAAACATCTCTTTGATGCGGTCGCTCTTTGCTCCTGCAAACAGCATATTCTCCAACACGCCCAGCAGGTCGGACTTGGCTTCGGGTGTTAAGTTGCCGTTCTTGTCGAACGCACTTTGATATTGCGTTTCGTTGATGATACCCTGCGAGTTCAAGAATTTGAGTGCAGTCTTGCCGTTTGTTCCAATAACATCGGTCAGCGGCATCTCCTCGTCGTTCGACTGTGTGAGCCGTTGCGC
>CAVGEN010000247.1:0-2313 GCA_963628185.1 Waltera intestinalis | reverse complement strand
TTTGACCCCTTAAAATCTTTTTGATTGACCCCCTTAAAAGTCCTGGCCGACGGGGTCAATTTTATTTTGCCCGCTTATTTGCGTGCGTTCATTTTGCGTATGCTTTCTCCGAAGAGTTCTATCCGATGTGCCGAGTGTACGATTCTGTCAAGTACGGCGTCGGCAACCGCTGGGTCTCCGATGGCATCGTACCAGTTTTCGACCGGCAACTGGGATGATACGACAATAGATTTCCTTCCATGTCGGTCTTCAATTATGTCAAGCAGGACGGTTCGTTCTCTGGCATCGAGCGGCACAAGGAAAGCGTCGTCAAGTATGAGCAGCTGGCAGCGTTCTATCTTTTTGAGCTCAGCTTCCAGGGTATTCTTTGCCTTGGCCACTTTCAACATGCTGAGCAGTTTGGACGTGTTGGAGTACAGCGTCTTGAAACCATTCTTGCAGGCATGGTATCCAATGGCAGTTGCGAGAAAGCTCTTTCCTGTGCCGGCAGAACCTGTGATGAACAGGTTTTGTCCCTGGCGCACGAAGTCGAGCGACAGAAGCCGTTCCATTTGGTTTCGTTCCAGTCCTCTGTTGATGTTGTAGTCAATCTCCTCGGGGTAGGCCTTGTAGCGGAACGAAGCGCCCCGTATGAGGCGTTCTATAGCCGCTGACGACCTGTGGTCCCATTCTCTGGCCAGCAGCCATGACACAAAGGCGTCCGGTGTCATGGATTCGGCATACGTTGACATGAGACTTTCCTCAAAAGCTGCGGCCATTCCGGTGAGTCTCATTCTGCGCATCAGGTCAAGCGATACCTGATTCTGTTCCTTTTCTTTTACGGCAGGCGCCGTCTTGTTATTTGTTTCCATTCTTTTCTGTTTTTGTTTTGTTGGTGCATGAGTAGTAGTCTTTTCCACGGATGTTCTTGTGTTCCCGTGGCTTGTAGTTGCGGTCCAGCCCTTCTTCTGCCGGCATGAAGTCTATGTCTTCGCCGCGTTGCAGTATACCTTTAACGTCATTGTAGCTGTACAGTTTGCCTTCCGTAGCGCAGGCGCATGCGGCAACAAGGCGTTCAAGTCCATACTTGGTTTCCAGAGACAGAATACCCCTGCACGTACGGAAGGCTTGGGGAAGATATTTCTTCTCGCCGGCTACAGTCCGCAGGTATGCCAACAGTATGTTGTCTATGTTTCCTGCCCGTTCGAAGATGTCGTCCATATCCTTCTCGTACGACCCGTGCCTACCAGGAAGATGGTGCGAGTCCTTCTGCGTGTAGGCATAGGGAGTATCGTCGCGCTGGTGTACGGTTACCAGCCGGAGTCCGTGGAATATCTGCAGAGTTTCCGAATCGTAGACGATGTCAACACGCTTTCCGATGTAGTCAACAGGCATGCTGTAGTGGTGTTTGTTCAGCGTCACATAACTGTTTTTCAGTACCGTGGCTGTCTTGCGCGACTTCATCTGATAACGTATGTCTGGAATTGGGCGGAGATAGTCTTTCTCTGTTTCCTCGAACAGTTCGCGCCGTGAATGGTCTCTTCCACTCATTTTCCGGTTGTTGAACGCTTCCAGCGATTTTCTTATTTCTGCATTCAGCGTGTCAAGGTCATGAAAAACTTGGCCTTCGATGTCGGCATAGACAGTCCGGTACATGAGTTTTACGGCATTCTCCACAAGGGCCTTGTCCTTGGGCTTGCGCACTCTTGCCGGAAAGACCGTCATGCCGTAGAATTCGGCCATGCCAGCAAAATCATCGTTGATAACGGGCTCGTTGCGGTCGCATCTGGTGACGGCCGACTTGAGGTTGTCCGGAACTATAGCTAGGGGAGCACCGCCGAAAAAGCGCAGCGCGTTTTCGCAGGCCGACACAAGGTCTTCCTTCTTCTGTGACCACACGGCCTCGCAGTAGGTGTAGTGACTGCACGGGAGGATAGCCACAAACACCTCCACTTGCCGTGTTTCACAGGTCACGGCATCAATGATTTCGAGCTTGTCACCGGCATAGTCTATGTACATTTGGTCACCGGCCAAATGTTCGACATGGCCTACGGCTCTGGTCTGGTATCTGTAACGGCGTATAGCGCGCTTGAAGTTGGAATACTGATAGCCGCCGGGATGTTCTCGGAGATACTCCTCATGTAGTGACTTCACGGTCACGCCCTTTTTGCTGAGACGCTTCACATAGTCGGGGACCAGTGCTTCTAGTTCGTCTCTGCGGGGATTTGCGCCCCGGCTCCGATTACAGTCGTCGAGAAACAGCTCTTGTACTTTCACTTCCGGCATTGACAGCAGTTGTTCGACTGTCATGCCGCTTTCCTGATACTTGCGCAC
>CAVGEN010000246.1:0-2323 GCA_963628185.1 Waltera intestinalis | reverse complement strand
GGCCACGGGTTCGAGCCCCGTAGATCTCGTAAGGTAAAGCCTTGTAATGTAACAATTTACAGGGCTTTTATTGGTTATTCGCTATTTGTAGTGGGTAACCTCATTCCATAATCTTGACGAATGGGAAGTTAAAACCACCCATACAGAAGTAAATCATGTTCTTGAAGTTTTCCATATTTCTGAACCCTCTGGCTTTGGACTTGATGAGGCTTATCTTGGAGTTGAATCCCTCCAGGATTGCGTTGGTCTTCTTCGAGATGAAGTAATTCAGGATCTCTACAGCATTCCTTGTAAGGCTCTTTGCAACCTTCGCTATCTCATGTACTGAGCTGTTGGACATCTCGAGAACAAGATCCTCAAAGTAATAGCAGGCATCATCAAAGTCACGAGACTTACTGTAAAGCTCCTGTAACCTCAGCTTGTACTGGTAGGCAATGATGGTATCCAGATTCTCCTCTGATGAGAGTAGCTCATCCAGTCTTGCAACTTGCTTTTCCTTAAGGTTATCCCTGTTGGTCAGCCATAGGTATCTTGTACCTTTAAGGATGTCACTCCTCCTCTTGTCTCGGGAGCTGCTCTCTCTCTTTCTTACATTATCGACGGCCTCCCCGACCATCTTGACGACGTGGAACTTATCTACAGTGAGTGTAGCTTCCGGGAACTCTTCCTGCATTGCATTACGGAATCCATGGCACATGTCGCTTGTAATATCTTTGACAGCCTCCTTCTTGCCTTTGAACTCACAAAATGATTCACCAAAAGCAGTTGCTGTGTCCTTACCCTTGCCATCCTGGATGTCCAGCACCCTGGCTTCAGGATTCTTCTCAGTAGGATGAGACAGGAAGACAGTTATATAGTTCTGTCCCTTATGACTGTATTCATCAACGCCCACAGCATCTACATCGGAGAAATTTCTCGTCTTCTTGGCATCACTGACGTAGTAGTTCAGTACCCGCCAAAGCTTTGTGTCATATTCCCCGATTTCTCTTGCTGCTGTCGCAACCGGCAGGTGCTTCAGAAGAGACAGGATTACCCCTTCCATCATCAATGTAAAGCCGGAACCTTCTCTTCCCCATGGTACATCAACAGTCCTTACTCCGTGCTGAGAACACTCAATCCTGGGTACTTTAGCATGAATGTAGCAACGGTACTGGAAGAAGTTGAGATGCCTCCAGACCCTCTCCCTCGTGTCATAGCTTGTATGTTCTTCTCCACAGATAGGACATGTAAACTTAGCCCCTCTTGGGAAAGATACATATACATGCATCTCAAGATTGCCGAATCTATTTTCATTTGGTATCAGTTCTGTGCTGTCTATAGTCCATGGGGAATGGACTCCGAGTGCTGTTTCAAAGGCCTTTACTAAGTTTGTATCGTTCATGTTTCAAGTATACTATGTCATGCATATTGAGACATTAGGAATCTACATTACCCACCATAAACAGCGAAAGGCCTGATTATTCATGTTTGAGATTTTTTGGATAACTGTCATTCGAAATCAATTTACGCAATGGAATAATTTCTTTAATCTCCAAGAACCTGTGTATCAGATAAATCGGTTGGCATTGTGCTTTTGCCGAAAATTAGTTTTCTTCGTCTATTGGTTGACAGAGAAATCACCAGAGAAATCACCAGACCTTGAGGATGAGGAGTGATACCTTCTCGACAGATGGGGACTTCTTCTTAACACTCCTTGCATGTTCAGAGGATTTACAGAGAATGCAAGTGTTGATAAAGCCTTGAAGAGTCAATTGGGAGAAACGTGAAGAGGTGTTGAGGGGAATAAATTTTCCCATTTGCCGTTGGCTTGTGATAGAAAATGTAAGACGCCAGTGGAATTCAGCGAAAATGTAGATTGGGAGACATGTGGTAGGATTGATAACAAGATGATTGGATATGTAGGCGTGCTTGGATTTAGATAGGATTGTATAATTGATTGATAATCTTGAAAGAAACTAATTTTAAGATCCTCCCAGGAGAATTTAGCTTTCCTTCGCTATTGTTGTTGCATACCTTGCACTTAAATTTGGTGCCCTCTAGGTAAATTTTCAAATTGTAACGAATTTGCTCCACGGGGGCAAAATTCGATGGGTGTAATTGATACATCTTGAGGGGGCGCCGTAAAATCAGCGTGTGACTCTTTTCTTTTGGCTAAAAATCATAGCTGGTGGTATTAGGATGCGACATTAAGATTTGGTCATGGACTTTTCAATGAACTTTTCTTATTATCAACGCCATGAATAAAAAAATATGTGCTATTATTATAGCCGTTGAATTTTAAGGTAAATTCCCGGGGGAGTAAGTAAAGACTCGACCCAAGGTA
>CAVGEN010000245.1:0-2328 GCA_963628185.1 Waltera intestinalis | reverse complement strand
CGGTGGTAGATGGGACGGACCTGCAGGTCGGTCTTGTTCATACGGAACGCCCGCTCGATGCGCCAAAGGTCGGAGTAACGCGAGATGACATCCTCGTTCGATAGGCTGGTGTTGGTGACGTAACCCTTGATGCCGTCCCAAGCCGCGTCCGCCTTGAATTTGTCGTAGTCAATGGAGATCTTGACATCTCCCTCCATCGCCAGATATTTGTTGTAGCCCTTGTTGTTGATGTTCGCCTTGGTCAGTCGACCGCTGCCTAACCGCTTTTCCAGCCGGCTCAGTCCGCGTTCTCTTGTTTTCCTGTCCTTCGCGGTGCGCTTGTCTGTCTTGGAAACAACCATCCGAGTGCCGTCTCCACGCTCGATGACACGAACTTCCCCGTCCCGAAGATTGAGCGACAGGATGGCTTCCTTGACGCTTTCGCTGTCGTTCTTCGGCCTTGCCCCGAGTATGAACTCGTAGCCCTCGGCCTTCAGCCCCGCGACATTCCTCTTCGACAGAAGCCCGGCATCGGCTACGACTATCGGCTTGTCAAAGCCGAACTTGTCAGACATCTTTTTGATAAAGTCTATCAGCGTATGCCCCTCGAAGATGTTGCCTTCGTATATCTCATATCCTATCGGATTGCCTCCCGTCGCCACGAGGAGTCCGAGGAAGATTTGGGGATTGCTGTGCTTTCCGTCCTTGGAAAAGCCGCATTTGCGCAGGTCATCTTCATCCGCCGCCTCGAAGTAGAGTGTGGTCATGTCGTAGAACACCACTTCTATCTTGCCACCGCACTCCTCCCGCGTCTTGGCAAAGCTTATCTCCTCTACTCGGGACTTGATGTCGGGACTCGCGGAACGCCTGCCCTCCCGGTAACACAGGTTATCCAGAAACCGGTAAATCTGGTCCGTGGAATAGTATCTGCCGAGATACCTTGACAGATAGTCGATGGTCTTCAGTTTGCTTCCGGGATTGAACAGGCGGCATATCACCAGATGGCGGAACATCTCGTTCCTGATGACACCGTAACCTATCTCGTCATAAAGCCGGCCGTACACGGCCTCGGGGCCGATTACCCGCACCTGGCTGTTGTGCAGACTTGTCAGCAGTTCCTCGATTCTGTCATCTATGCTCGGCTCAAAGAACGGCAGCTCCGGATGCCCATGCTCCTTGACATACTGTCTGCCTCGGGCCTCCAACCTGACAAGTTCCCATTCCTCGCGTCCCGTGCCCAGACTGCACACGACACGGTAGCATCCACCGGCCTTGTCTACTACTTGGACGCTGGTGCTACCCGACTTGTTGACCTTGCGACGTACGAACATACCGCAAAATTAGCGCGGGACACCCAAAAAGCCAAATTTTTTAGAAAATAAGCACTGAAAATCAACTATTTACAAATTTACCTCGCAAAAGCGCGGAAAACAGGAAGAATATCATACTGTTTAACCATTTAGTAATATCTGGTGTTGTAGTCAATCAAATATGTGAAGAATGCGGATCATTCGAAAAGTATTCCGCATTTCTGCATAATCCATATCATAATTATTACTATGGATACAACAAGAAACCCACGCATGACAAGGGAATCGAAGAGATTCTGAAATATGTAGATAGCCTGGACATTGCAGCCATTATTGACAGAACTACAGCTCATATTACAAAGGATTGTTCGTATTATCGCGGTGAGGTTGACGGATACTATGATACATTGCATATCTGTGCCTCTGAGGATGATTCTTTCGTGAATAATGACTGTTACTTATCTGCTCACATAAGAGGTCATGTACTCGACGATAATGGTTATCACAGGGAAGGTCCTGTTGCAAACGAGGACTTGCAGCGTATCAAATTTGACTTATTTAAGAATTATTCGAAAGAAGAGCATGTGGCCTGCCTTGTGGCTCAATGGCAATCTTATGCTTTTCATCTATGTTACCACAGGCATTATTGGGACGATTATTTTTCAGTCATCGAATATGCTCTGTGCAACTATTTCCACCTTGACGAGTTATCAGACAAGCATAAGCGGTTCATAAAGAATTATCGACAAGAGATAGACTCCATCTATCTGTATGCTAATAGGAAAAAGAATGTAGAAATAATAAATGAAGGGATTAGGACTTCAACAGAATGTGCCATTGAGAGCGACAAGTTTGATGCATTACTTTCAGATTTGAAGACAAACATCGTGTATGCTCAACATGCCCTTAATTGCCATGATCTAAAATATAGTTACGAATACCCTCCTGGCGTTTGGCACAACGATCGCCTGTCATTTAACTATAGCATAAGCGGAACGGCTGTATGGCCTATGAATCAGAATAATCCAATGGTTAGGTA
>CAVGEN010000244.1:0-2330 GCA_963628185.1 Waltera intestinalis | reverse complement strand
AAGGTCATGCCGTGGTCAACACGCATGGGGAGACGGCGGCCAGAGTTGCACTTGCCTTCCTGCTCCGCCTTCTCGAAGATGCGGCAAAGCTCTATCAAGTCGGCACGGCCGCCCAAGTGGGAAGCCTCCGTGAAGTTGCCGTTGGGGAAGATGTGGCAGGAACGGAGATGAACGAAATGGGTGCGGTCGGCAAACTGCTTTGCCATCGCCACACAGTCGTTGTGCTCGCCTGCTGAGAACGAACCTGCGCAGAAGGTAAGGCCGTTGTGCTTGTTGGGCACGGCATCGAGCATCCACTGGATGTCCTCGGCGGTACCGATGATGCGTGGCAAACCGAACACGGGATAAGGAGGATCGTCGGGGTGGACACACATGTTGATGTCATACTCGTCGCAAACAGGCATGATGGCCTCCAACCAGTACTTCATGTTCTCCTGCAACTTCTTCTTGTCGATTCCCTCGTAGAGTTTCAAGAGGTCGCGGAACTTCTGCACAGGAGCGGAATCGCCCTCGCTGAAGTTGCCCGACACGAAGCCCTGCGTCTTGATGATGATGTTCTCCACCAAGGCATGGTCTTGCTCGGGAGAGGAAGTCTTCTTGATTTCGTCGGCCTCAGCCACAAGGTCTCTGCCCCACTTGTGGTTCTTGGAGAACTCCGCCCAATCCTCACGGGCACCCTCACGCTGAAGGATGTAGATGTCGAAGTAAGCAAACTCGCCCCAGTTCATATAGAGGTTGGTAGCTCCGTTGGGGTTGTCGTGGGTGAGGTCGGTGCGCGCCCAGTCCAATACGGGCATGAAGTTGTAGCAGATGCACTTGATGCCTTCCTCGCCAAGGTTGCGGAGGCTCTCCTTGTACACCTCTATCTGGTGGTCGCGGTCAGGACCGCCATACTTCAGGGTCTCCACCACAGGCAGCGACTCCACCACGCTCCATTTCATACCGTAAGACTCGATGTACTCTTTCAGTTCATGAATCTTCTCGCGTGTCCATACCTCGCCGAGTGGTACGTCGTGCAATGCGGTCACGATACCCTCGACACCTATCTGTTTCAACTGGGCAAGTGTAATCTTGTCTTTCTTGCCAAACCAGCGCCATGTTCTTTCCATATCGTTGTTTTTTTATCTATTCAATGTATATTTGTGCAATGTCTTTCTCACTGCCCCCTCGCCGGCGAAGAGTTCCTTCACCATGCCCTCTATCTGCTCGCCGAAGCCTGCCTCGTAGAGGTCGAGACCGAACACATCCTTGCGAGAGTAAAGCTGCTTGAGGCAAGAGTAATCCTGCTCGGCCTTGCCTACCTCCAAAGGAGCCACGATGGCCTGGAGCTCCTCCAACAATGGGTCAGAAGACGGTTCGAACGGCTTTAGGTTGTCGTCCAAAGCCTTCAAGTAGCGGGCGTAACCTGCCAACACCAATGGGATGAGGACGAGGTTGCTCTTGTCGAGGCCACGGGCGATGTACTTCTTGATGGTCTCGCCGAAACGGATGGAGAGCTTCTGACTGGTATCGGTAGCGATACGCTGGGGAGCATCTGGCATGAATGGGTTGGGCAGACGCTTGTTGATAACAGTGCCGATAAACTCGTATGGGTTCAGCACTCCCGGGTCGGTCACCACTGGCATTGCCTCGATATAACCTATCTTCTGGATGAAGGCGCGCAGGTCTTCGTCGGCCATCTCGGCGGAAATCAAGGTATAGCCGAGCATACAACCGTAGATGGACATCGCCGTGTGGAGAGGGTTCAGACAGGTAGTCACCTTCATCGTCTCCACCTCGTCCACCGTCTGGCGAGTGGTATAGAGCGCACCGCCCAACTCCAAAGGTGGGCGACCGTTGGTATAGGTATCCTCGCAAACCAAGTACTGCACCTCCTCGGAGTTGACGAAAGGAGCGGTATAGGTATGCTTCTCGGTGATGATGGTCTGGTTGTCCTCGAAACCGTCCTCGGCAATCATCGCCTGTACCTTCTCGTGAGGACGAGGCGTAATCTTGTCGATCATAGACCAAGGATAAGTCACCTTGCTGCTGTCGTTGATGTAGTCCAGGAAGCCAGCCTCCACGATGCCGTCCTTTGCCCAACGCTCGGCGTATGCCTTCACGCCAGCCTTCACGTGGTCGCCGTTGTGGGAGCAGTTGTCGGTGCTCTGCAGGGTGACAGGCAACTTGCCTGCCTTGTATCTCTCATAAAGGAGGGCAGTGAGCTTACCCATGGCAAAGACTGCGTCCAAGCCGCGGGCGAGGTCGGCATCATTATAGGTATAGCCCTTCTCGGTGATGGTGAACGTGACCATCTGGAGCGAGGGAGCCTGGAAGATCTGCACCAGGCG
>CAVGEN010000243.1:0-2384 GCA_963628185.1 Waltera intestinalis | reverse complement strand
ACGCTAAAGCTATACGCCTTACACGACAAGCGTCTACGCATTTAACGGAAGAACCAACTTTTTGCTACATTTTTCGTCCCGAAAGGACAAAAAGGCATTGAGTACCGCCATTGCCGAAGGAAAAACGCTTCCACATCCCTATTCCATGGCGATATCAATGCCTTGTGTTGTTCATTTATAGGTTGAAGTAAATTGTACCGTAAGACGCAATGTTTGACTTCCACTCAAAATTATTAGCAACCACCTCGCCATCATAGAGTTTTATAACCTTGCTTACCTGACCATAGGTCTTAATCAAACTGTTCAATGGCCCGCTATAATATCCAACAACAGTCAATGAACTTCGTCCACTATAAATAGTCTCCTTGACGCGAACCTTGACTCTTACAAACTGGTTGTTCTTGATATAGTAGGCTCCAATATCCACAAAGTTTTCTTCAGGTTGTGGTATCTGCGGCAACTCCATTCTATAAGATGGTACAGAGTTGTGCTGCGTAGGGGGATTTACATACACAGGCTTGTATTCCACGAACTGAGCCTTCATCCCCATCACGGTCATCAGCATTGCTGATAATAATGCGAACTTTTTCATAACCGATTCCTTTCTTCTTTAAATTATTAATCTCGTTTCTTCCTCTATATACCCGTCAGGCTGATGCCGCCGTCCTTCTTTTCGATGGTGTATCTGCCGATGGGAGTGGATACGACGATGTGGCTCTTCGTATTCTCCACCACACCATAGACGGTGCCCGAAGGGGCGTTCTTATTATATTATAGGGTTCAACTTTCCTTTCCACGCCAGGCATCCGTCGCCCGCCGTTTCTTTTCGGTTGCAAAAGTAGGAAGAAATCCGTTACCCACCAAACATTCCGATGCCCCTCGTATGAAATGCCCCTCTGTATGTATGAAATGGCAAAAACGGTTGCTACAACCGTTCCTGCATACATTGCTTTCGTCAAAACTGTGCAAAATCACAAAAATATCGAAAAGGATTTGGCTGTTTCAGAGTTAATCTCTATCTTTGCATTCGTCAAAACTGTGTCAAATCACAATTATGAAGAAAGTATGGAAATAAAACGCAATATTCATCTCAATAGAATCATAGCCAGAAAAGGTAATGGAATGATTAAAGTCGTTACAGGTATGCGTCGCTGCGGCAAATCATACCTGCTATTCACTTTGTTTCACAACTACCTTATAGAGCAAGGGGTAGATGGGCAACATATCATCAAGGTTGACCTCGAAGACCGTCGTAATGCCACGCTGAGAAATCCTGACGCACTGCTCAACCATATCGACTCTCTAATGATTGATAAGCAGCAATACTATATCATACTCGACGAAGTACAGCTTGTACCAGAATTTGAGGAAGTGCTCAACAGCTACTTGAAAATTCCAAATGCGGATGTTTATGTTACAGGTAGCAATGCAAAGTTTCTTTCCAAAGATGTTATTACGGAGTTCAGAGGACGTGGTGATGAAATCCGCATCACTCCTTTAAGTTTCCAAGAATTCATGACAGTAAAAGAAGGCGACCGGGAAAACCTGTTGAATGAATATCTCACATACGGCGGACTGCCACAGGTTGTCACGATGCCGGAAATGGTACGAAAGGAGGAATACCTCAAGAATCTCTTTACCCATACTTATATCCGTGACATCAAGGAACGGTATAACATACAGAAGGACGATGATTTGGAAGAATTGGTAAGTTTGGTAGCTTCCAATATCGGAAGTCTTACAAACCCGACAAAATTGGAGAACAGCTTCAACTCCATCAAACAGAGCAAGCTGTCAAAGGACACCATCAAGACTTACCTCGACTTGATGCAAGATGCATTCATCATGGAAAAATCCATCAGGTATGACATCAAGGGCAAAAAGTATATCGACACACCCTCCAAGTATTATTTCACAGACTTAGGTATTCGCAATGCCCGACTTAATTTCAGACAGACAGAATTTACACATCTCTTAGAGAATGCTATATACAATGAACTTCGCTTAAGAGGTCTTTCGGTAGATGTAGGCCAGATTCCTGTCATCACCACAGGAAAAGATGGAAAACGCCAACGTTCGACACTGGAAGTTGATTTTGTTTGCAACCAAGGCTACAAGCGATATTACATCCAATCCGCCTATGCTCTACCTACTGAAGAAAAAATGAAGCAAGAATTTAATTCGCTCGAACACATCAAAGATGGTTTCAAGAAGTACGTCATCATAGGAACACCAACTCCTACCTATCAAAACGAAGAGGGCATCATCATCATGAATATCTATGATTTTCTGATGAACCCAAATAGCTTGGACATCTAAAGCAAAAACCGTATGAAATGAAAAAGGATGCCTGGCCTCGCTTGCCAAGCATCCTTTCTCATCAC
>CAVGEN010000242.1:0-2396 GCA_963628185.1 Waltera intestinalis | reverse complement strand
ACATTATAGTCGCTCCACTTGTTCCAGGTGTGAACACCTGCATCCAGCTCGCCCTTCTCCCATTCCTTGCTGTAGTCGGCTTCCGCTATCAAGGAATAGACGTTCATCTTCGAGCGCATGTCATCGTCCGACAACAGCTGCTCCTTGCCTGCTGTCCACTGTTGGTTGAGCATCCGCTGCTTCGTGTTGAAGTATGAGCCGAGCACATCCACGTCGAGCGACTGCTTGTGGGCGAAGTCCTTGCTGAGGTAGAGGTCGAGGGCAGGCTTCACATAGTTGACGTACATGTCGGAATGTTCCACACCGTCCTGCCAGTCGGGATTGTTCTGCGTCTTCACCTCGCCGTCACCACGATTAAACTTATGGGAGATGACCGGCGAAAAAGTGGCCTGAAAGGTGATGTCCTCCGGCTTGCTGTAGGCATACTTCAGGTTGAACATATTATCGGTATATCCGAATCGCTTGTGGCGGTGATAGTCATATACCGCCGTCGCGTCATTGAGCGTAAAGGCATATTGATTGTCCTCTATCCAGTCCTTGTAGTTGCGCACATTGATGGCATAGTCGAACGAATACTGGTGGTTGCCCTTGTTGTACTTGAAATAGACATTGTCGTCGCTGAATCCTGTGGTCAGGGCGCTCTCCGCATCGAAGCCTACAGCATAACCTGTATCCAGCGGCTTGGTGATGATGTTCATGAGGATGACATCGCCATAACGTGCAGGAGGGTCGTCGTAGTATTCCACCTTCTTGATTTTGTTGGAGGGAATCGACTTCAGGTCGTTCTCGCTCGTCATCGGCACATCGTTGATGAGTATCTTGACGCTTTTGCCAGTCATACTTGTTGTCTTGCCGGTCATCTGATCTGTATAAATACCGGGAAGCGTAGCAAGGAGGTCTTGCGAATGGCGGGCGTTCTTGATTTGTTCGTCGGAGAAGGCATAGGTGGCATGGTCGCCCTGGTCGGTACGGAGACTTCCCCTCACTTCCACCTTCTTGAGCTGGTAGCTGTCAGCCTGCATCCTCACGTTGCCGATGCGGGCGACATCCACGAGTCGGCAGATGGTCTTGTAGCCCACGAACGAGACCTTCATGATGGCCTGCCGCTGCTGGCAAGGTATCACGAAGTCGCCGTTGGCATTGCTCACGCCACCGCAGAGGAAGGAGGAGTCTTGCGGACTGAGCAACTGGATGTTGGCGAACTCCACGGGCAGGTTGTGGTTGTCTATCAACCTGCCTATCAGCTTACGGTCAGCCTTTCGGGTACACTCCACGGTGATGAGGCTGTCGCCCACGATCATCTGCATCGGGTAGTAGCTGATGACCTTGCGGGTGGCATCGGGAAGGTTGTCCGTATGGATGTTCTGGGTAATGGTAAAGTCTTCCAGTTCATTATAGATGAAGCTGACCTTGTAGCGGTCCGAAGCCTTGCCGAGGTCGATGAGGACATCCGACATGCTGCGGTCGTGATAGTTGCGAATGATACGCTGGGCACTTGCCGTGGACACGAGGACGCACAGCAAGAGTATAAGGATGGATATTTTTCTCATAGTGATATGCGATTTAGATACTGTGAATACACCTTTTTTTATATATAGGGTCTATTTCACGACAAGGGAGTGTCCCTCCACTTCGATGTTTACGTTCTCGAATTGGTTCAGTTCCTTGACGATGCTCTCGATGCCCGAATGGCTGTCCCACTCGTAATAGAGGCGGAGGCTCTTGGCCTCAGCATTGTCAAACTTCACTTGCATATCATAATAAGCGGCCATCTCCGCCATCATCTTGTCGAACGCCACGTTCTCGAAAGTCTTGTGTACGGCAGGCTTCTCTGTCCTGCTCTTCTGCAAAGAGTCGGCGGCAGCCACTTGTCGGGCAGAGTCAGTCACCACAGCCTCAACATTGCCTTTGTCAGAAGAGATGAGCATCGGCTCCTGGCTCTTCTTGATGAAAGTATGGATGGCAGCGAGGGCGATGCCCGAAACCAGCACAAGTCCGGCGACGGATGCAGCCATCTTTCTCCAGGAGAAAGCAGTTGCCTTCTTGGCGAAATGCGCCTCGTCGAACTTCTCCCACTCTGCATCGACATCCACGGCAGCAGACGCATTGTCTCCCGCCTCCTTTGCCTTCAAGTCACCCTCCAAGAGTGCCGAGTCCACCTCCTGCATCGTCTGGTAGAGTTTGCGACATTCCTCGTCCTGCAATAGCTCACGAATCTCCTCATCAGAATACTTGTCCTGATGGTCGATGATATCCAAAATCTTTTCAAACTTGTCCATAATTTCTTTCCGTTAAGGGTTAAAACGTTGTTTCAATTTATTGATGCCTTGCGCCAAATGCTTATACACCGCCACTTCGCTGATGCCGAGCTCCGTGGCTATCTCCCGATACTTGAG
>CAVGEN010000241.1:0-2415 GCA_963628185.1 Waltera intestinalis | reverse complement strand
GAGCCACCGCTGTCCGGTCTCATTGTTCCGGAGTCAACAGGTGGCTTTTTCTTTTTTCAGAAGTACCTGTAGATTCTTATCGTATAGAGCTGATGAGTCCTTCTCTCTGCCCTCTTGATATCGTGAACGATGGACACGAGGGTGTACATCCGTCTTTCTATCTTCATCTTTCCGCGGAAAACACGGAAACACGCGACATTGGGCTTCTCGGCAGATTTCTCCGGCGCTCCCTTTCCAAAGTATACTGCATCTCAGAAAGAGACTCCGAGCTTCCCCGTCATTCTGGGATCATAGAGCCGGTTTCTCAGAATACGTTTGTAAGCAGATGAAACAAATTCTACTCTCAATCCCGTATCTTTATTGAGAACGACTCCGATTCCCGAGTAGATATCTCTGGCGCTTAGAGAGGAGAGATTGACTGCCGTCACATCGGAAGCCCTGAGACGATGAAAGACATACATCTCCGCAGAGTCGAACCAGCTTCTTCCCTCTCCCCGTTTCTTATAGAGCAGTCTGTCTATCACAGCCTTTCTGTCGAGTAGACAGTCTCGACACTCCTTTCAAAATTTCTTTGTAGTGAAAGGCTTGCCTACTGCCCCTCACAGAACCGTACGTGCAGTTTTCCCGCATACGGCTCTTCAAACATCCATTCAGTTCCAGCCCCAGATGTTAACCGTTAAGTGTGGTTCCTCTATGTAGTAGTTCCAAACTCTTAGGAACTTATCCAGCTTGAACCGCCCTTTCTGGTCTCTCCTGTTCAGCATTCTGTATGTGGAATACTTAAGGTACTTCCAGAACTTTACCAGTGAGTTATAGTTTCCGTTCACCCCATAGTAATTGCAGTGTCCCTTGATTACCAACGCCAGCGTCCGCATAGTATCTGCTAACGGCATCGTTAATCTTGTTCTCAGCCATTGTTTGGCTGCTTGTTTCTTGGCTTTCAATTTCTTCTTGCTCGTCATTATTCCAACTCGGTATTTCCCCGTCCTCGTCAAGGTGTTGTAAAAGGTGAAGCCTAGAAAGTCGAATTTCTCTTTCGTCCCTTTACACCTCCCGAACGGCAGAATTCTCGTCTTCTCAACGGCCACCTCAAGGGAGAATTTACCCAGCCTCTTCGGCAGTACATCCATCACTCTTATGGCATCTTCCTCGTACTGAAACATGATTAGGAAGTCATCTGCGTACCGTACATAATATGCTTCGCCTTTAAGTCTGGGTTTGACTATCTTCTCAAACCACAGGTCCAGCACATAATGCAGGTAAACATTCGCTAGAATTGGACTGATTAACCCGCCTTGAGGGGTTCCTCGGTCGCTTTCCAGCAGATTTCCTTCTTCCATGATTCCCGCAATCAGAAATCTTCTGACATATCGGAGAAATCTCTTATCCTCAATGTCGTTCTCAAGAAACTTCATCAACCATTCATGGTTCACATTATCAAAGAAACCTTTGATGTCTGCTTCCAGTATATAATTGACCTTCTTCGTCATTACCGTCTGGTTGATGTACCTCACTACATCATGACAGCTTCTCTTAGGTCTGAATCCGAAAGAGACATCAAGAAAACGCTCCTCGTAAACAGCATTCAATTCTTCCGCCATGACCCCTTGCACAAGCCTGTCCTCAAATGCCGGTATTCCCAGCGGTCTGAGTTTTCCGTTCGCCTTCGGTATGTATGTCCTTCGGACAGGTAACGGCCTGTATTGGAATTTCTTCATCCTTTCGACCAGATTACTCAGATTGCCATCAAGATTTTCTCCGTATGCGGTTTTATCCACACCGTCAATCCCCTTAGCCTTCTTCGTCTCCTGTTTTCTGAACTCGTCCGTAAGCGTCCTTTTATTGACTTTGCACATCAGATTCTGAACTTTCTTTCTTCTCCGCGACTGTTCTCCTATCTCTGCTATTTCTGTTTCCATCATCTTTGTGACCTCCTTGTGTCACCCTCTGTCTCCACAGCAGAGTCAAATGTTTGTTACCGCCTTCGCTCCAGTCACTTTCATGCCTTCATCGCTACTATGCAGTAATCCGACTTCTGAGTGTCCTTCGAGTCCCCTCCGTTTACAAGACTTCAGTTTCCTCTACCACTCTATGGTGGAGACACCCAGACCTCCCAGGTATGCACATAATCCCTTGTGTGCTCGCCACGCTCTCAGACCCCGGCGGAATCTCGTCAGACTAGCTTTACGTCTGCCTCTTGTAGCCTGCTGTCATGAGGAGAACATCGGCTTCCGCTCTTTTTTACTTACGAGGCTCAATCGCTTCACGCTTTCGCACTCAGGCTCTCACACTCCACTGCCTACGCTTAAATCCGCCCTCGCGAGCTAGACTCCAAGGCTATGTACCGGTTGTTTGCTAAACTTTACCGGACTCGGACTTTCACCGAGCTAGACTATGTGCACCGAACTGGCGCAC
>CAVGEN010000240.1:0-2420 GCA_963628185.1 Waltera intestinalis | reverse complement strand
AACTACCGCAAGTTCGGCTTGCCGGACCGTCCCCGCAACTGGGAGGGTATGTTTGCCGGCCTGAGGGCTGGCAAGGGCATCATACCGCCTTACGTGAAGAAGGTGCAGGGTGTCATCGCCGTGAACGACGAGATGATTTCGGTGAAAAGGGCGAATACGGCAAGGAAGAAGATGAATGCCAAGCAGCTGAAGGAGTATCTGGAGGGCGTGACCCGTTTTCAGGAAGGAGAAAGGTGGGGTCTGAGGGTGAAGGACGACATCATCGCGAAGCCCATCTATTCACACATCTCCAGTTTCGAGGGCGACTATGCCGTCTGCGCCATCGGCAGACAACGCTATCTGTACGGAATATTGGACCGAAGGGGGAACATCATCCTCCCCATGGAATACGAAAGCGTGTATTTGATAGGCGGACACAGGGCTTCCGTGACTAAGGTACATGGTTTCCCCAAAGATATAGAGTTGTAACAGACAAAGGGACTGAAAATATGGAACGCAAAGAACAGACCGGGCATATCTGCAGATGGATGGCATTGGGTGTCATGGCTGCCCTCATCATCGTGGGGTGTACCATCGCCCTCGGCCTATTTGAGTGGCGTGACAGAAAGGAGATAGCTCGTCAGAATGCCGAACTGTACCAATGGCGGAGAAACGTGCATGACTTGAACAAGGGCATGGCGGAACTGGCATTCCTTGGTGAGACCGTGGCGAAATGGGACTCAGCTGATGTTAGCGGCTACCATGCGCTCCGGATGGAGGTGGACACCATGCTGCAATCCATTACAGGTGTCTGTCCCCGGCAGGATGTGGACAGCATCCGGCTTCTGCTGGCAGAGAAGGAAATGCTGTTGTTGCAAGTGAAAGGAGCGATACAGAAACGCAATGATACACATACGGAACTGACCAAGGAGGTTCCGAAGATAGTGGAGAAGAGCAAGACGGAAAGGCGCAAGCTCTCCTCTACTCCACGGAAGAAGAAACGGAGCTTCTTCAAGCGGCTGTTCGGGAAGAAAGAGAAGCCTGCTGCTGTCAGCAAGCAACCGACGCAGACGGAGAAGATGCTCGCCAACCTCAACCAGAGCATCGTTGCCCGACATCAGCAACAGAGCCAGGAGATTGTGGCTAACCTTGACAGTCTGGGCATACGCAACGAGACCATCACACACCAGTTGCAGAAGGTGATGGCGGAGGCAGACGAAAAGGTGGACGCTGGCATACGGGAACATGAGCAGGAGCTGGAGACGATGGAGGCAGACTACACCTATTATTATATAGGGATGTCTGCCCTGTTGCTGTCAGTGCTCGGTTGGATGTTCCTGTTGGTGAGGAGAAACAAGAAAAGGACGGACAGGCTCATCGGGGAACTGAACGACAAGAACCAGCAGAACATCGAACTGCTCAATATGCGTAGGCAGACCATACAGGCGATAACGCATGAACTGCGTATACCTCTGGCAACCATCAAGCAAGGACTGGGAGCAAGCAAGGCGGAGACTGATGACGGGCATACCGTTCTGTTGGAGGCAGTAGGCAGTATGGAGCAAATGCTTGCAGACCTGCTGGACTATTTCCGTCTTGACAACGGCAAGGAGACGATATTCGCCAAGCCATTTGCCATCAAGGGACTCAGTACCAGACTCGCCTCGGAATTTGCTGCACTTGCCGACAAGAAAGGCATCGTGCTGACTGTGGAGAGTGCCTCAGACGAGATTGTGCTGGGTGACAAGGAGAAGGTGTTGCGGATAGGCCGCAACCTGCTGTCCAACGCCTTGAAGTTTACGGATGTCGGTTCTGTGGCTCTGCATATCAACTATGTTGACGGCATGATGCTCCTGTCCGTCCATGACACGGGAACAGGAATGGAAGAGGATGAGCAACGGCACATCTTCGAAGCCTTCAAGCAGTTGGGCAATGCCGCCGCCAAGGACGGTTTCGGACTGGGACTCTCCATCGTGAAGGACCTCGTGGACATGATGGGTGGCAAGATAGAACTGGCGAGCAAGAAGAACGTGGGCAGCACTTTTTCCGTGGAGATACCCCTGCCGCTGGTTCACGAGAAAGACATTGAGGAGGAGAACGAGCCGGGAGGCTATCGGGCGGAAGTGGTGGTCATTGACGACAACGAACTGATGCTGCAACGCATACAAGGCATGTTTGCAGAAAACAACATCAAGTGCGACATCTGCATGAACATGGACGAGCTGTTGGCGAAGATGAGGGAGAAGGAATACGACCTCCTGTTTACCGACTTGAAGATGCAAGGAAAGAACGGATATGACGTGCTTAAAATCCTGCGTATGACCCATATCGGCAATTCCCAAACAATCCCCATTGTCGTACTGACAGGTGCGGCAGGTATCACAAAGGAAGAACTGACCGTCAAGGGATTCTCAGGGTGCATCTTCAAACCCTTCTCCATG
>CAVGEN010000239.1:0-2424 GCA_963628185.1 Waltera intestinalis | reverse complement strand
AGGTGAGGTGCTTACGCTCCAGCAGGGCGATAAGCCAGCAATAGAATTTTACTCGATTGTCCATAATCTATAAAATATAAAAGGAGAAAAGATATTAAATACAGCTGCATCCATATTGTAACCTTTATATTTAGCGATTGCAAATATAATCAAACTTTTCGAAACCGCCAAGGAATCAAGGAAACTTTTTAATCTGTACGATAGGAAAGATCAGTTTCTTCTTGCGATAGTCATTGGTGGAATCCTTCTGTTCATCAATGCTAATTTCCAAAGGGAAACCAAAACCATCTTCTCTGACTTTCGCTATGCCATACGCTAGCTGAATCGCCATTCTCTTCAGCCTCTTTCTTCATTTGACAATAGTCTTGAGGCCAGAAGAATAATGAATAGCCCAATACTGCCACCAACACAGCAACACCACCTACGATTTTTGCCTTATTCATCCTTTCTTTGAAGTTCTTTTCCATTGTACTTTAATCTTAAATAGTTAAACTTTTCTTTTCGAATGCAAAAGTACTATATAGATGCGCCAAATGGTGACAGAACATAAAAGATTTTATATCATTTAAAAAAAACTTTTTATCATTTTCCGTAATTTGTATCATTCTATACGTAAAAAACACAGCCTATGCCAAGTATTTCATTGGCGACAGCCACTTGGCTGGCATCCCTCTCCCCCAAGAATTTGAAGGAGAGCGAAAAGACCGTCCTACAAGGTAAAAGGTATAAAGCCTTTGCCTTGTAGGACGATTTCGGAACACGGAACATCCTTGCTCTATACAGGGTTGTTTCTACATTTAAATATAGAGCCGTATGTTGGCGTGTGTTTATGATACCTTCGTCGTCGGTCATTCCTTCACCCACTTCGTGATGTTCCGTTCATCCTTCACACTGAAGTTGATGCCCACCTTCACTATCTTCTTGTCGCTCAGCGCAAAGGCATCGGCATAATGATTGGCGTTGATTTGGGCAAGAGCCTCCTCGGCCGTCTTGTCAAACTTCAGCTCCATGACGAAGATATGGTCGGTGGTTTCGAGCGTGATGTCCGTCCTGCCCTTGGCCGTATGCTGCTCCACCACGATGCGATAGTCGGTGAGCAGGGCGAAGACAAGATACATCAGTTGCTGGTAATGCCCCTCATACTGGGTGTTGTCGCAATAAGGCACGGTGTCCAGAAACGTCTTGAGCAACTCCAAGGCACCGTCGATGTCACCCTTGCGGATGAGCACGGACATCTGGGCTATGGCAACCTTTCCCTTGGGAGAACGGCGGGAGAGATAGTTCGGCAAGAGGCTCTTGAACAAGCCCACCCGTATCTCCTTGTTCGGGATGCCAAGCTCATAGAGTTCCGATTCCTCGTCAAAGCCCTTGATGGTGACATAACCGCTCTGATAGAGCAATGGCACTATCGACTCCATCTCTTCGGTAGGGGCGTCAAAATCGGTCACGTCAGCCAGTTCCTTCTCGCCGATGTCTATAGGAGAGACATCAAACTTGCGCATCATCTCTATCAGGAAGGTAGGCGTGCCCGATGCAAACCAGTAGGCGCCCAACTTGCCTTCCGAGAAGCAATTTATCAAGCTAAAAGGATTAAATACGTCTTGTGAAGGCCATGTGAAATGATAGCCGTCATAATGCTCTTTCAACTTTTGTATCGCCTCTTCTCTTGACAAAGACAAGTTGGAAGCAAGCCAGTCTATATCCTCTGGCATCTGCTCCAGCAGTTCTTCCTTCGTTATACCGCATACCCCTGCATAGTCTGTGCGCATACTGATATTGGTAATATTGTTCAGCTCGCTGAAGATGCTGAGTTGCGAGAACTTGGTAATGCCTGTCAAGAAGACGAAGCGAAGAAGCCCCTCGCATTTCTTTAAAGGACTATAGAAATTGCGCATGATGGTGCGAAGACTATTCAACCTTTCATCGTCATGGACGACATCAAGCAACGGAGCGTCATACTCGTCGATGAGAATAACCACCTGCTTGCCAGATTGCTCATGCGCTATCTGAATCAAGTCAGTCAAACGATTGTTTGCACCCTCCTTAGGCTTTGTAATACCAAATCTCTTTTCTTGGTCTTCCAACTGATAGCCCAAGTAAAGTTTCAGCTCCTCTTCATTCTGGTGTTTGCCGCCCGACATATCAAACCGCAACACTGGATATTCCGTCCATTCCTTCTCCAGTTTCTCTATCGCCAATCCTTCGAACAGTTCTTTCTTGCCCTCGAAATAACTTTTGAGCGTAGAGACGAGAAGCGACTTTCCGAATCGCCGTGGACGACTCAGAAAGATATAGGTGTCACTGGTATGCGTCATGCGATACACATACTCCGTCTTATCAACGTAGAACCTGTCTTCCCTGCGGATTCTCTCGAATGTCTGGATGCCTATCGGATATAACTTTCGTGCCATAACATTTTCCTCA
>CAVGEN010000238.1:0-2446 GCA_963628185.1 Waltera intestinalis | reverse complement strand
ACAGAGCAGCCGAAGGCGCACCGTCCTGTGCTTGGACTCAGTATGATTTGAACGCAAGAAAATGGTGCAAAGCACTGAAAACAGTAGACTTTCTGCACTTTTTATGGTACAATCTATCTATGAAAAACATAGTAAACGAGCAGACAAGCAACACGGAAATGGTAAGCATTTCCCGTGTGGAATACGAAAGATTTCAAGCGCAGGGAGCACGGATCTCTGCGCTTGAAAAGCAGGTGGAACAGCTCATGGAGGCGATCCGGCTGTTCCGTAAGAAGCAGTTTGGTTCCTCCTCTGAAAAACTGAGCGAAGATGCTTATGAGCAGTTGAGTCTGCTGTTTAACGAGGCGGAGGCGTATCTGCCGGTGTTGGAGAAAAAAGAGACGACCACCGTATCTGCCCACACCCGGCAGAAGCGTTCCTCCAGACTGGAAGAAATTCTGCCGGAGGATGTTCCCGTTGAAGTTGTGGAACACAGAATGAGCACAGAAGAACTGGCATGTCCGTCCTGCGGCGAGACCATGGTGGAGATTGGCAAAGAGGTGCGGCGTTCTCTGGTTATGATTCCCGCGCAGGTAAAGATCCGCGAGGATTGGTACTACAGCTATGCCTGCAAACGCTGCAATGCAGAAAATACCGAGACGCCGGTGGTTAAAACGGAAAAAGATATTCCCATCATCTCTGGAAGCTATGCCTCAGCAGAGGCCATTGCCCATATTATGGTACAGAAGTTTGTAATGGGTTCTCCACTATACCGGCAGGAGCAGGAATGGAACCGGCAGGGCGTGAAAATTTCCCGGCAGACGATGTCCAACTGGATATTGCGTGCAGCGGAAGACTGGCTGAAGCCGGTGTATGAGGAACTTCACAGAAATCTGGTACAGCATGAAGTTCTCCATGCGGATGAGACAACTTTGCAGGTACTCAAAGAACCGGGAAAATCCGCCCAGAGCAAGAGCTATATGTGGCTGTACAGGACAGGCGGCGACTCAGAGCATCCTGTTGTTTTGTATGAGTACTGTCCCAACCGAAAGCCAAAGAATGCGGAAATATTTCTGGAGGGCTTTAAGGGCTGGCTTCATGCGGACGGGTATCCCGGCTACCACAGTCTGCCGGAAAACATCCGCGTAGTAGGTTGCTGGGCTCATGCGCGGCGCAAATTCGACGAAGCGGTGAACTCTCTGCCAAAGCGGGAGCAGGCCGACAGTGCGGCGCTGGAGGGACAGCGATACTGCAGCGCCCTGTTTGCGCTGGAGAAGGAGTTTGCCGGTCTAACGGCAGAAGAACGATACAAACAGCGGCAGGAACGGGCAAAACCGATTCTTGACGCCTTGTTAGTATGGTCTGAAACAAAAAAGGCTCCACCGAAGTCTGCATTGGGAAAGGCTCTGCACTATCTGCGCGAACAATGGCCATGGCTGATCCGGTATCTGGAAGACGGAAGATTGGAGATATCCAATAACCGTGCGGAACGCAGCATTAAGCCTTTTGTAATGGACAGAAAGAACTTCCTGTTTGCCAACACGCCAAACGGTGCGCACGGCAGCGCTGTGATCTTTAGTATGATTGAAACGGCAAAGGAGAACGGACTGGATCCATTCCGGTATCTGGTGTGGGTATTGCAGACTGCGCCAGGAATGAACAAAGCCGCACCGAACTGGGCGGCAAAGCTTATACCGGAGAACGCACCGGATGTGTGTTTCGCAGGCAATAGGGACTGACTGGATTTGCTTTTGCAGATCCAGTTTTCTCTTGCCGCACGACATGTTTTTGCATTTTTCAATATACCCGACATTTGTGCCGTTTGAAACGGAAATTGTTTCCTCTAAGATTGGAAAGGGTGACAAACCCAGTAAAATTTACAGGAGGAAACACTATGAAAAAAAAAGAACATTCCGGTTCGGGTATGTGGAGGGCATCCTGAAAACCCTCTTCAACAAGCGCGGATAAAAGCCGGTGTATCTCAAGACCAAATCGCCGAAGATCTTTCTTGCGACATTCGTACGATTCAACGGTACGAGGCCGGGGAGCAATTCCCAGATTGGGATGCACTGGTTAAAATGAAAATTCGGTATTCATGCGAATTTGCTGAATTATTCCCAGAGGAGTTTCGATGATGGGAAGAAACAACAGTAAAAGAAGTGTGAAAAAAGCGCCGAAAGTTACATATCCAACATTGCCTGAGTTGTCCTTTTTTCCGTTATTTCTCTGGCAGCTGTTTATGCTCTTTACTGAATACCGCATGGAACTGCAGGTTGAAGAAGTAATGGTTTTCCCGAATGGTCATGCCTATTATGTCTGTCCCAGATGTAACACAACGTTGGAACGGGAATTCACAGCCTACTGTGACCGCTGCGGCCAGCACTTGGGTTGGAAATCTTACAGGAAAGCTAAAGTTGTTTATCCTGGTAACCGTAAAGAAGTACGTACCTGAATTAGCACACAAGGG
>CAVGEN010000237.1:0-2446 GCA_963628185.1 Waltera intestinalis | reverse complement strand
GTCGGGATTACAGTCCATGGAGATTTTTAATCGCCCATATTTCCATAAGCCCTTGATATTACTTGCTTTTTCAAGGCTTCTGCATTTTCATGCCTTTGCAAGTCATTATGCTTCTTGGTGGTATGGTGGTAAATCGGTGGTAAGCTGGTGGTATGTCTCGCTTAGCTTTCTTTGGCTGCCGCTTCCATTTTCTCGGCAAGAAATTCACTGAATCGGCTGATCTCTCTTGCCTTAAATTCCTTGGTTGCATCCGTGTAGATGTTCATCGTCGTACTGATATCCGAATGACCAAGAAAGTCCTGAATGACCTTCATATTGATTCCGGCTTCGCAAAGCCGTGTCGCGCAGGTATGTCTGAGGGAGTGGCAGGAAAACTTAGGAAGCAGAACAATTTCGCCCTTCTTCTTTTTCCCTTGATCAGCTTCTTCCAGAACCTCCTGATTGCAGTCTCGCATAATCCGTCTCAAGGCTTTGTTCAGCGTTCCCTGATTCTGCACATTACCAAATCGGTTCACAAAGATAAAATCTGTAAACCCATCAATCTGAACCTTACAGCTGATATCCAGATCCTCCTGCCAGGCCTTTTCATCAATGAGTGCCTGCTTCACAGCCGGTGTCATCGGAACCATTCTGCGTCCGGCAGCAGTCTTCGGTGTGTTTATGCCGAAGTAGCATCCGCCCTTCTCATGGTTGTAATAGACCAAGGTATGATTGATATCAATCAGCCCATTTTCAATGTCTACGTCCTCCCAACGGAGGCCGGTGACTTCTCCGACACGAAGCCCTGCTTCCATCATTACCGTGAAGATAGGTTTCCAATGCAGGTATCGCGGTTCGCTTTCCAGATAGGAAGAAAAAAGCTTCTGTTCCGGTACTGTCAGTGCCATGCGCCGATCCCCATCAAAGTTATGCGACTGCTTCAGTTCCTTCAAGGCATTCGCCGATGGATTTGTGCGAAGATAATTGTCTTCTACCGCGATATCCAACACCTGATGAAGCACGGTATGGATATTATCAATGCTGGACACCTTGAGTTGCTTTTCATCAGCCAGGATGTTGTAAAACATTCTGACATCTGAGCGTTTCAGTGAGCCAATCCTCTTCTTACCAAAATCAGGATATACGAACTGCTCATACATATATTTATAGTTCTGAAAGGTATTGTCTTTCAAGCCCTTTTTCAGCTTGCACCAAAGTGCATAAATGTCATTTACCGTGACATTGCCACAATCGGTACGAATACCTTCGCTCTGGTCTCTGCGGATACCTTCTTCCTTTTCGCGAAGCTCTTCTAATGTTGCGGCGTAAACATAATGCCGCTTGCCGCCTTCTGTACGCCAGCGAAATTCATAGCTGCCGTTGGGGCGCTGATATTCTCCCTCCTTCAAAACTCGTTTCTTGTTGTCTTTTCTCTTCTCTGCCATCGTTAAAACCTCCTTGCTGTATGGCAGGAATCATTCCACGCCACTATTAAATCAGTTCTTAGCATGTATCGCAATGATGTCAAAACGAGACATCATAAGGAAAATTCCTCCTCCAGATATTCATCCAGTTTCTTGCGCTTCAGCAGGCGCTTGTTGCCATTCCACAGAACGAATTTGCAGCCCTTCTTATCTGATATTTCTCTCAGCTTTGTAATACCTATCCCACAATAGGCTGCTGCCTCTTCAAGCGTTAAATTACTCTTTTCCCAAATCGGAACTTCATACTTCATAATCGTCACCTCTCGTTTTTTCTAAGCATTGAGCTCTAGACTGATCTCAGCGCAATGCTCGATGTTGTTCATCTGGTATCTTCTTGCTTTTCCCATGTATTTAATAATTCTGCTTTTATCCAGCGTTATCAGCTGTTCCAGAATCACCATGGATGGCCCGGACAGCCCTCGCACGTTTTTCAACAAATAATGCGTGGGCTGATCCGGCTTCTTGCCTATGTTCGATGTCAACGGTGCTACAATCAATGTTGGGGCAAAATGATTTCCAACATTATTTTGGAGAACCAGCACCGGACGGATGCCGCCGATTTCGGCTCCGACCACCGGATTCAGGTTCGCTAAGTATACATCGCCGCGCCGATATTCCCAAGTTTGTCGCATCGGCATTACCTCCAGCTTTACAATCATTTCAACAAAATATATAAGCCTCCCATTCGTTCTCAACCCCCGGAGGCAGGGAAATCATCAGGCGTCAGCTTGCTATGCTGCCTCATAGGAATCGAACCTCTCCACCTTCCTTCTGGCAGAGCCGCGAATTACGGAAGTATCATTGTCCCATGCACGCTGTCATCGCCGTATCCGTGGCAATCGGATATTTCAGTATGATTCAAAATCGCTCGCTGCCTTGCTTTTTGTGATCACCCAATTGGGCAGGCAGATCATGGCGCATCATCATGCGGCTCGTCGTGCAGGAATGTACCTGATGAAATGTATATTCAGTTGTCAATGTGC
>CAVGEN010000236.1:0-2449 GCA_963628185.1 Waltera intestinalis | reverse complement strand
TACCCGACAAGGAATTTCGCTACCTTAGGACCGTTATAGTTACGGCCGCCGTTTGCTGGGGCTTCGATTCAATGCTTCAAGTTGCCTCTTACATCTCCTCTTAACCTTCCAGTACCGGGCAGGTGTCACCACCTATACGTCTCATTACTGATTCGCAGATGGCTGTGTTTTTGATAAACAGTCGCCTGGGCCTGCTTTGTGTCACTCCCAATTCTTTCAAACAGGAGCCGCACTTCTTCCGAAGTTACGTGCGCATTTTGCCGAGTTCCTTAACGCGAGGTCGCTCGTGCGCCTTAGATTACTCATCCTTCCTACCTGTGTCGGTTTCCGGTACGGTCTTATATACCTTCCCTAGCCACTATTTCCCGGCACCTTGATTACGTCCGCTTCACTTCAACTTTCTTTCCGCTCGCCCGCAGCTCATCTCAAATCTTCTTTTAACCAGATTCTCTTAAACTTGCTGTTTAGACCGGGACTACCGTCGCCCGGCCGGATTTCACCTCATGCGTCATGGCTTCAAAATATATAAGGTATTGGATTCTAAACCAATTTCCCATCGTCTACGACTTTCGTCCTGAACTTAGGGGCCGACTTACCCTACGCAGATTGCCTTTACGTAGGAAACCTTAGGTTTTCGGCGGACGGGGATCTCACCCGTCTTTTCGTTACTTATGCCTGCATTCTCTCTTGATATTCCTCCAGAACCGCTCACGCGTTTTCCTTCTTCAGTTGTATCAATGCTCCCCTACCAATCATCACTTTTGTGATGAGTCCGGAATTTCGGTATAATGCTTAGCCCCGTTACATTGTCTGCGCCCGGATGCTCGACCAGTGAGCTGTTACGCACTCTTTTAAGGAATGGCTGCTTCTAAGCCAACCTCCTGGCTGTCTGTGCATCCAGACTTCATTTAACACTTAGCATTATTTCGGGACCTTAATTGCCGGTTTGGGCTGTTTCCCTTTCGACTATGAACCTTGGCGCACACAGTCTCACTCCCATACGCTGGTTAGCGGCATTCAGAGTTTGATTGAACTTTGTAGGATTTGACTCCCCATTGTCCATCCAGTGCTTTACCTCCGCTAGCTTTGTATGAGGCTGTCCCTAAAGGCATTTCGGGGAGAGCCAGCTATTTCCAGGTTTGTTTAGCCTTTCACTCCGAGTCACAAGTCATCACTACCTTTTTTAACAGATTACTGTTCGGTCCTCCAACAGGTTTTACCCTGCCTTCAACCTGCTCATGACTAGATCACCTTGGCTTCGGGTCTACGACATGCAACTTTCCTCGCCCTGTTCAGACTCGCTTTCGCTCCGGCTCCGTGACTTCTATCACTTAACCTTGCTGCATACCGTAACTCGCAGGTTTATTCTACAAAAGACACGCCACTACCCTTGCGGGCTGTGACATCTTGTCAGTTTATGGTTTCAGGTTCTATTTCACTCCCCTTACCGGGGTTCTTTTCGCCTTTCCCTCACGGTACTTGTTCACTATCGGTAGCCGTCTAGTATTTAGCCTTGGATCGTGGTCGACCCGGATTCTGACAGGGTTTCTCGTGCCCCGCCATACTCAGGATTCTGCTAGAGTCTTTCGCATTTCGCTTACGTGGCTTTCACACTCTCTGACGCTCCTTCCCAGAAGCTTCTGCTATGCTCCAGTTTTACTCACTTTGCAGTCCTACAACCCCACTTATTGTGGTTTGGGCTTCTCCCCCTTCGCTCGCCGCTACTAAGGGAATCTCTTTTGATTTCTGTTCCCGAGTTACTTAGATGGTTCACTTCACTCAGTCTGACTCCTGCACCCTATTTTATTCAGATGTTCAGGTGGTACTCGCGTACCGGATTACTCCATTCGGTCATCCGGGGGTCAACGGATATGTGCTCCTTACCCCGGCTTTTCGCAGCTTATCACGACCTTCTTCGTCTTACGGCTCCTTAGGCATCCGCCATAAACCTATATTCGCTTGACCATATTATTATTTCCGCTCAACTTGTCCTTCCCGCAGCTTCTGTCACTTTTTATTCAAGCTTTGACTCCCTCGCCACTCGTCTAAGTTTCGCTCCTTCACTTCTTTACACCAGATTTTCACCTGATGCACTTCCGTTCCTTCCTTTTTAATTTCAAATAACAATGAATCAAATATTCCTATCAGATTCTATGGAACAGGATAGAGTTGAACTATCGACCCCCGCCTTATCAGAGCGATGCTCTAACCAACTGAGCTACTGTTCCAAATGGAGAATAGGGGATTTGAACCCCTGACATTCGGCTTGCAAAGCCGACGCTCTAGCCAACTGAGCTAATTCCCCGTTCGTTCTTGACAGAACAGAGAAAGAAAGACAAACAAGTAATTAGAATTGATTTTGTGTGTACACATACACTCTATTTTCCTTTTCTTAAAAGGAGGTGATCCAGCCGCACCTTCCGGTACGACTACCTTGTTACGACTTCAC
>CAVGEN010000235.1:0-2454 GCA_963628185.1 Waltera intestinalis | reverse complement strand
ACGGAAGGTGGTGAGACCTTTTTCCTTGTCCTGGTGCAGGGAGAGGCTGCCGCCGCTCACTCGCATGATTTGCCGGGAGAGGGAGAGGCCGATGCCGCTTCCTTCCTTCTTCGTGGTGAAGAAGGGGATGAAGATGTGGGAGGCGATGTCGTCGGGAATGATGCCGGCGTTATTGGTCACGTCGATGATGATGGCCTCCTGCTCGTTGGTGTAGGCATGGAGGCGGATGAATGCTTCCTTGTTTGCCTCAGAGTGCAAGCCGCTTATCGCCTCGGCGGCATTCTTCAGAAGATTGGTGACGACATGGGAGAGGAGGCTCTCGTCTGCATAAACCAACAGGTCTTTGGGTTCCACGCTTATCTCCACCTCGTGCCTGCAAAGCAGGGCCATCCTTTCGAGGAAGGGTTCTACATAGAAGAGGGTGGGCTGAGGCTGGGGCACATGGGTGAAACGGCGATAGTTGTTGACGAAATCCAACAACTCTGTTCCTGTCTTTCGAATGGTGTTCAAACCTTGTTTTAACATCGTTTCATTTGGATTCCCACCGTCCCTGTCCAGTTCCTTCAGCAGCGTCTCGCTGAGCGAGGTGACGGGCGTGATGGTGTTCATAATCTCATGGGTCAGCACACGGATGAGTTTGATCCACGAATCCACCTCCTGGTTGTTCAACTCGTTGCTCACATCGCTGAGGGCGATGATGCGCACATGCTTGTCCTTGAGCATCGCCTGCGTCTCGTGTTTCGAGAGATGTTCGTCCTTCAGTTTGCCTCGCACCTGGTTCAGGTGGGTTAGAACGTCGGTATCGAGCAAACGGAGAGCCGCTTGGTTGTGTTGGAGCACGTTGTCGCGGCCATCTACTACCATGATGCCCGTATCCACGGCATTCAGTATCTGCTCGTAGTATTTCTCCCGTTCCATCTGTTCATCCCGTGTATGTTGCAGGAAGAGCTTGATGCGGTTGAGGGAGTTGTTGATAATCTGGTCGTCTTTCGACACGCCATCGGTGGGGAAGTTGAAGGAGAAATCCACATTATCCACAGCATCAAAGAGGAATTTCACCTTCTTGATGTTGCGCCGATAGCGGCGGTAGAGACGGATATAGCCCACTGCCGACAGCAAAACAAGTCCTATTATAATGATGATTTTATAGTCCATACCTCTTGATCTTGTTGTAGAGCGTCTGCCTTGAGATGCCGAGTCTTGCCGCCACCACCGACAGGTTGCCCTCGCATTCCTTGATGGTCTTTTCTATCATGCGGCTCTCCATCTCGTCGAGCGTCTGCACCTCCTCCATCGGTTTCTCTTTCTTTGCCTGGCTTCCGCCGTCGATGTCCTCGGCAGAGATGATGCCGCCGTCGGAGAGAATCACCGCTTTCTCCACGGCGTGTTGCAATTCACGGATGTTGCCATACCAGGGCAGGCTGGTGAGCTTCCTCTCCGCCTCTTCCGAGAAGCGGATGTTCACCTTATTATATAGGTCGCCATATTGACGGAGGAAGCGGTTGGCGAGGGGAACGATATCCGCCTTTCTCTGGCGCAAGGCTGGCAGTTCGAGGTGGATGGTGTTGATGCGGTAAAGCAAGTCCTCACGAAATTCGCCATTGTCCACCATCTGCTGCAGGTTGCGGTTGGTGGCACAAACGAGGCGCACGTCTATTGGAATCTGTGTAGAACCGCCCACTCTCACAATGCTTCTTCTCTGCAAGGCAGTGAGGAGTTTCGCCTGCAGCCCATACGACAAGTTTCCTATCTCGTCGAGGAAGATAGTGCTGCCGTTGGCAAGCTCAAACTTGCCCGGCTTATCCACTTTGGCATCGGTGAAGGCTCCCTTCACATGCCCGAACAGTTCACTCTCGAAGAGGGTTTCGGTGATGGCACCCATATCCACAGGCAGCATCTTTTTCCCACTGCGTGTGGATAAACGGTGTATCTCGTTGGCTAATACCTCTTTACCCGTTCCGTTCTCGCCCGTAATGAGGATATTCGCATCCGTAGCCGCCACTTTTTCCACAATGTTTCGCAAGTCGTGCATAACTTCGCTATCTCCCCAATACATAGCACTTTGCGATGCTTTTCCACCACGTTTTCCACCAGCGTTATCCACACCCTTGTTCTTGTCTCTTGCCTCCAAGAGCGTCTGCGTCATCTTCTCATTGTCGAAAGGTTTCACGATGAAGTCTGCTGCCCCCTCCTTGATGCCCGTCACAGCCAGTTGGATGTCGGCATAAGCGGTGAAGAGCACCACCTCAGTTTTCGGACTGATACCTTTGATTTCTCGGAGCCAGTACAGTCCCTCGTTGCCCGAATTGATGCCGCTCGAAAAGTTCATGTCGAGCAGCACCACGTCGGGATGCTCCTCCCTCAGCTTGGCAGGGATGGAGTTGGGGTTGGCGATGGTGATGATATTTTCAAACAGCGGTTCGGTGAGCATCCTGACGGTGGTCAGGATGTTTC
>CAVGEN010000234.1:0-2462 GCA_963628185.1 Waltera intestinalis | reverse complement strand
TGATTATAGCGGAGTAAATGTACCTTTTGCATCAGTTTGATATGTACCACCTGTAGCACATTCAAATGTACCTCCTCAGAAGAGGTCGCTTCAAGGTTCTGCAAAGGTATTATTTTTTCTTGTTTTTTCGTCGCAGAGAGTCACCTTTCAACTCAATGCGACTGGCGTTAGCCAGGAGCCTGTCAAGTATGGCGTCAGCCAAAGTTGGTTCAGCAATATAATCGTACCATTTCGCGACAGGCAGTTGAGATGCTACGATAACGGATTTACGCTGGTAACAGTCTTCCAGGATCTGCAGGAGGGCCAGCCGCGAGTTGTTATCGAGCGGCTGTAAGCCGAAGTCATCGAAGATGACGAGGTCATTGCGTTCGATGCGATTAATAACCTTTAAGAGCGTTCCTTCAAGTTTAGCGAGCGCTATGCGCTCGATGAACTTGTTCATGGAGAAGTATTCAACCCGATATCCCATGAAGCAAGCTTGGCGTCCGATTGCACATGCCAGATAGGATTTCCCACATCCGGTTTTGCCGTCGATCAGGATGTTTTCAGCTCTGCCGATGAAGCCGCAGTCCATTATTTTCAGAAGCGTGTCTTTCGTGAGGTTTCTATCTTCCGAGCAGATTACATCCTCAAGAACGGCGTTGTATCGAAGCTTGCTTGTCTTCAGGTAGAGTTCCGTCCTTCGTTGGTTGCGATACAACTTTTCGGATTCCGCCATCTGAGCCACAAACTGGTCGATGGTCGGCCGCTCTGTCAACGACATCTGCTGTAATGCCCTGTAGCAGTCTGCCATGCCTTTCAATTTGAGTCCTTCCAATTGGAGGATCGTTTCTTGTGTGTTCATTTACTTCTATATACATTGCGTGCCAGTTATGTTTATTGGTAAGATTCCGAGCCTCTGACATTTTCGTTGTCCGGGATGTATGATTTTATCGAGAGGGCCGGGTCGGCAGGATGCAGATCCATCTTGTTTTCTAGTATTGCCTTGACTCGTTTGTAGGTCGCCGCACTCTTGGGTTCTATCATCCTGCAGGCATTTTCCAAACGCTCCGAGCTGAAGCGTACGCCCAAGCGGATAAGGCCTTGACATGACCTGTATGACTGCTGGATAAAGACTGCCGAGTTGAGTATGTTATTCACTACGGACTGCGTTTCAGGACCCACTTCGCGGGCTTTCTTCAAGAAGTAAGCGGCATTGTATTCCTTGCTTTCAGCAAAGGCCCGATGCTTCTCCGGCATATGCTCCGGGATGGTGGTATAGCCTTCTGTAAGACTTCGCTGGTGGGTATAGATGCGATTGAGGTCTATCCATATCTCGACAGTCCTGTCATCATAGACAATTTTTGCGGTCTTACCGACATGCTGATACGGAACGCTGTAGAAGTGACGCCCGATTTGGAAGTGATAGGTGCCGTTGACGGTTATTGACTTTTCATATTTGAAGCGATATGGCTCGACCGGAAGCGGTAGCAGATAGGGCTTTTCCTCTGTTTCGAACCGCTGACGCCTGCTGTAGGTGCGCCCTTTCATGACTTCGTCGTTATACTGGTCGTTCAGCTCCATAAGGCGCGCGTTCAACTCGTTGATTGAGGTGTAAGTCCCGTGATATGCCCGGCTGTAATAGTATCTGTAAACCTGATTCACAAGGCTCTCCGCGGGCCCTTTGTCTCGCGGTTTCCGGCTTCTGCAGCTTATCAGCTCAGTGCCGTAGTGCAGGCACCATTGTTTGGCGGCTTCATTGAGAGCCGGCTCGTAACGGTCATATTTCTTGACCCATTGCGTCATGTTGTCAGTCTTGGATTGCTCCGGGACACCGCCGAAGTATTCCATCGCTTCTGACATGGCGGCGAAGAAGAACTCCATCTTGGCGGACAGCATCGCCGTCACGTAACTCATCATTGAAAATGGCAGCACAACAACGAGGACGATAGCTCTCAATGCCTCTCCGGTATCGGTATCAACCACCCATAACGGATCTCCGGCGAAGTCAAACTGCATCTCTCTGGCCGGAGAATACACGTTGTGATACTTGTAGTCGTGAGCCTTCTCATAGTCTTGGATTATTGCCTTGAACTGGGTGTATCCATATGGATTGCCCGTAGTCTTACAGTATTCTTCATAAAGAACTTCGTACGTCATGTACTTACGGGTCATGCTCTGGGCGTAACTTGCAACATTGTCCTGTATGAATGTGTAACGATCTTCGTCACGCCCTCGATGGGCGTCATTCCTGGACAGGATGCTGTGCAATTCGGCATCCTCCAACGCCTGCAGTTCCTGCATCGTCTTCCCGGACTGCTCCGCGCGTTCCTTGTAAGCTCTGATTGATGTTCTGCTAAGACCGAGTTTCCGCTCAATCTCCCTCATCGGAGTCCCTTTTGCGAACTCGCGGATGATCATTCTTAAGTCTGTCATTGTCACTTTTCTGTTAGCCATATCTTTGTGGATTTTGATTTCTTTTC
>CAVGEN010000233.1:0-2463 GCA_963628185.1 Waltera intestinalis | reverse complement strand
AGATTACCCAGAAAGGTCTCTGGTACAAGGACGGCGAATGGATCGAGACCGACCCTCTGTCCATCCACAAGCCTCTCACCTACCCCAATATCGGTCCTCGCGAGAGCTATCTGATGCACCACGAGGAACTGGAGAGCTTGGTGAAGAACTACCCTACCCTCAAGGAGGCTCGCTTCTGGATGACCTTCGGCCAGCAATACCTCACCTACCTCGACTGCATCCAGAACCTCGGCATGAGCCGCATCGACGAAATCGAATACGAGGCTCCTTTGGCTGACGGGTCGGGCAAGACCGCCAAGGTGAAGATTGTTCCATTGCAGTTCTTGAAAGCCGTATTGCCTAACCCACAGGATCTCGGCGAGAACTACGACGGCGAAACCTCCATCGGTTGCCGCATCCGTGGCAAGAAGGACGGCAAGGAGCACACCTATTATATATATAACAACTGCAAGCACCAGGAAGCCTACAACGAGACGGGTATGCAGGGCGTGAGCTACACCACGGGCGTTCCTGCCATGATTGGTGCTATGATGTTCCTGAAGGGCATCTGGAAGAAACCAGGCGTTTGGAATGTCGAAGAGTTCGACCCAGACCCATTCATGGAACAACTCAACAAGCAGGGATTGCCTTGGCACGAGGTGTTCGACGGTGACCTGGAAATTGATTAAAGATAAAAAGGTAAAAAAAGGGCATCCTTGCTAAAGGCGTACGCCCAACTTAACACTTAACATTCAACATTTAACAGTGAAATAAGAAATGGCAAAAGAAATACAGGAGGGAACCTTGAATCCCAACGAAGGCAAGTTGAAAGCCCTTCAGGCAGCCATGGCGAAGATAGAAAAGGACTTCGGCAAAGGCTCCATCATGAAATTAGGTGACGAGAAAATCGAGAATATAGAAGTGATTCCTACCGGCAGCATCGCACTCGACAACGCACTGGGCGTGGGCGGCTATCCTAAGGGACGCATTATCGAGATCTATGGTCCCGAGTCATCTGGTAAGACCACTTTGGCTATCCATGCCATCGCAGAGGCTCAGAAGGCTGGCGGCATCGCTGCCTTCATCGATGCCGAGCACGCCTTCGACCGCTTCTATGCAGAAAAGCTGGGCGTGGATGTAGATAACTTATGGATTTCACAACCCGACAACGGCGAGCAGGCTTTGCAGATCGCAGACCAGCTGATCAGTTCTTCTGCCATCGACATCTTGGTCGTTGACTCCGTGGCTGCCTTGACCCCCAAGAAGGAAATCGAGGGCGACATGGGCGACAACGTGGTAGGCCTCCAGGCCCGCTTGATGAGCCAGGCTCTCCGCAAGTTGACCTCCACCATCAGCAAGACCAACACCACGTGCATCTTCATCAACCAGTTGCGTGAGAAGATTGGCGTGATGTTCGGCAGTCCCGAGACTACCACGGGTGGTAACGCCTTGAAGTTCTATGCGTCAGTGCGCCTGGACATCCGCAAGGCTTCCTCCATCAAGGATGGCGAGAACATCCTCGGCAACCTGGCACGCGTGAAGGTGGTCAAGAACAAGGTGGCTCCTCCTTTCCGCAAGGCTGAGTTTGAGATTACCTTCGGCGAGGGTATCAGCAAGATAGGCGAAATCGTCGATCTCGGCGTGGAGCACAACATCATCCAGAAGAGCGGCAGCTGGTTCAGCTACAATGGATCCAAGCTCGGACAGGGACGCGACGCAGCCAAGACACTGTTGAAAGACAACCCAGAACTGGCTGAGGAAATCGAAGCAAAGATACGTGAGGCGATTGCCGCCAAGAACGAAGCATAAAAAAAGCTGGCTTTTGAGCCAGCTTTTTTATGTAATGACAAGCGATTTACTTCACAATACCCTTCTCCAGATACTCCACAAGGTTCATGCGCACCTTGCTGCCTGCATCCTCGGCTGCCACCTTGGCCATATCGTTCTCCACCATCAACTTCACCAACTCCTCGAAGCTGGTCTTGCTAGGATTCCAGTTGAGCTTGGCCTTTGCCTTGGTAGGATCACCCCAGAGGTTGACCACATCCGTTGGACGATAGAAGTCAGGAGAAACCTCTACGAGGGTCTTGCCGATCAGGTTCTCAGGACCATCCACACAAATACCCTTCTCGTTCTCTTCCTTGCCTTCCCACTTCAATTCGATGCCTACATGATGGAAAGCCAACTGGGCGAACTCTCTTACCGAGTGCTGCACGCCGGTGGCAATCACGAAGTCCTCTGGCTCCTCAGCCTGAAGGATGAGCCACATACACTCCACATAGTCCTTGGCATAGCCCCAGTCGCGGAGCGAATCCAAGTTGCCGAGATAGAGCTTGTCCTGCTTACCCTGCTTGATGCGGGCAGCGGCAAGCGTAATCTTACGGGTTACGAAAGTCTCGCCGCGACGCTCGCTCTCATGGTTGAAGAGAATGCCCGAGCAGCAGAACATATTGTAAGCCTCACGATACTCCTTCACGATCCAGA
>CAVGEN010000232.1:0-2466 GCA_963628185.1 Waltera intestinalis | reverse complement strand
CAACAAAATCCGAACGAGTATAATGGTATCCAATGGCTGCCATCGCTCCAAACTCAGTCAAGGCCTGTTCATCGTATGTACAATAGCCTATTTCGGAATCATATTTATATTGGTCTTCTTTACACAACGTATTTTTCCATTTGCTGCCAATCGTATGATACAGATACTCCGTAAGGGGGAGCATGCCGTCCTTTTTGTTGAATTCATCCAGGATGCAACAATCCGATGAAAGTTCTATTTCGTCCGTCGTTATATTTCCGAGGTCATCAGTCCTTAGGATCTTTATCATATCACCAGTGTCCTCATCCAGCCAATCTTCCAAGTACAGATGGTATGCCTCTTGGCCAAATTTTGCAAAGTATTGTCCCGCTTCATTTTTTCTGACAGCCATATCATACATCGGACTATAGAAATACGTGCCGTCAAGACCCTTTTCTATCTTTGCAACTGTTTCGGCATCAATCTTTTGGGGTATCCACCGGTCATCTTGGCTCTGTCCCCAATCTGCTTTGCCGGGTATGGCAATGTCGAATTGTCTTGTATCCCCATATGTATGAAAAAGACAACCGTTCTCTACAAAGAAGCATCCGTCGTCTCCTGTCACGACAATTTCTTCGAGGACAGGAAGATTGACAATTGATTTCATGTAATTGTATCCAAGGCCATCTTCACCCAAAGGATATTTGAACAGTTCTGTATTGCCCGTGTTGTTGATAACCAGTTTCTTGATATATTTGCTTTCAAGTGACAATATGTGGTCCGTGTTTTTATTTATTGTGAACACCTCGTCTTTTCTCTCTGCAGGATAGTATTCCAATGTTAGGTCTCTGTCAATGCTGTCAATACGATACTGCACACCATCAATCAGGAAAAATGCATCATCGTAGTCATTGATTTCGGTAAAAAGAGTCGGTGGAAGCAAGTATGTCACATCTTCGCACGTCACGTCAAAGTCCTCGTTGTAGACATATGTCCCATCTTCATACACGAGCGCTTTCAAGGCAGTACAACCTGCAAACATTGGGCTCTTGCATTTTTGCCGACTCTCTTCCCATTCGCCCAAACTTGTATGTGACGCATTGTATGTGTCGCCCGTGGCAAGTGCACTGAAATATCGGTTGTAACAATCAAACGCCTCTTCAAGGTTTACACCATTCTTGTCCGATGGCCATCCCGCTTTCACCGTGTCGATGTAGTGGCCATCCATTCGCACAAATTGAACTGTTTGTTCCTCACTTTGTTTTTCCACAATGTTGATGTTGCGGATGGGTATGATGATTTTCTCAATGTATGGATTGTTTCTGAAGGCACCCTCCACCACATTCTTCACCTCCTTGGGCATCAGAAACTCTTTGTCTGTCTTCGTCTTGAGATATTTCACCAGCATAGACTTGTCGGCCGAATAGAGTACACCGTCTTCCAGGATGAAATTTGTCTGTCCGTTGACAGATCCCTTCAGTTCTATCGTTTCAAGGTTGGTGAAGTTGAAGAGAAAAATACCATTTTTTATGCCTTGGGGTAGCACTAAATGTTTTACTTTGTCTGCCCCGTCGAAAGCGAGCGGTTCAACCTCTTTCAGCGTTGCAGGTAAGTCGAGTGTATCGGTTCCGTTCCAAGGGAAGAATGCGCAGCAACCGATTTCTTCAACCGATTTTGGCAAATTTATCGACTTTACGTTTGCCTTCAAAAACGTTCCGCTAGAGATGATTTTTATCGTATCAGGCAGAGTAACGTTGTTCCAGTCGCCAGAAATATGGGCAATGTCGGCTATAGGTTTTTGGTCATTATATTGCAACAGGTCTACATTTCCTTGGCTATCAGCAAAGGGACTGAAATTCACAAGAAGTCGTCCTCCACATTGTTCTTCATACCACCAATCATCGTAATTATTGGAAAAAGCATCTTCTTGGGTTATATCGGGCTCTTTTTCCTTATATTTCAAAATCCTTTCCGGCATCAGACTGCAGTCGCGATAACAAAAGAAGCCGTTTGCAACTTCTGTCGTCTGTTTAGGAATTGTATCATACTGAGTGCTGTTTTCTGGGAAAAAGATCATTTTCGTCAAGTCCTTGCTGTAAAGACCTGGTCCAGCACCGGCAAATAACTTATTGTCCGAATCTACTACGATCTCGTCAAGATTTCTAAAAATGTCATATCCGTGATAACTAATGCCATCGTTGCCATAACAAAAACCACACTGCGGTGTATAGAATGCTCCATCGGGAATATAAATAACCGACTTGGGTATGGAGATCTTTCGGATAGCTGTCGTTATGCCTTGAAATACGGCATACCATAAGCCTGCGACAGGCAATTCTTTGCCATCCTCATATACCACTTCGGGAATTTCAATCACGTGTGGGTCGCTACCGATAAGCCCTCGTGCATCACGAAGGCACACCGTACCGTCGCCATTCTTGCGCCAGACAGTTTTGTTAAATTGATATTGCTTCATATTTTGAGTTT
>CAVGEN010000231.1:0-2466 GCA_963628185.1 Waltera intestinalis | reverse complement strand
ATGTGAACACCCTCTCCGCTGGGACTGAGCTCCGTATAGCTATGCATCAGCGCAATGATTTCTGCGGCATTGCCGGTATACTGTCCATCCTTCACACAGTGATCCAGATCAATGGCACAGATGCCGTCAAAAATACCAATTCCGATCCCCTCGTAGCCTTTCACAGAGGCCGCGGTCTGAAAATCTGCAAAACTGCCGCGGTCATTGCTTCGCGCCATCTGTCCCGTCACCGGATTGTAGGGAACCTTCGTCCTGCGTCCGTCTCTTTCCTCATATCGCCAGCAGCAAAACCGTCCTTTTTCCCGCAGCTGATTCGGAAAATCCCCCATCTGCCGCACGTTTTCGTAGTCTGCTGTCTGATTTTGTGTTATAGTGATATTGGATTTTACGTGTGACTGCCCTGCATCTGCGCCAACAGATGTGCTCGGGGCGGTCATTTCTTTGTTCATCATCATTCGCATTCCTCCTTCATTCCATTCAAGATAGTTATCATCATTTCAATCCGATCCAGTAATTCGTCGCTCACCCCCTCTCCGGCCTCGATCCGCTTCAGCTCCTCCAGAACTGCAGCCAGCTGACCTCGCAACGCCTTGTACACCCTCGGATTGCCCTGCACCACCACATCCCTTTGCATCAGCCGCCGGGTAATGTAATCCTGCTTTGTCAGTCCTGACATGTCCACATAGGCTTCGATCTGTTGATCCTCCTCCGGCGACACCCGGAAGGCCACGGTTTTGTTCCTCCAACGGTTTTTGTTGTCTTTGTTCTTAGCCGACATTTTCAAAGTCTCCCTTCCCTAAATCATCTAATTTATCTGCCATCTCCGTCTGCTTTGACGGGAACAGGTGCGCATACTGGTATGTGATGTCAATGCTTTCATGCCCTACACGGTCTGCAATCGCCACAGCCGAAAATCCCATATCAATCAGCAGGCTGATGTGACTATGCCGCAAATCATGGATACGAATACGTTTTACCCCTGCAGCCTTCGCACCTCTGTCCATCTCGTGATGAAGGTAGCTCTTTGTCACCGTGAAGATCCGGTCTTTCTTCTTCAATCCATAAAGCATCTTCAGGTACTCCTGCATTTCCTCACAAAGGAACTTCGGCATCTTAATTGTGCGGTTGCTTTTCTTTGTTTTCGGTGTGGTAATGACATCCTCTCCATGCAGTCGCTGATAGGACTTGTTGATTCTGAGCGTTTCCTTCTCAAAATCGAAATCAGCGGCTGTCAGAGCCAGCAGCTCCCCCTCGCGGATACCACACCAGTAGAGCATTTCAAAGGCGTAATAGGAAACCGGCTTGTCCATCATCTCAAAGGAGAATTTCTTATATTCATCCTTCGTCCAGAACAGCATTTCCTTGTGTTCCTCGCTTCCCATGTTTCCAGCCTTCGCGGCAGGATTGGAGCGCAGGTCATAATAGCGCATTGCATGATTGAAAATAGCGGACAGCTGATTGTGCAGCGTTTTCAGATAGGTCTGGGAGTATGGCTTTTTCTTCTCATCCCGATAAGCAAGCAATTCGTTCTGCCAGGCAATGACCTCTTTTGTGGAAATCTCGCTGATTTTCAGCTTGCCGAAATAAGGCAGTATCTTTGTGCGGATGATATGCTCCTTTGTCAGCCATGTGTTCTCCTTCAGACGGCTCTTCATATCTCGGACATACAGCTCTGTAAAGGCTTCAAAGCTCATATTCATATCGGACGAGTTCTGCAGTTGAAACATTCGCTCCCATTCCTGTGCTTCTTTCTTGGTAGCAAATCCGCGCTTGCATTTCTGCTTGCGCTCGCCCTTCCAATTCACATATCTCGCCATCACATACCAGCTTCCATTGTCTTCGTTTTTAAATACCGGCATTATTGCTCCTCCCTTCCCGCTCCGTAGAGCCTTTCATAGAAATACTGGCGGTTCACCCGACCCGTGATCGTAATGAACCCTTTTGCCTTCAGCTCCTCATTCAACTGACGGATCAGCTTATAGGCATAAGGCTTTGATACGCTGAGTTCCTGTGCCACTTCTTCGACACGAATAAATTTGTTCTCCATATGATCCCTTCCTTTCTTTGTATTAAGCATTTATGTTTAATTTCTTTTTTCATTGTACTAAGCATATTTGTTTGTGTCAAGTATCCCGCACCTAAAATATTAAACTTTTTTGTTTTGTATTTCTTGACGTTTCCTAAGCATATCTGCTATACTCATTGTAAAATACATACAAGGAGCGGATATATTATGGCGATTGGAGAACGAATACATTTTTTCCGCATTCTGCGCGGAATGACACAAAAATACCTTGGTACAATGGTCGGCTTTCCCGAACGAAGTGCCGATGTACGTCTGGCACAATATGAAACAGGTACAAGAAAACCGAAAGCGGAACTTACTGCTGCTCTGGCACAGGCTCTTGATGTTTCCCCTCATGCCCTCGATGTGCCGGATATCGACAGCTACGTCGGTCTGATGCA
>CAVGEN010000230.1:0-2492 GCA_963628185.1 Waltera intestinalis | reverse complement strand
GAGGAAACCACGGCAGCGACCGAAGCTACCGAGACTATGCCGCCGGAAACCAAGGCTACGACAGTGCCGACAGAAGAAACCGCCCCGGAGGAAACGGCGGTGGAAACGACTGTCCCGGAGGAAAACGTTCCCGTGGAGACGGAAGCGCCGAAAGTCACCATCGACGAGGTTCCCCACTATCATCAGTCGGAATACCCTGACATCCGCTACGGCAACGGCACCATTGCCACCAGCGGAAGCAGCGTTGCTGCGCTGGCCATGGTTGCGACCTATATGACTGACCATGTTTACACTCCCGCCGACATCGCCGATTACGCGGTACAGTACGGCGGCAGCCATTACGGGCGGCTGGAAAAGGTGTCCGACCTGATGCAGATTCCCTGGAAACGGGCGCTGAATGTGAACGAAGCACTGAAAGCCGTCCGGGAAGGGAAGATCGCCATTGCGCTGATGGGGTCACGCTCGGTATTCCCGGGAGGAAACCACTTCGTCGTCCTGACTGGTGTGACCGAGGACGGAAAAATTTGGGTGCTTGACCCGGACGACAGGGACTACAGCGCCTGGGGCGTGGGCGAGCTGCTGGAAAACGGCTTCCCCGACGGCAAGCTGATCGCGGGCTACGAGGGCGCGTGGATCTACGACAAGACGCAGATGCCGGAAGAACCGTTCTTCTACGAGCCGGAACCGGCTCCCGAGGAATCCCGCTATCCCGGTCTGGAACTGACGGATGCGGAGATCAAGCTGATGGCCGACCTGATTTTCATGGAAGCCCAGAGCGAACCCTTTGAAGGCCAGCAGGCGGTGGCCGAGGTGATTTTCAACCGCCTGAAATCCGGAAATTTCCAGTCTTCCATCAACAGTATTATTTATGCAAAAGATCAGTTCGCGGCGGTGAAAAATTTGTATCTGGCGAAGCCTACGGACACCCAGTACAAGGCCATCGAACGGGCGCTGAATGGGCCGTATGTGCTGCCCGAGGACGTGGTTTTCTACGCGAAATTCGCCGTGAACAAGAAGATATGGGGCACGATCGGCTCCCACATCTTCTGCTACAGCTAGACATGAGCAAAATGAGCGTTCAAAAAGGAGACGGGATATAGGGTATGTGAGCAAAGGCACGGCAATCAGGCACCGCCCGGAAAACAGGCTGTGCCGGAAGTAAAAAATAGGATATCGGGACAAAAAAGAGATTAAGCGCAGCGGGAAGTCAGCTTTCGGCTTCTTGCAAGCTTCGGGTGGCGAGTGACAAAAGCGGCGACAGCAATGGCCAGCAGAGAAATGTGGGCAATGGTATTCAGGTTTTCGGCAGAATGCCTGCTGCGCACCCAAAGCCGTTCCTGAGCGGTAGCCTTGAACCTGGAATTGTACCGTTCGCATTCCGTCCTGAGCGCGTAAACGGATTTGAATTCCAGAGTATCCCTCTGAATGGAAAGCCTGTAGTCGTTTGGAATCGTCACATATTTAGTACAACCGGTGGCCTTGCTTTCCTTGTGGAAACATTTATGGTCGCAGGGGCAATCGTGCAGATGGGCGGTTCTTTTATAGGGGCAGCAATATTTCTGCCTGGTTTTGCCGTTCTCTGTGAACTTTCCGTCTCGGTGCATGGCAAGGCCCGCTTCGCAGATTGGTGCCCCACAAGGCAGCTTGGCGGGAGACTTTGTGTTTCTCTTGTTGAGAGGAATGACGCACTCTCCGTGATAAAGCTCCCGGACGGTGTTGTAGATGGCCTTGACGTCATAGGCTTTATCCCCAATGAACGTGCATTCCTCCACAGACAGATAGCTGTTGGTTTTCTTGAGGATATCCAGCGCCACGGTAGAATCTGCCACATCAGCGGTGGTGGTCAGCTCACAAAGCGGAAGCCCTGTGATGCAGTCTACCAGCACATGACTTTTGTAGCCCCAATAGAACTCATAATTGCGTTCATTGTGTTGATTGGAAGCGGTATGGACACCCAAAGCGCAGTCTTTATCCGACTTTGGCTGATTTTTCGGGTCAAACTTGTTTTTCGTGAAGGACTTTGGGTTGTTTTGCCTGGTATTCGCCAAAACAGGTGTGGAATCCAACCCGATAAAGGACGCGTCCAGGACTCCCAAAGAATAGAGCTGTTTGACCTGCGTCTGCATGATTTTCTCAAGAATGCTGTGATCCAGCTTCCGCAAAAAGCGGTCATATGTCCAATAAGAGGGAAGCTTCTTCGTGATGTCGAAGCCACAGTAGTAAGCGATGATACGATTGTTTTCCAGATAATCCACCAGGTCGGTGATGTAGCCGAAGCCCTCGCACTTCATGACCATAAACGCGCAGATCATGGCAGATACCGGATAACCAGTGCGCCCGACCTTCTTCTTTTGCTGCTCGAGTTCAGATAGGTCAAGATGAAGAAACAGGGTGTCGTAGAACGCAGCCTTGGGCTGTGAAGTAAACAGGCGAATGTCCTGTATGATTTCTTGTCGATAGATAGCGGCCAGCCTCCTTTGGATGGTTTTCTT
>CAVGEN010000229.1:0-2524 GCA_963628185.1 Waltera intestinalis | reverse complement strand
TTGAGCTTCTGCTTGGAGACTTCAGTCACCCTGTTAGTTGTTATTGTTGATGTCTGCTTGCCTTCGGTTCGGAGGCTGCAGCCTCCGAACCGAAGATGGTTTTCCTGTTTTCCAGTCTGTAACTCGTCCCGGCAAGTTTGATGACCTCACACCGGTAGAGAAGCCGATCTATGATTGCCGTGGCAAGTACTTCGTCATTAAGGGTTTGCGCCCACTCTGTAGGGGCCTTGTTGGTAGTGATGATGACGGAAGTCTTCTCGTGCAGGGAGTTTATCAGATTGAAGAACGCGGCCGATTCCTCCTTCTTCACAGGGAAGAGCATTATGTCGTCAATGGCAAGGAGGTCGGCCCTCAGCCACTTGTTGTACGTGGAGAGGGCGGCAGTCGATATGTCTTTCGTCCGCAGGCAGGTCAGGATATCTTCCATTGATATCATATAAGCCTTTCTGCCACCCTTGATGGCGTCATAGATAAGCCCTGATGCGATATACGTCTTGCCTGTCCCGGAGGGACCCATAAGGATTATGTTGTAAGCCTGGTTGAGCCACGAGAGTTGTCTCAGTTCCTTGAGCTGCCTCTCGGACACTCCTGTGGAATGACTGAAGTCATACTCGTCCAAGTCATACCTGGGCGGCAGCTTCGCCTGCTTCAGGCGGTTGAGATAAGCCTTGTGCTCACGAGTCTTCGTCTCTTCTTTCAGGACCATCTCCAGAAAGCCCTCATAGGTCGGTTTCCCGTTTTGGGCATCCACGATGAGCTGGTCGATATTGTTCGGGATATATGACAGGCGCAGCCTTGCGCAGTATCTCTTTATATTGTCCGTATTCATGAGAATATAGAGTTGTATTTGTTCATGTCTGTCTTGTCCGGGCCGTTCCGCAGGTCTTCCGGAAGCAGCTCCTCGATGCTTGGCTCCTTGGAACTCTTGGGGATGCGCCCGAAGTGCCTTTCCGCATAACCGATCAGGTCCCTGGCGTTGTAATGACCCTTGTCAAGACACACCTCAAAGGCTTTTATCAGCGACTCGGGCAGGAAGTGCTCCAGCTCCGCGTTGAGAAGATTTATGTTCTCCCTGTAATATCTCGGCTTGGCGTCATACAGGTTGCGCAGCCACATCACTACTACGGCATTGCCGTCAAGATAAGATATTATGTAGTTCTCGAGCTCCTTGCGGTCGGGCAGTTTGGGGCGATGTACGGACTCGTCCAGCACATCTTCTCCGGGGGATGCCGCAAGCGGGTGACGTATCAGAAGTTTGCCCGTCTCGTCACTGTATATCTCGACCCGGTTGTCCTTGACGCACACCCAGACAAAAGTGCCGCCCCCGCTGTAGGTGCCTGTCGGAACATTGTAGAAGCTGCTGCGGAAGCTTATCGTGTTGTCCTTGCGGACAAGATATTCCTTCATTACCTCCCGCGGGTGTGACGGCGTGCCGGCATATGGCGTCAGATATGGTTGTTCCTCCTTGAAAGCCTCATCCGGTATTTTCTTGGTGGTGCTGTGCGGCAGTCCGTTCGCAGTGCGGGCGAGCCAGCGGATGGCGGACTCGTTCAGCGCCTCGACACTCGTGAACTCCCTGCCCCTCAAAAAGTTGTATTTGACATATTTGACCGTGTTTTCGACTTTGCCCTTGGATTCGGGGTCGCTTTTCCTGCAGAACACGCACTTGAAGCGTTCGGATGCCACGAAGGCCTGAAAGGCTTTTGTCAGAATTATGTCCCCGAGATTCTCTCTGCTCAGGAGGACTTTGTCCTGGTCGTACAATATCTCCTCCGGCTTTCCCCCATAGAACTGGAAGGCAAGTTCGTGGGCGTAGATCGCAAGCGCCGATGTGAACGGGGTCCTGCTGAAGAAGACGAACTTCCGGCGGCTGCGGCTCATCACACAGGCAAAGAAGTACACTTTCACCCTTCTGGCATCTGTGGTCTGCATCCAGTACTCCCCAAAGTCGGCCTGAAGGCACTTCCCGGGAGCCGTTTCCGGCACCTTCTCATACTGGCGGGCCTTGTCCTCATAGCCCTTCTTGATGCCATACTTCTTTCGAATGTGCGCCACGAAGTTGAACACGGTCTTGTCGCTGACATTCGGGAAGTCATCGTGACGTTCGCGAAGGTGGTCGTGTATCTGACTGCAGGACAGATATGGCTTGTGGCTCAGCTCGTCCCTGACTTCCGTCTCGTAGCCATCAAGTTTGTACTTGAAATCGCGCTCATAAGACTGACTCCTCTGGAACTCCTCCAGAGACATCCCGGCATACTTCATGACTGTCTGCCGGTGAAGGCCAAGTTCGTGAGAAATCTGCACGCAATTTAGGCCTTTTGATTTTAATTCCTTTACTTTGTACCACATAACGAGTTTCCTTTGTGGGCTCGTGAGTCCTTGCGCATCCATAAGCTTTTGTATTTGTTGTGATTTACAAAGTTATGGATGCCTTTCGATTCAGCAATCGGGTGTCGATTTTACTTTACCAAAATATGTCGATTCTCAATTGCTAAAAAATGTCGATTCAAAGTTACTCGTTACA
>CAVGEN010000228.1:0-2532 GCA_963628185.1 Waltera intestinalis | reverse complement strand
CCCGTTTAGAATATAATACCGCAGTGATATTTCACAAGCACTTCCCTATTCGGTTCTGAAAAACGGACAGAAGAACCTTCTCTCACAACATCAACCGTCAACAAGGCCAAACCAGCCCAATCGCTCCAGTATGACATTGTAAGCGTGGCTTTGTCTCCTTGTACAACAACATCAGGCAGCAATCGGTCAATGTCGATTTCCGAAAATTGCTCCTCAACCCTCATGCGTCTTTCGCCATCTTGAAAGAGTTTGTCCAACGACTCTTTGTTGTAGATGTAGTGCTTGGAACCGTAACACGCATGCCATGTCATTGGCATAAAATCGGGTATGCAGTTCAACAGCCATGCCTGCATGATGCCTTCTCGAGTGAATGGAACCTTGAAATAAGGTAAAGGCGAAGGGACGTCTTTTGCCTCATCCCACGAAAGTAAGCCTTGTATATATTGCGAGTCGTTATAAGGAACATGCACGTCTTCTTTGGCTTCCCTTGTTATTTTCGTCTTTATGAGTCCCAAGAGTTTCATCTCAATTCCTTGCTTAGGCACAAATCTCTTCTGGGTAGGTTCATATTGGTTGGTTGACTTTTCCTTGCAACAGTAAATCTGGAACCTGCTTCCATGGTCATCTCCTACTTGAAACGCATCCAATTCGTATCCCTTCTTGATTTCCAAGAGATTAAGTTGGTTGGTTACAGGTGTCAAATTGTCAAAACGACAGAAGTTGCACTTTCCCATGAAATTCTCAAAGTCTTGGCACATCTCTCCCAATGACTCATATTTCTTGTTATGGTCATTCAGTTTTTCATGCTTGCCATGAATCGATCCCGTCATCCACAACCAACCACTAATGGGGTCTCCTTCTTCGATGGCTTCAAGAAAGTCTTTTCTGAAATACAAGGGAACAGAAATCGTCAATTCACCGTCATTTGTTTCCCTACGGCAAACGATAATGTCTGCCTTGTGAAAATCAACACCCAAAATAGAGGCATCAGCGATATTGGTTACAGGCGACTGGAATTCGGCTTCGTCTGGCGCTTTTTCGTCAGTATTGAGATAAGCCACCAACTGAGTCAAGTCAAAATGGATAGGCTTCACTTCTCCATTCTCATCATATTCAGGTTTCTCGCCAGTCTTAGCCTTAAAGTCAATGGCTTGTTGCCCGGTAAAATCAAATCCACGTTGCGCCGGGTTTACATTCATGGCCAATGCAGAAAGGTCTATTTCGATTTCACGTCCCTCCACATAGTAAGACTTGTTCAAGTAATAGTCTATTGCGAAGAATGCAAAATCAAACTCTCCAATGGAGCAGAAGACAGTAGCTTCGATATGATTGAACCATTCTACGACACGCTCTATCTTCACACGATGAGTCCGTCCTTTCATGAGAGGATAAATCGATGCAAACTCATTGGTAGTCTCCTTTGGGTTATACGCAATGGTAGTCAGCAGGGCGATGTCTGACGTTCCATAATAAAGCGAAACAATATCTGTCGATTCATTGTCCATCGTGTCTGAAGAGAATCTCGTGTGAGATTTCTGCCAAACAACAGACTGGCCAACAACTTGTTGCAGATGTTGTTTCATGAATTTGTCAGCTTCCATGATGCCATCTATATGGTCTCCATGATTTTGGTATAGTTCGTTCTTGCTATTTTCTTCCATGTTGTTTGATTTATGGGTTCAACAATTTGGTTGCAAAACTACAATATATCTGTGCAGACTTTCTGCACAAGTCTCATAGAAATATCATTGCCGACTAAGTTGCACGGTCATCTCATTGATACATAGCAGCCATCTTCTCCACCATTTCCTTCATCTTCGTTCTCAGCGATTCGGGCTTGACAATCTCGATGCCGTCGCCAAACGAACGGATGAGGGAGAAGAACTCATAGTTGGGTTGCACTTTGAGCGTTATCTTCCATTTGCCATCGTCCAGACGTTCCGGCCGGGTGCATTGCGACTCGTGCAGCGGCTTGGTCACGATATAGCCGAAAGCCTTGTCGGTTACGTGCAGCTCCACCTCCTCCACAGGTTCGCTCGTCACCGACACACCAATCACATCGCTGAAATATTCGTCAAAGTCGAAATCGTCCGGCAACGGGTTGTACTCTGCCGTTGTCTCCACCACATTCTCGATGCGGTCGATGGCATAGTTGGAGAAATACGGACAGTCGTCATGCTTGGCTATCAGGAACCAACGGTTGTTGTATTGTTTCAGATAATAGGGCCTGACACGGATGGTACGGGCTTCCTTGCCGAAGGGATGGTAGTCGATGTCGATGACACGCTTGTTGACGATCATGTCGAAGAGCACCTTATACCATTTCATTCCTCTGAGATAAGGGTTGTGTTGGAAACTCACCACTGACCCGTTGTTGGTTCCCAACTGACTGGTTGTATATAGCCCCGACTCCACATCAGCCAGCCACTCAAATTGCGGCACGCCTTCAAATCGCTTCAACAGTATCAGTGCATCGTGCAGCATATCCACCTCTTCCTGCTTGATGGGCTGGTCTTTCAGCGTCTTCGACCC
>CAVGEN010000227.1:0-2541 GCA_963628185.1 Waltera intestinalis | reverse complement strand
AGGCAGTATTGCGTGAAACCGTTCCTTTCTTGTTGCCGCCCAATGGGGCACGGAGTAGAAACATCTTGATGTCTTCGAGCAGCTTTACAGACACGTTCTTGAAAGGGATGGGCTGACCGCCGGAATATACCTTGAGCAGTTCGCCCACTCGGTTCCAGTTGACGATGATGGCATTGGAACTATTGGGATGACGCTTGTCGATGATGTCATTGAAGTACTTGACGAAATCCTGTGCGTTGCGCTCGTTCTGTTCCATGATTTCCACCTCACGGTCGGAGTAGAGTGCAGCACTGTCGTATTCGTGCTGACGGAGTTTGCGCACATTGTCAGCATAGATGCACGATTCCTGGTCGAGGCGTGACTTGCACAGAATGATGCCGTTCACGTCTCGCTTGGGCTTGTAGTTGAACGTGCCGTCTGGCTGGATGCGTGCGATGGACGATGCATCCCATTGGGGCGTGGTGATGATGCGCCCGATGGATTCTATCATACGGCTCGCCTTGGTCTCACCTCGTTTATATACAGGGTAAGACTCGATAAACAAGTACCACTCTCCATCCTTATGGGGAGACTTGCGGAGCTTGACCGTCACTTTGGTATGGTTCAGTTCTTTCTTCATTACACTTCCGATTTATAAAGGTTGTCGATTTCTGTTTTGGGTACATATACATAGTTGCCTATCTGACGTGAGGGGATAGAGTACTTGCGGACGTGCGCCCACACCGAACTGTCGTTGATGTGGTACTTCTCGCATATCTCGTTGATGGTGTAGCAGTCTTCTGGCTCCATACTGTACAGTCTCGGCGCAGGGGTTGACTTGATGGCGACAGTTTCCTGTCGGGTATGGAAGAGTTGTTCGAGGTCAGACCGCTTGATACGGGTAAGTCTCTTGCCCACGTTGATGCTCGGTATGCGTCCCGAGTGTATCAGCCGATAGAGCGTGGTACGTTCTACGCCGAACAGAGCCACCGCCTCCCTCACCGATATGTATTCCCTAATGTCGGGAATATGGTGGGCAATGGTTTCCAACTTGGCATCCTTGGCCTTTGCGTCCTTCTTCCGTTTCCATGCCACCTTGCCGCACTTGGGTGAGCAGTAGTGGCTGTCAAGTGTCTTGGCGATGAACACCGCACCGCAGACCTTGCACTTGCGTTTGATTTCAAATCCGATGTTTGGCATATTATCTACTTTTTAGTATGCATTAGTATGTATAAGTGTGGATTGGTACCACATTATCTACTTTTTGGACGTGCTGCAAATGTGCTGCAAATAAGCGGAAAACAAACCTATAGCAAAGGCATAGAAACCATAACCCCTATAAACGCAAAATGCGTGCAACTCATTGAGCTGCACGCATTTGCTTATTGTTTATTATGTATTTGCTTGGTGGCATTATTTCACCTCCTCGAATATAATTACTATTGAATATCAATACCTTACATGTTATATGGTACAAATATGATTTGTTATAAAGCCAATAATTCAGGCATTGCTACTTAGCGTACCTATATATGCCATCCCAAATGCAGTTTAAGAAATATTATGTATTTTTAAGGGTGTGAGTAGTTCTTATCAGATGTTTGCATTGCGTGTACGCTTGTTTGCAGATGGTATGACTTTGTTATCATAAAGCATTGATATACAAAGAACTTCGGTTTGCGTGTCTATTTTTGTCTTTCGTTTTTTACGAAAAAGCAGCGTACCTTTGCAAACAAAAACGAGAAACAGATAGACATGACAAGAAATCGAAACATATTGCTCACGCTAACAATAGAAAGCCCTATGGTGCTTGTGGCATCTATGGTGGCTTTCCGTCTGCATGAAGTTGTTGTCATGCCTATGGAAGTTTCGGTTTTCATATTGGCGGCTATCTATGCTTGCTTAAAGACCTTATCAATTTTTTGTCTGCCAATCATCAAAAAATTCTCCTCAATGATAGAAAACTCGTCTATGCAATTTCAAGCAGCAAGCATTACAACCGCCCCTAATGATGTAGAGATTCAGAAACAAAGAATGGAATTGTTCCATCAAGAATATCAGTACGAGCAGCAACAATATGTGCAGAGAAAAGAAAATGCAGACGAAGCCAAACTCCAAGCCGTGTTGAAATACACAAAAGACACATTTAAGAACCTTGATTTTGATGAAGCCGAGATATTCCAACTTTGCGGGTGTGTCCGTTATTTTGTTACCAACAAGCAGTCTCTCACTCATACAGACATTCGTATCAAAAGGCGAGCATCTGTCACTCAGATAGCATTGAAGAACTTTGCTTGGAACATAGCCTTTCAGTATAACATTGGAGGTGATGCAACGGCTCTATTTGTGATGCACACATTCAACGAATGGTTTGCAAACTCCACGCTTGAAACAATCAGAAAGAATCTGCGCACCACAACAGGTAGGCATAAGATTGAAATTAACGAGAAAATTGCAAATTAGGAATCTCATGACTTACGATGATGTACCGTTACTTCTTACAGTTATTATGTGTAATTTGTCCATATAAGCCCTACAATCTTCCGAATTTAGGCGAAAAAT
>CAVGEN010000226.1:0-2558 GCA_963628185.1 Waltera intestinalis | reverse complement strand
GCTAAGTCGTAACAAGGTAGCCGTACCGGAAGGTGCGGCTGGAACACCTCCTTTATAGAGAGATGCGGCCGTTGGTCGCCCGTACCTATCCGATTATTCGGATAAGGTCGGACTTTCCCTTTTTGTTTTTTTGTTATCGTTCTTGTTTTGTTTTGTACTGCGCGAAAGAGTTTATTTGTCCAATCTCATACGGTCGTTAGCGCACGAGGCGCTGGACTGCTCCAGTCCTATAGCTCAGTTGGTTAGAGCGCCACACTGATAATGTGGAGGTCCGCAGTTCAACTCTGCGTGGGACTACAGGGGTTCAATGGGGGATTAGCTCAGTTGGCTTAGAGCACCTGCCTTGCACGCAGGGGGTCAAGGGTTCGAGTCCCTTATTCTCCACGGTCTTTTTTTTGAGCGTGATAGTTTGTTCTATCCACGACCGCCATTGCCTCGGATTTTTGAGGCAGAATGATCTTTGACATGTTGTTACGGAAGAGAAGATAGCGAGAGCGAGCGTTATCGTGCGTGAGCGCAGCGGTTCGGCGACGAGCCGTGTTGTAGTCATGTATTGCGACGCGAGCGACTGCTGTAAAGAGTAGAGTAGCGAGAGCTATTGAAAGAAAAAAAAGAAGAAAGGAAGAGCGCACGGCGGATGCCTGTGGCTCTCGGAGGCGAAGAAGGACGTGACAAGCTGCGATAAGCCGTGGGTAGGAGCAAATATCCCTTGATCCACGGATTTCCGAATGGGGCAACCCATCTGGTTGAAGGCCAGATACCGCATATATGCGGGGCGAACGCGGGGAACTGAAACATCTCATTACCCGTAGGAGGAGAAAATAATCGAATGATTCCGCAAGTAGTGGCGAGCGAACGCGGAGGAGCCCAAACCAGTGTTGTCGTGAGGCGATACTGGGGTTGTAGGACCGCGACATTGTACACTGATTGTGAACAGAACACTTTTGGAAAATGTGGCCATAGACGGTGATAGTCCAGTATGTGAAGCAAGATGTGGCATAGCGGTATCCTGAGTAGCGCGGGGCACGAGGAATCCTGCGTGAATTTGCCAGGACCATCTGGTAAGGCTAAATACTCCCGAGAGACCGATAGTGAACCAGTACCGTGAGGGAAAGGTGAAAAGCACCCCGAGTAGGGGAGTGAAATAGAACCTGAAACCGTGCGCTTACAAGCGGTCGGAGCATCTATATGGTGTGACGGCGTGCCTTTTGCATAATGAACCTACGAGTTACTTTTTCCGGCGAGGTTAAGCGTTTAAGGCGCGGAGCCGAAGCGAAAGCGAGTCTTAACAGGGCGAGGATTTAATAGTCGGGAGGAGTAGACGCGAAACCAAGTGATCTACCCTTGACCAGGCTGAAGTGTCCGTAATGGGACATGGAGGGCCGAACCGGTGAACGTTGAAAAGTTTTCGGATGAGTTGAGGGTAGGGGTGAAAGGCTAATCAAACTTGGAGATAGCTCGTACTCCCCGAAATGCATTTAGGTGCAGCGTGTTGGCTGTTTACGAGAGGTAGAGCGACCGATTGGATGCGAGGGTTTCACCGCCTATCAAGTCCTGACGAACTCCGAATGCTCGTAAATTTACCAATGCAGTGAGGGCGCGGGTGCTAACGTCCGCGTCCGAGAGGAGAAGAATCCAGACCACCGGCTAAGGCCCCGAAATGCGGGCTAAGTTGAACTAACGAAGTCGGATTGCAGAGACAGCTAGGATGTTGGCTTGGAAGCAGCCATTCATTTAAAGAGTGCGTAACAGCTCACTAGTCGAGCGATCTGGCGTGGATAATACTCGGGCATAAGCCCGCTGCCGAAGCCGTGGAATCCGTGTGATTGGTAGGGGAGCATTCTATATGCGTTGAAGGTGTTTGGTAATGAATGCTGGAGTGTATAGAAAAGCAAATGTAGGTATAAGTAACGATAATGGGGGCGAGAAACCCCCACGCCGGAAGACTGAGGATTCCTGATCAACGTTAATCGGATCAGGGTTAGTCGGGGCCTAAGGTTAAGCCGAGCGGCGAGACTGATGGAAGAACGGGTTAATATTCCCGTACTGGCGTACAGAGTGAAGTGGAGACGGAGAAGTGAAAGCGTCGCTGGCTGACGGAATAGCCAGTTGAAGGGTGTAGGCGTTGATTGCGTAGGAAAATCCGCGTGAGAGTCGAACCTGATAGTACCGTGAGCCTTCGGGTGAGCGGATAGTGCGTGTAATCATGCTCCCTAGAAAATCTGCTAAGCGTTAATCTGTGCGGCACCCGTACTATAAACGGACACACGTGGTCAAGTATAGAGTACTAAGGCGCTCGAGTGATTCGCGGCTAAGGAACTAGGCAAAATAGTCCTGTAACTTCGGGAAAAGGGACGCCTCCCCACAGCGATGTGGGAGGCCGCAGAGAAATGGCCCAGGCGACTGTTTAACAAAAACATAGGGCTATGCGAAATCGAAAGATGAAGTATATGGCCTGACACCTGCCCGGTGCTGGAAGGTTAAGAGGAGAGGTCAGCGCGAGCGAAGCCTTGAATTGAAGCCCCAGTAAACGGCGGCCGTAACTATAACGGTCCTAA
>CAVGEN010000225.1:0-2558 GCA_963628185.1 Waltera intestinalis | reverse complement strand
TGCAGATTTCGGCTCAACGGTGTGAGCTTTTCGTTTGAACCGGTGTGACCATAACGGATTAGCGGTGTATGGATTCGCACAGCGGTGTGTCCTCTCTATTCGTGGTATAGTTTCCTCGTAGTTAAAATTACGAGGAAGGAGCAAAACCATGAAAGACTACAACACTATCATCGGCATCATAGATATGCGTCAGCGTTCGATATCCTATGATGACTGCCGCGCCCGCTACCATTGTGGGTGCAACGCTATTACCCTGATCATGCAACGGTTCAAGGAATCCGGACTTGATCTGGACACGCTGAGACAGATGGACCCTGAGAAGGTCGAGCAGATGTTTTATCCACCGGAAAACATTCGGAGAAAGGACAGTTCCCTCATGCCTGATTATCAGGCAGTCTATGACCGGCTCAAAGCTCCAAAAAGCAAAGCTAATCTGTTTTATCTTTGGCTGAAATACAAGAAGGAGAATCCTGCTGGCTATCAGTACACGCAGTACTGCCTGTATTTCAAACGTTTTCTGGAAAAGAACTATGGTTCGGATGCTGTCAGCATGGCTGTGGAGCGTATTCCAGGCGAGAAGGTTTACATCGACTGGGTCGGAGACACTCCGGAAATCCTTCTGAACCGTGCCACCGGCGAACTCTGCAAAGTGCATTTCTTTGTCACCACTGTGGGTGTCAGCAACCTCATTTATGTTGAGGCATTTGCGGATGAGAAGCTTGCAAACTTCATCACAGGTACGGTCCATGCTCTTGAGTACTATGGTGCCACACCAAAGTATCTGGTTCCGGATAACCTGAAGACTGCAATCACAAAGCATACCAAAGACGAACTGCTGATCAATAGTGCCTACCAGGACCTGGAAAGCTTTTATGATGTAGTTATCACACCGCCGCCGGCGCGCAAACCGAAGGGAAAGCCAACTGTTGAAAAATATGTTGGTTTCCTTGAAACTCATCTGCTGGAAGACCTGAAGGAAAAGGTTTACTACAGTATCGAAGACATTAATGAAGATGTCCGTAAAAAAGTAGCGGACATCAATACTCTGAGACGGACAGACACTTCCGCCTCCAAGATGGATGTATTTCTTCGATACGATAAACCGCAGATGAAGCCATTGGCCGGTGATACCTTTACCCTGTGCGATTACAAGTACTTTGCACATGTACCGAATAATTACCATCTTCTGTACGATGACCACTACTATTCAGTATTGTACACGCATTACAACCAGCCTGCAATTCTGAAGGCCACGGTAGGAGAAATTCGCATCTGTGACAAAAACAACCGACTGATCTGCACACATCGGAGATCCTATAAGGACTTTCCGAAATACATCACCAATCCGGAACACATGAAGCCGGAGCACCTTTATTACAAAGAGGTCAATTCCAAGGATGGTGACTATTACCGTCGCTGGGGCTCCAGTATCGGTCCCTACACAGCGAGACTGATTGAAACCGTGCTGCTTGCCCCTGAACATGAAGAACAGGCTTATAACAGCTGTAATGGCATTCTACACATGTGTACAAACAAATCCCGACTTCTGGTGGAAAGCATTTCCCAGATGTGCGTGGAAAGCAATGCCTGTCGATACTCCTACTTCAAGAAACTCCTAAAGCAGGCAGAGGGCGGAACCGTACCGGAAGATTCTCCTTTACATTCCCTTCCTGAGCACAAGAATCTCAGAGGAAAGGAGGAGTTCCAGTGAACGATCTGACAAAGCGTCCTATGACAACCGATGAGTACGAGTTATGCAACCGTCTGAAAAATATGCGCTTCTCTGGGATGGCATCCGAACTGGAGGCAGTCCTATCAGATCCAAACGTGGATCTGCTCCCGGTACGAGAGTGTATCCGGCGGATTGTTGATGCGGAATGGAATCTCCGCTACTCGAAGAAACTCAACAAATATATCAACAAGGCAAAGCTGAAATATAGAGTAGCTGACCTGGATGATACGATCTATGACCCGGAACGCATGCTCGACACACATGTCATAGAAGAACTTTCCAAATGCGAGTGGATCGAGCAAGGTCGTAACCTCATCATCACCGGTAAGACCAGCTCTGGTAAAAGCTATTTGGGCAACGCACTCAGCATTTGTGCACTACGACAGTTCAAGACAGTACGCTACATCAAGGCAAGCCAGCTGATTGATGAACTCTCCAAGGCAGAGAAGCTGGATACCTACCAGGAGACCCTGGCGATATTCGCTTCTGTGGATCTGTTGGTCGTAGATGATTTTGGCTTGATGACATTGGATGTCAACAAATGTAGAAACCTGTTTGAAGTACTGGACAGCAGGGATCCATTTAAATCAGTCATGATCATCTCGCAGTTCCCGGTGGAATCCTGGTATGACATGTTTAAGGATCACACCTATGCGGAAGCCTGCCTGGCACGGCTTCTTCATGAATCATACCGATTGGAAATGAACGGCAAAGATATGAGAAACCTGAAGCCTATCAACAAGAGATAAAACGGTCAGCGCACCGTTGGTGCGGAACCTCCACACCGCTTACGCGAAACGGGGGTTCCGTTCATCCGAAATATGCA
>CAVGEN010000224.1:0-2587 GCA_963628185.1 Waltera intestinalis | reverse complement strand
ACAAGAGTTTTTCTATTACAGGTACTCCTTCGTTGGAGTCATTCCGTAAGGATGGTGCTGTAGCAGAATCTACCTTCGAGCTTACATTGATTTATACCTTCAAAGGTCTAGGAATGTCGGAAGATAGCCCCATACTGGAGAAAAAAGTTCCGTTTGTTATTAACCAAGATCCACGCAAGTTGTGGAAAAATCTCCCTGTGGATTGGGACAACCTGCCGGAGCCGAAATACAAAAAGGATGATACACAGGTTGCTTATGTCAAGGTGGAGGCACTGGCTGACGGCACACCCCAAAAGGATATCGTGGCAGCCAGCAAGCGCGGTCGCAGTCATGCACAAGAGGCAAAGCCCAGAGATGACCACTTCCGTATGGAGCATATGGACAACGGATGGTATATCATGGCCGTGGCTGATGGCGCTGGTAGTGCGAAATTTTCACGGGAAGGTTCGCGCATAGCCTGTGACAAGTCGGTGGAAACTTGCTTGGCAAAGTTGGGACAATGCAAAGATTTTGAAGAGGCCATTGCAAAATATGACATACAGAAGACAGAATCGGAAGAAGAGGCTCGCAAAGAAGTAGGAAACTTCCTCTATAACATTGTAGGTATAGCGGCATTTCAAGCTCATAAGGCCATCAATAATGAGGCAACCATGATAAGACAACCTGCCAAGCTATATGCAACGACCCTTCTTTTGACCATCTGCAAGAAATTCAGTTTCGGTTGGTTTGTCGCTTCTTTTTGGGTGGGTGACGGTGCTATCTGCCTTTACAATCGGAGTGAGCATACTGCAAAGATTCTTGGTATTCCTGACGAAGGTGAATATGCCGGACAGACTCGTTTCCTGACCATGCCAGAGATCTTCAAGGATAGCACTGCCTTCTACCAACGTCTCCGCTTCTACATAGTAGATGACTTTACTGCTCTTTTCCTGATGAGTGATGGAGTAAGTGACCCGAAATTTGAGACGGATGCGAACCTCAACAATCCCGACAAATGGGATGCACTGTGGGACGATCTCAAAGGAAATGGTGTGGAGCTGACCGATGACGATGAAGCAACAAAAGACCAACTTTTAGATTGGCTTGATTTCTGGTCTCCGGGCAATCATGATGACCGTACGATTGCCATTCTCTATGAAGGAGAAATACCCGAAAAAGAAAGCGCCACAGAAACCGGAGCGACAAAAACAGCCAACCCAATTTTAGAGGATTGTAGAGCATTGAAGGATGAGTGTGAAGAGGTAATTGTGGTGGAAGAATCTACAGAATTACAACCTGTAGAAAAAGTCATCGAAATTGATTGTGACGAAACAAAAGAGTAAGTCTATGGCAAATAAAGTAACACTAAAAGCAACCGATGGAAGCACCGTTGAGTTCTATGATGAAATCAAGGCTCAAGGTGGTGTCAAGAATGTCTATTTCTCTACGGACAAGACCTATGTTGTGGCATTTTATCGCAAACCTACAACAGCTAACGATAAATCTCGACTTGAAAATATAGTTGGTGTATATCGTGAGAAAATTTTTGTCAGAAATTCCGATGGAGGATATTGGAAAGATATTTTTGCTTGGCCAACCAAAATAGTCGAATGGAAAGGTATGACTGGCATTGTAATGCCTTTTTATGACAAGAAATTCTTCTTTAGTGGCGGACCATTTGACGGAAAAGAGAAAAATGGCAAATGGTTTGGTTCAGCAAAACTCTTCAATAGGTTTATACCTGCTGATCAGAAAGGAACATTTCTTAGTCGCCTGCATATGTGCTTGAAGATAGCTCGCGGCATACGACGTATTCACGCCGCAGGATTAGCCCATTCTGATTTGTCGTATAACAATGTACTTGTAGATCCGTTGACAGGTAGCGCTTGTATCATAGACGATGATTCTCTTGTCGTTCCCGGAAAATTTTCTCCTGAAGTTGTGGGAACCCCTGGTTTCATAGCTCCCGAGGTTCTGGCAACCAAGACGCTCAAGGTGGATGATCCGAAAAAGAATCTACCAAAGATTGAAACAGACCGCCATGCGTTAGCCGTGCTCATTTACACTTTCCTTCTCAACCGACATCCTCTGCGAGGAGGTAAGGTTTGGGATATTGATCCAAGCAAAGATGAAGATTTATCTATGGGAGAAAAGGCTTTGTTTATTGAGCATCCAACCAACAATACAAACCGTGTAAAGGCAAGTCAATTAGATAAGGCAGAACTTCCGCAAGGTGACCCAGCCAAGATGCCTTATACTATCTGTGGTCCTTACTTGAAGGAACTTTTCGACAAAGCATTCATCGATGGGGTTCACAATCCGTCAGCTCGTCCATCTGCCCTGCAATGGGAAGAGGCGTTGGTGAAGACTTGCGACTTGGTGCAGCCCTGCCAGAATCCGAAGTGCGAGGCTCACTGGTATGTGTTCGACAACACGACGAAGCCCCGTTGTCCATTCTGCGGCACAGAGTATAAGGGACAGCTGCCGATATTGAATTTCTACTATGCGCCATCTCACGGTAAGTTTATATCGGAGCGTTACCGCCTCATGGTTTATGACAAGCAGACCCTCTACCGTTGGCACTCCAACAACCTTGTTGCTGCCAACG
>CAVGEN010000223.1:0-2624 GCA_963628185.1 Waltera intestinalis | reverse complement strand
TGCTGCCAAACCATGGTCTGTGCCGTGAGTTGACCTGTGGGGACAAAACTCTTGAGCGTGGTGTAGTCGTAAGGACCATAGTTCTGACCACCGATATTCAGATACATCTGCACCTGTGGCTCTGCCGGTTGCATAGGAGGAGGCACTGGCGCACCGGGTATAGGTGGCGGAACTGGACTGCCCGGCATAGGCTGTGCTGGCGTTGCGGCTGGTTGCATTGCTGGAGCAGAAACTGCATTAGCCGCAGCTCTTTCCTCGTCGATCTTCCGCAACTCTGCATCGCTCTTGGCGAAGATTTCCGGCAGGTTGTCGCCCAAGCCCTCGCTGTGCAATAGGATGGCACGACTCAAGTCTTGGTTGGCGTTGCCTGTATGCAGGTATCTTTCGTAACGCTTCTTGTAGCCTGCCAACCATGTGATGGCTCGCATCGGGAAGGCATAGTTGATGGTGATGATGGACAGTTCGTTCTTGCGACTGCTATCCATGAATATCTTTGGCTTCTTTACACCATTCTCCACCTGGCTTTCGAACGCCTCCTTCAGGTCGTTGGCAAACTCCTTCAAACCGGGATTGTCGCTTGGCGAAGGGATGCTGATGAGCACTTCACGCAGATTGATGTTCTTGTTCTCGTCGGGTTGGTCATTGTTGCGTATGTTGGAGATGATCTGGTTGCGGTCCAGATTGATATAAGCACCGCTCTGCTCCAGTATCTCATGGGCAAACTCCTGTATCTTCTGTCTATTGTGGCCCAGTTTCTGCTGGAGCTGGGTCAGGATGTTCAGCCCGAGAACTTTTGTCGAAGATGACGGCAGGTCGGCATGCTTTGTCTGGATAATCTCGGAGAGCTTGACATCGAAGGCATGCTTGATGGTCTTCTCGTTGATTCTGGTGAGCAGGTCGCCAAAGTTCTTGAACTCCGTGTCGGGAAGAATCTCCTCGCGAAGTTGGCGACTGATATTCACCATACCTTCCTTGTCGAATCGGATTTCCTCCTCATATTTTTCCATGCGCTCTTCCTCGCTTACCTCGATGACAGAGCCACGCATGTCCTCAAGTCCCTTGTTCACCTTCTGCTGGGCAGTGATGAGGCGGTTGGTCTCGTCGATGCAGTCACTTAGCATCTTGCTGAAGGCATTGATATCGTCGCTCATCCGTCCAATTTCACGCTGCAGTTCGGAAGACAACTGGCGTGCGAAGTCAAGGCCAACGAGACGGGTGCGCAGCTCCAAGTTGTAGGCAAGCTCGTCCTTGTATTTGGCGAAATGGTCAGCCTTCTTCTTGGTGACGAACTTACCGAAGAATCCTACCTCTGCCCAGTCCTTGGCAATGTCGCTCATGATGTCATCAGACTCTTGCAGCCTTGCCTTTTCCTCCTCGACGGAAGCATCGAGCTTCTTCTTCATGTCGTCCGCCACATAACCGGCAAGCAGTTCGCCGATGCGACTGAGTTCCACGATGGAAATCTGTCCGTCTCTCCACTTGTTGAAGAGTTCCTTCTCTATGTTGTCACGGATTTTGCGTGCTATGGGGTTGAGGGAGCGCAACTTGGTGTTGTAGTAATTGCGCACACCTTCGTCTCGGAAACTTTCGTCGAACATTCCGTTCATCTGTTTTGACAGTTCGGCAAGCGGATTCTCATATTCGCTGCAGAAATCGACAAAGTCATCCACACGGCACTGCCAGTCCTTGGAGAACCTGTCGTAAGCAGCCCCGTCCTTGGTGGTGAGCACTTCTTCCTCCAAGGTCAGATGGGCCTCGTCGAGCATCCATCTGTTCAGCGTCTCGTCCTTCAGGTATTCTGCCCGATAGTCGAAATTCACCTCTTCGTCGATGAAGCCGAGGCTCGAACGCCAATTGTTATAGCGGAACTGGCATAGTACACTCTTGCCCACAGTGTAGGTCATGTGCTTCAGCACACGCAACTCGGGATAGATGACACGCTTCAAGCCAAAGGAATAAAGTTTCTTTGTGCGAACGATGGGCAGTTCCTGGTTCTGCATTACCTCCTCCGGCGATACACATTCGTCATACTCAAACTCAGCCCCATCCATATTCTCGAAGTTGAATGCACGGATGAGGTCGTGGCATTCGGAAGCCTCTTGATTGATTAGGAACACACGCGAATAGACATAGTCGCTCACAATCTTCGGCAGCTCGGTGAAGGAATCCACAATCCGACCGTTGGAATTCACATTGCTATATAGCGCAATACCATTGGCGACACCCTTGATTCGCTCACTGAAAACATTCAGCGGTGCTCCGCTCGATAGAACATCGCAAGGGGTATAGCGTCCGCACTGCAAGGCGTTGAGCTCGTTCAAGGCTGCATAGCCGTTCTCGTAGTATCGTCCCTTGTCCATGTCTGCCTTCGGAAGATCCTGCTCTGGTATCATGGCGTACACATTGATTTGCGCCTCGGCCCAACCGGGGATGTTCCTTGCCTGCACGATGGCATCGATGATAGAACCAGAGCCTGTTCCGCCGCAAAGTCCGGCAAAGATATGTATCTGTTTTGAGTTGTTGTGAGAACGCTCGTTGCATTTGGCGAAACAATTCTTCAGCGCATCCACATACTTGCGGGCATTTACGGCAAAGAGCAGCCGACCCGCACGACGTTTCTGTCC
>CAVGEN010000222.1:0-2628 GCA_963628185.1 Waltera intestinalis | reverse complement strand
GTGACGATAGCGCTGTATCGGTACCAAGCGTAGCGGTGTAATCGGTACCATGCTATCACTGCAATCGGTACCGCTTGTATCGCTGCAATCGGTACCAAGATTTCAGTTCTGCTTTTCAATTTGCAAAGGTAATTTATTTTTTCAATTTCTGGCGCATAGAATCGCCTTTTAACTCTATTTTACTTGCATTTGCTACCAAACGGTCCATAATGGCATCTGCCAAGGTAGGATCACCTATGTAATCATACCATTTGGCAACGGGAAGCTGTGAGGCGATAATGACGGACTTTCTCTCGTATCTCTCTTCTAGGATTTGGAGCATTGCGAGTCTGGTCTTATCATCCATTGGCTGCAACCCGAAGTCATCCCATATGAGCAAGTCATACTTTTCCAGATTGTTTATCATCTTCAGGTACGACCCGTCCAGCTTGCTGAGTGCGACTTTCTCCACAAAGCTGTTCATGTTTAGATAGAGAGTTCTGTAGCCTAGCATGCAGGCCTGTCTTCCAAGGGCGCAGGCAAGGAAGGATTTTCCGCAGCCACACTTTCCTTGTATGAGCAAGTTCTCATGCCTGCGTATGAAGGCACAGTCGGCAATGGCGGCAAGGTCATCCTTGGTGAAGTTGCGGTCTGTTCCACAGATGACATCCTCTAAGAGTGCCGTATATCTAAGCTTGCTGATTTTTAGATACATGGCGGTCTTTCGGTCTCGTCTGTCCTGCACCTCTGCATCCACCATCTTGGAGATGGCGACTTCCAGGGACGGGCGGTTCTGTACAGGAAGGCTGGTCATGGCCTCGAAGGAGGATGACATACCTCTGAGTTTCAACTCATTGAGCTGTATGATGGTTTCTTGTAAGTTCATGTTACTATACATATTTAAATGTTCATAAATGCCTCCGCACCTCTCACATAGTCGTTCTGCGGCACGTTTGAGACTGTTTCTTCCCCGTCAACTTGGTCAAGGTTCTTCTCCAACACGTTGCGGATGGTCGTGTAGGTGACGGACGAACAGCCGGCCAGACGCTTGCAGGCCTTCTCCAGGCGCTCATTGCCATACTTGCGCTTGAGAGACAGGACTCCTTGGCAGGACTTGTACGACTGCTCGACGTGCTTCGTGCGATTGAGGATGGATTGGACTGCGGCAGTGGTGTTGCTGCCGACCAATGCCGCCTCCTCCAGAAAATAGGCGGCATTATATCCCTGTCCGTGCTTATAGGCAAGGTGTTTGTCCGGCATATGCTCGTCAAGCGTGCTGTACCCCGGTCCTTGGCGGCGCTGATGGATGGCTATGCGGGAACTCCCGGAGTAAACCTCCACGGTATCCAAGTCCCACAGTACGCTCACCTTTTGCCCGACATACTGGTATGGCGCGCTATAGTTGTGCTTGTCAACCATGACGTGATAGGTCCCGGACAGTTTCACCTCCTTGCGGTATCTGAAGCGGTATGGAGTCATGGGCAGCTTACCCAGCGTTGGTTGCTCTTCCGCCTCGAAGATGTCACGTCTGCTTCTCCCTGTCGTTCTGGACGGCTTTTCGTTGAAGACGTCCATCAACTCATAGATACGGGTGTTCATACTCTGAAGATTGTAAAACACCTCGTCATGTAGCAGGGCGAAGACGGCATTGTATGTCTTTTGGACGAGCCCCTCGACCGGACCTTTGTCCCTGGGAGTGCGAACCCTGCAGGTTTGGAGGGATGTATCGTAGTAGGCGGCCCATTCCACGGCTGCATCATTGAACGCCGGCTCGTAGCGGTCGTATTTCTTCACCCACTGCTTCATGTTGTCACTCTTGGCTATGCGGGTTGTTCCGCCGAAGTAGGAAAAGGCATCGGATATACCGCCGAAGAAGTTCTCCATGGAAGCGTTGTACATAGCCTTGGCAAATCCCAGGCCGCTGTATGGCAGGATGCAGACCAAGACGACAACCTTGGTTGGCTCGCCTGTCTTCTGGTCGGTAAGCCACAGGGCATCGCCGGCGAAGTCAATCTGCATCTCGTCCCCAGGAATGTAGGTGTTGTGGAAGCTGAGGTTGTGTGAGTACTGGTACTCACGGATTGACTTCTTGAACTGGGTGTATCCATATCCGTCGGGATGCTCCTTCTTGTATGACTCGTGAAGGGCTTGAATGGTGAGGTAGCGGTTGTGCGACAAGTCTGACACATATTCAGGCAACAGCCCCTCCAGCACCTGGCGTTGGGAGGACGGGGCTGCTGAGGGTTTGGACAACTGGAGGAAAGACTCTATTTCCCCGTCACTCATGCGGCCTATCTCGCCATAGGACAAGCCTTGGGAATCCGCCAAGGTCTTGTAACGGTTCAGTACACCACGTCCCATGTGTAGTTGCTCGCAAATGGTGCGTTGCGGTATTTTTGCCGCTAGCATTTGAAATGAACGTTTTAATTTACTCATGTTTACATTGCTTTGTGCCATATCTATACGGATTTTAAAATTCTCCAGCAAAGATAGGCGGTTATTATTATACATGAGCAGAACTTTACATTTTTTTGGTACCGATTGGTGCGCTATGATGGTACCGATTCAAGTGATACAATGGTACCGAATGCAGTGCTATGGTGGTACCGATTCATGCGCTACAGTGGTACCGATTCGCCGATACTGTCA
>CAVGEN010000221.1:0-2643 GCA_963628185.1 Waltera intestinalis | reverse complement strand
AAGGAACATGTTAAACTCTCTATCGTTTTTGGCAACACGGCTCTATCTTGAAGTGTAGATTCTAACTTAAAAGTGTACCACCCCTAATAATTAAAAAGTATACCACCTAATCATAGGTTGAAGCAGGTTTGGCACAGCCTTCCCTCCCTTGGAGAGAGGCGTAGCCGAACGGAAAAGGAGGGAAGGAAGCTTTCATTCCCAAGTATTGATTACCTTTGCACTCAAATTATTAATTAGAGTGCAACAAAAATGATTAGTATGGTAGAAAGAAAAGACATCATTGGCGCATATGAGCGTACAAAGTCAATGCGCGCAGTATCACGAGAGTTGGGGTTGAGCCGCAAAACGGTCAAAAAGTACGTGCAGGAATATCTATCAGCCAAGTCTGGCGGTGACGAGACGTTGGTGGCATACCTCAAGAGCGAGCCGTCATGCAAGTCAGCCACTAGAGAGAAACGAGCATTGACCGATGAGGTTTGTCGCATGATAGACGTTTGCTTGAAGGACAACCAGGAAAAAAGAGACCGTGGCGACAAAAAACTCTGCATGAAGGCGACGGACATTCATGCAAGACTTAAATCCCTTGGCTACAAGGTCAGCTATCCGTCAGTCTGCAACTATATCCGCACGACACTGGGCAACGCCGACGAGTTGCAGGAGTGCTTCATACGCCAGAGTTACCCTCCTGGTCGTGACTGTGAGTTCGACTGGGGCGAGCTGTACCTTACGATAGGCGGAAGACGCATGAAGCTTTACATGGCTGTGTTCACGCTCGCCTACAGTAACCACCGGGCCGCGTACCTATTCCTACAGCAGGACACACAGGCTTACATGGAATCCCATCGCCTTTATTTCAAGATGTTGGAAAAGGTTCCTCGCCGCATGGTGTATGACAACATGAGGGTTGCCGTGGCAAGCTTCGTCGGCGGAAAGCATCCCGCGGATGCCTTGATAAGAATGGAGTCGGCGTATTGCTTTTCCCATCGGTTCTGCAACGCCCGCTCTGGCAACGAGAAGGGACACGTCGAACGTAGCGTGGAGTTCGTAGGAAGGCGTTCTGCGAGCTGGACTCGTTTGACACCATAGAGGATGCGCAGGAGCATCTTGTCCGCACGTGTTCCGAACTCAACTGTCCCCTGTGTGCTTACGAGGGAAGTGCGGAGCAAAAGTTGGAGGAAGAACTCAGACACATGCTTCCACTGAAGAGGGAGATTGGCAGCTTCGAGCAGCAATCATACCATGTGGACAAGTACGGTACCATCGTCGTGCGAGGCATCCATTATTCCGTTCCCGACGACCTTGTGGGCAAGAAGGTCACGGTGTTCATCTACAGCAACAAGATTGTTGTCTACCATGACAAGCAAGTTGTTGCAACACACGAGAAGACACCAGTGAACGGATGGAAGCTCGACCTCATGCATTACCTCAGTACGTTTGGGAAGAAGCCAGGCTCCGTAGCTGGTTCCACGGCCTTGTCCATGGCCTCCAAGGACTTGCAGGAGATGTTCAACGACCATTTCGTTGACTGTCCATCCGACTTCGTCCTCCTGCTGAAGAAGACAAGGGAGAAAGGGCTGAGGCTGGAGGACCTGGAGGCCAGCCATTGCCTGATGTGCAGCTGTGGGGTGAGTCCTTCGCTACAAGCCTTCGACCTGTTTCTCTTTGGAGAGAAGGAACAGGAAACGGACAAGCTACAGATAGGATCTTCATCAAAGGAGATAGAGGCTTATGCCAGCAACTCGCTCGCTGGTATATCGGCGATATTGGAAGCGAGCGCAACAACTACAAACACAGGTGGTCATGCAACAACAGAATCGTGATTTACAATGGTATGCCAGGGAACTCGGGCTGGCACACCTCGCATCGCAGATGGCAGACGTGCTGAAGATAGCCGACCACCAGGGGTGGAGCCTGGAGCAGACGCTCCAGACCCTCTTGGAGGGCGAATACGAGAGAAGACTGGCCGGGAGACAGAAGGCACGCATCAAGACGGCAGGATTCTCGCAGCTCAAGTATCTGGAACACTTGGACAGGAACGAGTTGCCTGAGGGAATCAAGCGCTTGTTGCCAAGGTTGGAAACGCTGGACTTCATACATGAGCACAGAAATGTCGTCCTTTACGGAAACCCAGGTACGGGAAAGACGCATGTGGCTACCGCCTTGGCCATAAAGGCATGCATGGAGGGGATGCACGTGCTCTTCACGTCCGTGCCGCACCTCATTACGCAAATCAAGGAATGCAAGTCCGCAAAGACTTTGCACCAGTTGGAGGGGCGTTTTAAAAAGTATGACCTTGTCGTTTGTGACGAGTTCGGCTATGTCTCGTGTGACAAGGAGGCAGGAGAGCTACTCTTCAACCACCTCTCGCTCAGGGCTGACACCAAGTCTACCATCATTACGACAAACCTCGCCTTTGATCGATGGGGAGAAATCATAAAGGACAAGGTGTTGGTGACGGCACTGGTTGACCGACTTACACACAATGCTTTCTTGGTAAACATGAACGGAGAGTCATACAGATTAAAAGAAACTAAGAAATTTAATGAGCAAAACAGATGATTTTATGGATTTTATTTGGTTGTTTGATAATTTAAGCATACCTTTGCAAGCGGTTTGGAGTGGTACACTTTTAAATTAGTATAT
>CAVGEN010000220.1:0-2707 GCA_963628185.1 Waltera intestinalis | reverse complement strand
TGGATGGTCACCGCGTCGGTGCCGTTCAGGAAACTGACCACGCTGCCGCTGACATTACCGTTGGCAGTTTCGCTTCCTATAACCTTTAAGTTGGGAGAAATATATGCCGTCTTTTCGGAGGTGTTAGGAATTGCACCGTAGGTCGTATCCATGCCGAAATAGAAATAATTATCGGTTTCCATACGAAGCGTTATTTTGCTGTGGGAGTACACATTATTGTTCGAATCATATACAGGCTCGCCCTCCTTAAAGGCATAGCCCCACTTGGCGTGTGCGGTAAGGTATATTCTGTATGTGCTGTTAGAGTCAATTCGGTCGTCGGGGGATGCAATTTGTTCTTCTCCATCGCTGCCGATACGCAGTATCTTCAGAACTTCAAAGGTGTACTCTCCGCTTACACGAGGTTCAACGGTGATGTCACGAACATAGTTGTCCTTATGCAAGCCTTTCACCGTACCTACTGCTTCGGCTATCACTGGTGTCGGATAGGAATACAGAGTGATTACAGCAGTGCTTTCGTTAGTAACTCTTACATAATACTCATAATCGCTTGCCAAGCCATCAACTTTAACAGTTGGTTTGTTACTTGAATCAAACGCAAAGCCGTCATTAACTTTCAGCGTAATGCTCTTGGCGTATTGTGTCTTTAAATCGGCAAGGTAATAATCGTTTTTTCCGTTCAGTTCATAGTCTGTATCATTATCTACCCAGCAAGTATCTTTTGTCACACTATAACCACCCCCAACTCCGACTCTGGTTACAGTACCGCTTGTTTTGTCACCCTCCACAAGGGGTGCGGAGATGTCCAGAAATACGCTGCCAATAATGGCTTTTGTACTTTCCGCCACTCTGTATGTCAGCAGATAATCGTTGTGCGTTGCCGTGTCAGAGACGAGTTCGCCATCCTTCATCAGGTCTAATCTGAAGGTGGCCTGCTGCGTGGTTGTATGCGTTTTGGGTATTGTATAATTCCATTCGAATACTGTGCCGTCGGCTGTTGCCGTAGTTAGAATATCACTGCTTGGCACCTCGAATTGGGAAACGGATTGCGTCCCGAAAGTCACCTTATAGGAATACCCAGCGTCCTTCATCTCCTGCGGAAGGTCATACCAACGGAAAGTGAGAATGTGCGTACCTAAGCTGCTTACCGAATAAAACGGAACATTTCCGGTTGTGAACGATCCCCCGTCATCAATATTCTTTGGCTTTTCAACCGGGTTACTATCCAGCAGCACATCTTTCAGTCCAAACGAATTGGGGAAAATTTTGACATAGCCGGCGTCATCATACATAGTTCCTATGTTCGGATATATACCGACTCCGTTACTCATATTTTTTCTTGTAATATAGCTGTATTTTATATCTTTATATTTATATTCATCGGAGCAATATCTGGTATAGACAACACTGTCGCCTATGCAGGCAGCCAATGCGTTTCGGTTCATTCTCGCTTCCGTATTATCCGGTTGTACTACACCATCCTGATGAAAAACTTCATACAGGGAAATCGCTTCGCAGTCGTGTTCCTCAATATTCTTTTTATCGCTTTTTGTGACCAGCGAGGAGAAGGTGCCGCCGCGCATCAAAATCGGAATATAGAATTTTGTGCTGGCGGAAATACCTTTTACGCCGGGATTCACAACAAACCTGTCTTTGAAATTACCGCCGTAAATTGCAATACGGGGGTTAAAGGTGTCAGAGGTTGTCAATTCAGCATCCACCTGTACGCAGTTGTTGAAAACGCCGCCGTTTATCGTAACATCAATATCATTTCCGTCCGGCAGGTCAAGAATTCCGACAACACCTACAAATTCGCCGCCGTTAATGGTCAGTTTACCGTATGACGCAATCGCACAATCGCGTCTGTACAGATTCTCTGTAACTCTTGTATCAAGGGTATAGTTAGCCCCCCTGACAGAGCCCCCGTTTATAATAATTTCAGAGGTTTTATCAGCAGCAATCGTACCGTTCGGCATGTCTGTCTTTGGGTAACTATTGCCAGCGATGGTACAACTTTTTATGAGTCTGGCATCGTTAATCACGACACATGAGTTATCTTCCGCACGAACAAGGTTGTGCGGCTTTGCGTCATCACAGAAGCTCGCATATATCATGTTCCCGCCGAATAGGTGTTCTTGGCTGACGTACGGATTGCTGTCATCTATCGTAAGAGTTGAACCGCCTGTCACACGGAACACATACGGCAAAGCCGGGCCGTCGCTATTCTGCTGAATATTAATGTTTTGACTGCATAAATCCAAGAATATCTTTTTCCCGTCTGTGATATCAATTTTTTTCGCATCCGTGTCACTTTGATTATACTTCAAACTCCGAAACAATTGAAAATAGGTGGATGAGTTGGCAGGTGCTTGTGCAATCCATTGCTGCAGTTCGTCAAAGTCGTAGACAAGATACGGGGATTTTTCTGTGCCGAGTCCCCCTTTGGCATTGGCAGTAAAAGCAGGCAATGCCGACAGCGGCAATATTCCGACCAACATAACAAGGGTCAACAGCCATGATATGACCCGCGTTCGTTTCTTTGTCTTCATTAAAATTTCCTCCTTCATATTGAAGTAACTGTGCTTGTGTGTTTACAGCGCTTCCAGCAGTGCCGGTAGGTACTTGTCGGTCATGGAGAGGAAGATGAACTCATCCACCAGCCCGTCCCGCTTGGCAGCCGCCACCTCTGCGGCAAGCTGTTTGTCCG
>CAVGEN010000219.1:0-2712 GCA_963628185.1 Waltera intestinalis | reverse complement strand
AATGAGCAAGCCGAAGGCGATCAACCGTAACAAGTTGGTCGCTTTCGTTTTGCCCATTTAACGAAAAAGCTGTTACATACCACGATGAGAAAAATGGTATGTGGCAGCTTTTTTGTTTGCCGGAGTTTCAGAGGGTGCAGCCCTCTGAGCCGAGGTGCAGGAATGGCAGTGGCCTGCTGGGGTCAAGGGGTGCGGGTCTCCAGTGGAGACCTCAAGGTGCGTAAGCAACTTGAAGCACCGACCGAGCCGGGAGGCGAGAAGAGCCCATTGGCTGGGTTGAGGGACGGCAGTCCCCATCTGGTCAAGGGTGAAACGCCTTGCCCAAGTATGGATTGATGCTCCGCGTCAACCAGTATTGGGTATTTCCTGTCGCTGAAATCGACGGAATTGCAGCTTCGCTGCCTGTCCTGCAAAGCAAGTCATCAGAAAAAAAGGAGGAAAAATGTAATGAGATTAACAAGGCACAATGGAAGAGCCGGGGAAAATGGGGTCTACAACCCCAAGCACAATGACAGAAGATTTGACGTGAAGAACAGCGAGCACATCGATGCGGAGAGGGTTTCCCAGAACATCTACTGGGACTGCATTCATGGCTATCGCACCATCAACGATCAGCGTGATCCGGATGAAGCATTGGAAACATTTTCTGAGATCGAGCGCCTTTTCTATGAGCAGCATTACGCTGGATTTGTGGAAGGGCAGAATGCACGAAATGCCAAGACACGGCACGTTGAGCGTAACCGGACGGCTGAGCAGATCCTGCAAAACAAGAAAACCTGTCCGGAGGAAACCATCTACCAGATCGGCACCATGGACGAGCATATTTCCGAGGAGGTGCTGCTTTCTATTGTCACAGATTTTATGTCAGAGATGGATCAGCGGTTTGGCTCCAATGTTCACATTCTGGACTGGGCGCTGCACATGGATGAGAGCACTCCGCACATTCATGAACGTCATGTTTTTGATGCAGAGAATCAGTACGGAGAGGTTGCCCCGCAACAGGAAAAAGCGCTGGAGGCGCTGGGCTTTGAGCTGCCGGATCCAACAAAGAAGCCAGGCAAGTACAACAATCGGAAGATGGTCTTTGATGCAACGTGCCGGGCACTGCTTTTCGATATTGCTGAGCAGCACGGTCTGCATCTGACAGAAGAAACAGAGTATGGCGGGCGAAAGTATCTGGAGAAACAGGACTTCATCCTCATGCAGCAAAAGAAGAAGCTGGAGCAAGGTGAGGTTCGGCTGGATGCCCAACAGACACAGATCACGGAAAATGCAAATCAGTTGGAGGTGCAAAAATCTGAAATCACGGAAAATGCTGATGCGATTGCTGAGCAGGAAGAACATCTGGAAGAACTGAGTATGAAAATCGAGGATGTGGATTCTCTGATCGAGGAAGTGTCCGCAGTTGCCTATGACAAGGCCGTGGATGCTGTAGCAGACATGGCCCGGAAGGAGGTGTTGGATGCCAGCGTGGAACAGATCGACAACTACGTTGGATGGCTTGGAAAGCCAGAGCGTAAGGCAGATGTAAAGATCAGAAATTATGCGATCAGCCAGCTTGGAAAGCTCCGTGAGATGGTCACTGGTGCGGTCGCTAAGTTGTCACCAAACCTGGCACAGTTGCTCAAGCAAACGGAGGTCAAACAGCCAGCCGTTCAGGACATTGGCAAGAAGGTTAGGCCCTCTGTCATGGCGATGCTCCGGCAGAAAAAAGAAGAATCAGTCAGACAGTCGGAAGAACAAAAACGTCAAGTCAACAGAAAACAGAACATGGAACTTTGAGGCATTCGATGAACAACATCGGGTGCTTTTTTGTTTCCAGAGAGGAAGGAGAACTCATGAAAAAGTACAAATGTAGCTGCACCTATGAGGATGGTGAAACGGCAGCATGGGAAAGCACCGTCACTCTGGTCAGAGCAACGAAAGACCAGGTCGAAGCTGATATAGAAGGAAGAGGATCGAGCTTTCGTGTTGTGATTGGAAGTTATCAGTATGGTCACTTCGTCTGCATTCCCACGATTGATGTGGGATGCCCGCTTGCCGGATGGAACGATGTCTTTTGGAATAGGGAACGGCTGTCGAAACAGATGAATATCACGGACGCAGTGACTGTTGCCAATGGAATCAAGACCATAATGCTGGAACTTGAGAGGAAACGGAACAGAGGGATGGAACGATAAAAACCGTGCCGGTTACAGAAAGAGGTGATGAGGATGAATGTGTTTGAAGCAGTCAAGGATGCGGTTACAGCAAGACAGGCTGCCGAGATGTACGGTATACAGGTCAGGCGCAATGGCATGGCCTGCTGTCCGTTTCACAAGGACAAGAGCCCAAGTATGAAGGTGGACAGGCGCTATCACTGCTTTGGATGCCAGGCAGATGGGGATGTGATCGATTTCACAGCGCAGCTGTATGGCATTGGCAAGAAAGATGCTGCCGAAAAGCTGGCGGAGGACTTTGGAATCCATTATGACCGGAGGACTGTTCATGGCAAGGGAAAACGTCAGAGCGTGCTGCCGAAGATCCGTCCGGATCCCATCAGGGAGCTTTCCAAGTGGCGTGACCATGCAATGGATGTGCTGATTGCCTACAAATGGAAATTGCAGGATTGGCAAGAACGGTTTGCACCAAAGAGTATGGAGGATGAGGACTGGCATCCTCTGTTCGTAGAGGCTCTGCGTAACAAGGACAGGATCGAGTATCTGCTGGATG
>CAVGEN010000218.1:0-2754 GCA_963628185.1 Waltera intestinalis | reverse complement strand
CTCGGACACAAGGAGCCTATCATCGTAACTGAAGTACCTGAGGACTTCGATCCCCAGAAAGGTCTAACTGATTAATATAATAAGGTATAAGAACATGAAACTGAATAACATTGAATTGAGTTTTGACAACTTTGCCGCTGAGATGGCGAAGTTGAAGAACGAGAAGCATTTCGACTACCTTGTTACCATCATCGGTGAGGACTTCGGTGAGGAAGGTCTCGGATGTATCTACATCTTGGAGAACACTCAGAACAACGAGCGTTGCTCCGTGAAGACCATCGCCAAGAAGGTGGACGGTTCTGACGTGATTCCTACAGTCATCAATCTCTGGAAGGGAGCAGACCTGCTGGAGCGTGAGGTATTCGATTTCGTCGGCATCAAGTTCCTGGGACACCCGGACATGCGCCGTCTCTTCCTCCGCACCGACTTCCAGGGCTACCCCCTGCGCAAGGACTTCGACATGAGCCCCGAGGCCAACAAGTTCCCTTGCACCGACGAGCCTGAGGATGACTTCACTGTGGAATATACCCTGAGCGAGGACGGTCACTTGGTAGCCAACCAGAAGCGTCGCTTCGGCGATGACGACTATGTGGTGAACATCGGTCCTAACCACCCTTCTACCCACGGTGTGCTCCGTCTCCAGACTTTGATCGACGGCGAGACCGTGAAGCGCATCTATCCTCACCTCGGCTATATCCACCGTGGTATCGAGAAGATGTGGGAGGGTATGACCTATCCGCAGACCTTGGCTCTGACCGACCGTCTGAACTATCTCTCGGCCATGATGCACCGCCACGCCCTGGTAGGTGTCATCGAGGAGGGTATGGGTATCGAGCTTTCCGACCGCATCCACTACATCCGTACCATCATGGACGAGTTGCAGCGTCTCAACTCCCACTTGCTCTATCTCGGTTGTACCGCACAGGACTTGGGTGCCCTCACAGCATTCCTCTACTGTATGCGCGACCGTGAGCACATCCTCAACGTGATGGAGGAGACCACTGGTGGCCGTCTGATTCAGAATTACTACCGCATCGGTGGCTGCCAGGCAGACATCGACCCCAACTTCGTTCAGAACGTGAAGACACTCTGCAAGTATCTCCGTCCGATGATTCAGGAGTACCTCGACGTGTTCGGTGACAACGTGATTACCCACAACCGTCTGGAAGGCGTAGGCCCCATGAGTCTGGAGGATTGCATCAACTACGGTGTTACCGGTCCCGCAGGCCGTGCATCAGGTTGGAAGAACGATACCCGCAAGCGTCACCCATACGATATGTATGACAAGGTGGAGTGGAAGGAAATCACCCTGACGGGCTGCGACTCCATGGACCGCTACTACTGCCACATCCAGGAGTTGTACCAGAGCCTCGACATCATCGAGCAGCTCATCGACAACATCCCCGAGGGCGAGTTCTACATGAAGCAGAAGCCTGTCATCAAGGTTCCCGAGGGACAGTGGTACTTCTCCGTAGAGGGAGCCAGCGGCGAGTTTGGCGTCTATCTCGACTCCAAGGGCGACAAGAGTCCTTACCGTATGAAGATGCGCCCCATGGGCCTGTCTTTGACCGGTGCGCTCGACAAGATGCTCCGTGGCCAGAAGATTGCCGACCTCATCACCACAGGTGCTGCAATAGATTTCGTAATCCCTGACATTGATAGATAATTATGTTCGATTTTAGTATAGTAACAACATTCATCGACAGTCTTCTTCGCGAGACCTTGGGTCTGGGCGATTTCTTGTCGATTTTGATAGAGTGCGTGCTCGTCGGTGTCTGCATTTTGACTGCTTACGCTTTGATTGCCATCGCGCTCATCTTCATGGAGCGTAAGGTGTGCGCCTACTTCCAGTGCCGTCTTGGCCCGATGCGTGTGGGTCCTTGGGGTATCTTCCAGGTGTTCGCCGACGTGCTCAAGATGTTGATCAAGGAGATCTTCACCGTAGATAGAGCCGACAAGTTGCTCTATTTCATAGCTCCTCTCCTCGTGATTATTGCCTCTGTGGGTACTTTCTCCTTCCTTCCATGGAACAAGGGTGCTCATGTCCTCGACTTCAACGTGGGCGTGTTCCTCATCACAGCCGTTAGTTCCATCGGTGTGATTGGCGTGTTCCTCGCCGGTTGGGCTTCCAACAACAAGTACTCCGTGGTGTCGGCCATGCGTGGTGCCGTGCAGATGATCTCTTACGAGATGTCTCTCGGTCTGTGCTTGATTTCCGCTGTCGTTCTCACTGGCACCATGCAGGTGAGCGGTATCGTGGAGGCACAGACAGGTGCTTGGAACTGGTTGATCATCAAGGGTCATGTGCCAGCCATCCTGGCTTTCCTCGTGTTCCTCGTGGCTGGTAACGCCGAGGCTAACCGTGGTCCTTTCGACTTGGCTGAGGCCGAGAGCGAGTTGACCGCCGGTTACCACACCGAGTATTCGGGTATGGGCTTCGGTTTCTACTACCTCGCCGAGTACCTCAACCTCTTCGTGATTTCTGGTATCGCCTCTACCGTATTCCTCGGTGGTTGGGCACCATTGAACATCGGTATCGAGGGCTTCGACAACTTGATGAACCTCATCCCCGGTTTCATCTGGTTCTTCGCCAAGACCTTCGCCGTGGTATGGCTCCTGATGTGGGTACGCTGGACCTTCCCCCGTCTCCGTATCGACCAGATCCTGAAGTTGGAGTGGAAGTACTTGATGCCATTGTCATTGGTCATCCTGATCATGATGACAGTGTGCGTAGCATTCGGTTTCCACGGATAA
>CAVGEN010000217.1:0-2794 GCA_963628185.1 Waltera intestinalis | reverse complement strand
TTATACCCCTCCGCTTGCATCATCATCGGCAAGCAGAGGAAGAATACCATCAATAAATCCTTGATTAATCCCATATATTCAAACTATTTTTTCATTTAAAAAGATGCGGAACAAATTCCTTCAAACATCTACGCCAGGTGAGCCATTCGTGATGAGTGCCGGGCGAAACATATACATCGAGCTTGACACCGAGGTCTTTCAGTTGCTGCGCCATCTTCTCAGTACCAAAGTTCTCCTCAGAACCGCAACCCATAAACATATAATGGATGTCCTTGTTGAATTTTTCAGAATTGGCGAAGATACCATCGAAGGCTGTCTTCACATCCACTCCGAAGAGAGCGCCACTAAAGGTGCCTAGGGCAGAGAACTTATCCATGTTGCGTAGCACAGTATTGAATGTTTGGAAACCACCCCATGACAAGCCAGCCATCGCACGGTGGTAGCGGTCGGTATAGGTACGGAATGTCTTGTCCACCATCGGTATCAAGTCCTTGATGATGACATCATAGAATGAGGCACCATACTGATTGCGCTCCTCATCCACGTTTTTGCCAGGCCGAGGGATGAAAGACTGCTTCACGTCACCGCTCTCCATCACCACAATCATCGGCACAACCTTGCCCTCAGCAATGAGGTTGTCCATGATGTGCTGCATATTGCCCTGATGACTCCACCCAGTCTCGTCCTCGCCCATGCCGTGCTGTAGATAGAGCACAGGATAACGCTTGGTGGTATTGGTCTCATACTCGGCTGGTGTATAGACCATGGTCCTGCGGAACTTGCCCTGGGACGCAGCATAGTAAGACACAGAACGCACTTGTCCTTTAGCCACACCTTGTTGGGGACGATAGTAGTTGCCCGTCTCGCCTTCCGGCACTTCCAATCCACTCGCCTCACGGCAACAACCATAATAAGTCTCGCTTGCAGGATCCACCACCTGCACACCATCCACATTTAGGAAATAATAGTGGAAGCCAACCACCAACGGGTCGCTCACACCATACCAGTCGCCGTCCAAGTCTTTCTTCATCGGATATTTCTTTCCGCAGATGTCGAAAATCACTTGCTTTGCCTCTGGTGCATAGAGCTTGACATAGGCACGGCGGTCCTTATCGACACGAGGATAATTGGCATCGGGCTGGATGCCGAGGAGCGAGAGCATCATGTTGGCATAACGCTTGCCCATGGTGCGATAGCTCTCTGCCACGAAATGGAGACCATCACCACGTTGTGGACATCCCTTGGAAGAAATGACATGAGCCGTGGGGATGGTCTTGGCAATAGAGTCTACGATGGCGATGTGAACCCAGCATGAGCCGCCTTGGTCTTTCTGCACAGTTTCGCCCACCAGCAATGGCACATCCTCAGCTTTCAAATTCAAGTCCTTGAGAATGTCATGATACACAGTGTTCACTCTTGCCGCCCAGGTTGGAGAACCGTTGTCGGTCTCGCCCTGGTGCAGGAGAATACCTTTGATCACGCCTTGCTTTTGGGCAATCTTGGCCAGTTCGATGAGCCGGGCATATGGGTTGCCGTTGTAGCCAGAGGCAAAGTCCTTCATCCAGTCGGGTTGCTTCTTGAGATAAGCCTTGTACGTTCGCTTGTTGAAGAGGTCGATGCTGGCGCCGCCCACAGCCACGGTGATGGTCCCCACCTTGATGCTGTCGGGAAGATTGTCCACCATCTTCCTTCCAAAATAATCCACGGGGGTAAGTCCAGTGTTAGGGCGTGCCTGGGGTGGAACCGCCGTATGCCATTCGCCCTTCTTCCATCCCGTCTTCTCGTCATCCACGGCATACATTGCCATGAATCGTGGGTTTACACCCGTGCGGTCTTCGTCTTCCACCGCAGCATTGCCTTCCATGTTCGACTGTCCGAAACAGAGGTAGATTTGGAAATTTGGATCGGGCTTGTCGATCGACTTGTTGTTTTTCTTCTGTGCCACCATCGGCAAGCACACCATCATGAGCATGGATGCTAAGAATGTCAATCTGTTCATCTTGTTTAGCTTTTTTGTTTATTTGTCGTTGCAAAAGTAATAACATCTATAGTTTTTGGCTTTGTGCGGTATTACAAATAGTTTGCAAAAACTACCAAGAAACAATCAAAAATGTATTTGAAACCAACATTGCGTGCTGAATTCATTAAATTTCCGTATCTTTGCACATAGCTAGACTATTAACAAAAAGTATAACGACAATGAGACAAAACAACCTGAAGAAAACCCTTGTTTGCAGCATCGCCTTGCTCTCTACATCGGGGGCGTACGCCGCCCACCGCTTTGTGTCATTCCACCAAGGCGACTTGCTCCTCAACCCCAGCAACCAAGTTAGCATCTACCAGGATGCCAATGACTGCAAGGGAGTGGACTATGCCGTGCAGGCTCTCGTCAAGGACATCACGAAAGTGAGTGGTGGCAAAGCTGCTGTCACCTCCTCCGCCAAGTCCAAAATCCTCATAGGAACGCTCGGGCACTCCGCAGCCATCGACCAACTCGCCAAGAAGAAACTTATCGATGCCAGTCTGCTGAAAGGCAAACGGGAGAAATTCATCATCACCCTCGTTGACGGCCAACTCGTCATCGCCGGCAGCGACCGCCGTGGCACCATCTATGGCATCTACGAGTTGTCGAAGCAGATGGGCGTGTCTCCCTGGTACGACTGGGCAGATGTTCCCGTGGAGCACCACGACTCCATATTTGTCAACAAGGGCATATATACCGATGGCGAGCCAGCCGTTCGCTATCGGGGCATCTTCCTCAACGACGAGGCTCCTTGCCTCACCTCCTGGGTTA
>CAVGEN010000216.1:0-2809 GCA_963628185.1 Waltera intestinalis | reverse complement strand
AAGGCAAACCGTGTGCGGCTCTTGATGACATTCTCGTTCTCGTCCTCAATCTGTATCGGCAGCACTGGCGAACGCCGTCCCATGCTGATGTCCTCCAATACGTGCATCGGCAAGTCCTCTATCATTTCTCGTGTCAGTCCGTACTTCTCCAGTGTCTGGTACGGCAATTCCTGCTCTTCAAATCTATTCTTGTTCATACTTTGATTTTATGGTTTGATTTGTACTATGATGCAAAATTACTTCCGTTTCCTGTCATTATAGGATAACCCTCATTGCCACACCCTTTCATTTATGATTAGTTATGCTTTCAGTATGATAAAACGCGATTATTCATACTCAAACCTTATTTCATGTTATAACTTACCCTCTCTCATGCTTGCCTTGCAAAGGCAACTAACCTACTGCCGTACCTTTGTATCCATGAAATCAATCATCATCACAATACTCATCGTCCATGCCCTCATTCCAATGACCGCAAAGGCACAGTTCAACACCGTCAGCGGTCATGCGCCAAGAGTACGCATCACCGCCATAAACGAAAAAGAGGCATCACCCGAAAGCGACACCTCCACCGTCTGTATGCCCCAAGAGTCCGAACACACCGACACCACAAAACAAACGGAGCGGACAAGTCACGTCTCCATGACCTATCCGCTCCGTACTATCAAAATCACGTCACCCTTCGGCTATCGTACCGACCCATTCACCGGCAAGCGCACGATGCACAACGGCATCGACCTTGCTGCCCACAACGCCCTTGTCTATTCCATGCTCGATGGCACAGTCGAGAAAGTCGGCTACGACTCTCGTTCCGGCAACTTCATCACCGTTCGCCACGGTGACTTCCTCCTCAGCTACTGCCACCTCTCCCGAATCCTTGTCACCCAAGCCCAATCCGTCCTCGCTGGCTTCCCCATAGGCATCACTGGCTCCACAGGTCGTAGCACTGGCGAGCATCTCCACATCACTGCCAAGTACAAAGGTAAAGTCTTCAACCCGATGGCGATGCTTCAGTTCATATCCAAATCATGCAATGCAAAGCAATTATCAGAAGTCAAAACCTGCCTTTATGACTAAGCCATCTATAGTCTGGTCCAGTCTTTTCGAGTAGTAGGATGAGTAATTGTAATGGTTGTACTTATACGTTCATTATTGTGGTGTCCACTTCCCTCGGATTGTCATATAATATGTTTGCGACTTCTCGGCATCCGCAGTCGCATTGTTCTATGAGCTTACAACTTTTACAGCCCGTAGGCTTGTATTGGCTGTTGGCAAACATTTTCCAATAATCCACATCATCAATGACGGGCGAGTGGAAGATGTGCCCGACAATGCGAGGGGAATGGTTGCAGGTACGTACATTCCCTGCTGGGTCTATCACAAAGAATCCCTTTGCTGCACCGCACTTATAGCCAAAGTGGAGTTGCTTATATCTGCTTGCATCTTCTATGGCACATGCCGCCACTTCTGTGCCCAAGTTTCCATATCGTCCTGAAAGTGTTAAGACTTCTTCGGCGACATTAAGCATCTCGTTCACTTGCTTTGGACTCAGCATCAGCTCGTCCTTATAGACGAGTCCGCGACCTCCTGGCAGAAATCGGTTGAGCAGCAACGAGGATGCTCCGCTTATCAAGCCCATTGAGATGGTTGCAAACAGCTCGTGGATATTTTTCTTTGTCACAGTCACATTGACGGTTGTTTCCAGTCCCAACGCCTTTGCACGGGTAAACCACGCAAGCACTCCGTCTGCATTGTCAACTCCAGTATGTTCCTGAAAACTTTCATATCCAGGCAAACTCATGCTGAGATGCACATTGCAGCGTTTGAACAACTGAAGGTAGTCCTCTTTCATCGCCAAACCATTGGAGATGAGTACTATTGGATGGTTATAGCCTCGTTTATTGCCCTCCTCACGAATATGCTCTACTATCTGTGGCATGCAGTCTTTCAGTATGGCTTCGCCTCCCGATATGGAGAATGTTTGCACACCCATGTCATACAACTTGTTGATGGCTTGTTTCCATTGTTCCACATCAAGTTCTTTATCTGTCGGATAATGAGAGTTCGGAGCAAACCATGGACATGAACAAAAGACGCATCGATGGTTACAACGATACGTCAGTTCAAGTACAACGGAGTATGGTAATTTAATCCTGTGCATCAAAGTCTATTCCTGTCATATATTTCAGAACATCTTTTTCGTCAGCGACATAATGTACGGAGTCATAATAGTCACAGTAAGATGTTCTGTTGCTCAGAAGAGAATACAAGGATCTATATTGCTCCTCACTGTTGGCAATGCATACGTGGTATTTGTCACCGTCTTTGGGCTTGAACGAAAACAAATAGTTGATTTCTCCCAAGTGGAATGTTGCGTCATAGTTGCTGCCATCTTCCTTTGGCGTCTCATCATCAAGATGAAGATCTTCCGCCAGCGTTTCGGCGCATTTCATGCAACATACTTCCACCTTGACATCATAACCGAGATTGGCAATGTCTCGAACAATCTTATAGATTGCGTTACGCTCGTCATGCCAATTCTCGTAAGCAATATCGTCCCCACACCAGTCGCATTTCGTATGTTCGATTGGTGGCATAGAGGGAGAGTAGCACATGGCACCCATAAATTCTTTCTGCCTAATAGTAGTGGCTGAAAGTTCTTTCAGCCTGGCTACCAATTCTTCTTTATCTAACGCTTTCTTTGCCATAATCATTTGGACTCAATATTGTTTACCACTCCCGAGAAGAGAATCGTATTTGTACTCTCCTCGACAATCTCGAACAGGAACGGCTTGTTCACCTTCATCAC
>CAVGEN010000215.1:0-2810 GCA_963628185.1 Waltera intestinalis | reverse complement strand
TCTTCGAATGGTTGCAGGAAAAGGTAAGAAAGCCTTACGACGAGGAGGCCGACCTTCAGGTGCAACAGGAACTCATCAAGAGCGTCGAGGAAAAGAGCAGAGCGAGAAAAGAGTGATTTAAGTGAAGAACGAAGAGTGAAGAAATCAATAGCTTTACTTGATACAAATCATAAAGATGAAAAGAATGAAGAAAATAATATTTTCAGCCGTGCTGCTCGCTTCATTGAGCAGCTGCGGAATATATACCAAATATCAGCCCGAGACGAAAGTGTCGGACAAGCTCTTCGGAGATTCCGTGTTGGAGAAATCCATCACGGAATACCAAAGAGGAAGTCTGGGGGATTCGATACAGGATGATTCCACTTCTCTTGGATTCATGGACTGGCACGACCTGTTCACAGACCCTTTGTTGCAACAATATATCGACCGTGGCTTGAGCCAGAACACGGATTACCAGCAAGCGATGCTGAGAGTGGAGGAGGCGAGTGCCACCTTGAAGGCGGCAAAGCTCGCCTTCCTTCCCAGCTTCGCCATCTCGCCTCAGGCAGGGGTGACTAGCTTTGGTGGGGAAAAGGCTACGCAAACCTATTCCGTGCCCTTGAACATGAGCTGGGAGATAGACATCTTCGGCAAATTGAGAAACGCCAAGGAACAGTCGAAGGCCCTCTATGTCAAAAGTAAGGATTTCAAACAAGCTGTCCGCACGCAGTTGATAGCTAATATAGCAAATGTATATTACTCTCTCATCACTCTCGACCAGCAACTTTCTCTGTCTGTGAAGACGGAGGAAGCTTGGCGAGAGACTCTACAGACGGCTCGTGCCTTGATGAAGGCTGGTCGTTATGATGAGGCTGGTGTGTCGCAGATGGAGGCTACCTTGCAGAGTGTGCATACGGGTGTGCTCGACCTGCAAAGCCAAATCGCACAGACGGAGAACAGCCTGGCTGTGATCCTCGGCGAGACCCCAAGGCACTACGAACGGAGCAAGGAGATTCTTGTGGCAGGGAAATCAAGCGATGCTTCCGGCAATATCTTTGAGAAGTTTTCGATAGGAGTTCCCCTCCAATTACTCTCATCTCGTCCTGATGTAAGACAGGCGGAACGCACGATAGAGGCTGCGTTCTATGGGGTGAACCAAGCTCGTTCGGCATTCTATCCGTCCCTTACGTTGAGCGGAAGTATCGGCTGGACCAATTCGGCTGGTTCGATGATTGTGAACCCTGGCAAGTTCTTGGCTTCGGCATTAGGTTCTTTGGTAGCTCCTATCTTGACAAGAGGCCAGAACGAGGCTCAACTCAAGATAGCCAAGGCTCAGCAGGAAGAGGCGAAACTTTCCTTTACCCAAACCTTGCTCAATGCTGGCAAGGAGGTGAACGACGCCTTGACCGCCTATCAGACTTCGCTGAAGAAGGAAGAGACGCTGGCTTCTCAAATCAAGTCGCTGGAGAAGGCGTTGCATAGCACCACGCTCTTGATGGATCATGGCACCAATACTTATCTCGAAGTGCTCACGGCTCGCCAGTCATTACTGTCCGCCCAACTCTCAGAATCGGCAAACAAACTTACGAAAACTCAAAATATCATCAATCTCTATCAAGCCTTAGGTGGAGGGCAAGAGCAAGATGTTCATGAAGCACATTCTCTCCAGACTCTTCGTGAATAATAGATTGTCATCAGTGATTACATTTTTCGCATACCTATTTGGTGTAATCATATCCACGTTGAAGGGCTGCCTGTGAAGTGATTCACGGGTAGCCCGATTTCTTTAGGAAGGAACTGATGTCATCTGTCAAGCCAATTCTTCACTTGAGATATTTTATCTTTGCTGACAATGATTCGTACATCGGGAAATCCATGAAGACTAATGGTCATTTTGTATTTTAAGAAATTGTTAAGTTTGTCGATGCTGTTTATGTTCACTATGTGTTGTCTGCTGACACGAAAGAACAACTCGGGGTTCAATTGCTGTTCCAAGTCATTCAAGGATTGGTTGATGGTTACGGATTTACCTGTACTAAGAAACGCCCTAACCACACCATTCTCCGAGAAAAAGTAGCTTATGTTTGCAGACTTGATAAGTTTAAAGCCGTCATGGATATGCACAAGGAAGTGCTCTCGCCATTTCTTCCCTGTTGTCATGCCCATTTTTTCCATAAGATCCGAATAATCTATTTCTTTGTTGCACATAGCTTTAGCCTTTGACAACGCTTTTTCTAATTCTTCTGGCAATATCGGTTTTTGAAGATAAGCAATACCGTTACTCTTGAATGCTTCTAGCGCATAATCGTTAAAGGCAGTAGTGAACACAACAGGGGAAGTTGGTGGTATCTCTAAGAATGCCTCAAACACATCACCGTCTCCCAATCTGATGTCTGCAAAGATGATATCCTCGTCATGCAGATTTTGCAAATAATCGACAACCGCATTCATGGTAGTCAGTGGTCCTAGTATTTCCAAAGAGTAATCTATGTTCTGCAAGAGGCGTTTCAATCTAGAAAAGCCACGTTCTTCATCTTCTATAATTAAAACTTTCATGATTTTGATAAGATTGGAAGTTTGACTTCAAAATATTTATTATCGTTGCTAATGATTAGCTCCTTTCCCAATTGCTTATAACGCTGTTGTAAGTTTGCCAATCCTTTTTGGGTCGTAGGTAAAGTGCTTTTTATGGGATTCAACACATTCCTAACTATTATATATTCGTTTTGAGGATATATTGAGATGGAGAGCGGACTTTCCTTGGTATGGCAGTTATGCTTTATCCTGAATTATTCATAGCCTCTCAATTTAGAGCATTCTAACACGATTTT
>CAVGEN010000214.1:0-2813 GCA_963628185.1 Waltera intestinalis | reverse complement strand
TGCGCTCCATCGGACAAGTAGCGTATTTGTATTTCATCACAAGTTTGGCGTTGCAAGGGCGGCAGGGGGCGGCGCTTCCGTTCACTGTGACAACGAGAGGCAGAGGAGCCTCTACGGTTTCCACACCACCGTCGATGAGTCGGCGGATGGTAGCCTTGCCGTTCTCCACCTTCAGGATTTCCTCGGCATAGGTAACCTGGTTCAAGCCCAACTTCTGGGCCACCTGCGGACCCACCTGGGCAGTGTCGCCGTCGATGGCCTGGCGACCGCCAATCACGATATCTACATCGCCTATCTTCTTGATGCCCGTGGCAAGAGCATAAGAGGTGGCCAATGTGTCGGCACCGGCGAAGAGGCGGTCGGTAAGCAACCAACCCGTGTCGGCGCCACGATAAAGACCCTGGCGGATGATTTCTCCAGCACGTGGAGGCCCCATCGTCAAGATACCAACTGTAGAACCAGGATTCTGTTCCTTCAATCGAAGAGCCTGCTCCAACGCATTCAAATCTTCAGGATTGAAGATAGCGGGAAGGGCGGCGCGGTTGACGGTGCCTTCGGCAGTCATCGCATCCTTACCCACGTTTCTTGTGTCAGGTACTTGCTTGGCAAGTACTACGATTTTTAAACTCATATTAATAAATGGTTATTGTTATAATATTCTAAGTTTGTTAGTGTTCGGTGCTCAAGTTGTCCTCTTCAAGTTCGAATCCTCGGACACGGATAGTCCAATTTGGGACAAACACAGCCGCAAAAGTACCATTTTTTTATGTGTTACCCAAATATTTCTGTATAAAATTGCACAAATTAAGACATCCTGTGCGCAAAAAAGATTTTTTGTGCATGTTTCCTTGGTAGTATGTTGTGGCTTATGCAACCTATAGACTAATCGAAACTCTTTAGGCGTGCTATATATTTTCCTAGTATGTCGAATTCGATGTTGACGACAGTGCCGACTTCGATATGGCTAAAGTTGGTGTTCTCACGAGTATAAGGGATGATGGCGACGGTGAAGGTGTTGTCGGTAGGCTCGCACACGGTCAGCGATACTCCATTTACTGTGACGCTGCCTTTATCGACCGTGAAGTATCCCTTTCGTGCCATTTCTTTGTTGAGTTTGTACTCGAAGGTGAAGTAGGTCGATCCGTTGGCGTCCTTCATGGCGATGCACTTGGCGGTTTCATCTACATGGCCCTGTACGATATGGCCGTCCAATCTACCATTCATCATCATCGACCGTTCTACGTTCACTTTGTCGCCCACTTCGAGCAAACCTAGGTTGCTGCGCTCTAAAGTCTCTTTCATCGCAGTGACAGTATAGGTGCCTTCTTTGATTTCTACCACAGTGAGGCACACGCCGTTATGAGCTACGCTCTGGTCAATGATAAGCTCATCCACGAATGAACATGTTAGGGTGAAGTCTATGTTCTCCTTGTCATGTTTGATTGCCACAATCGTGGCCATTTCTTCTACGATTCCACTAAACATAATATTATCTCCTTTATTTTTGTGCAAAGGTATCGTTTTTTTATGAATAACCCTAGGAGAGGTGAGACTTTTTAGCTTTTTTTCTAGTTTTTCTTACTGTTTATGACTAAAATTTTTGTTGTCTCATCAAAAAAACGTATCTTTGCACACGAGTGTTAATATACACTCAAGCGTAAAGAATATTAAACTAAAAATCAAAATGAAGAAACAACTATCAACGATTCTTTTGGCATTGGCGGCTATGCTGCCTATGCAAGTGGATGCGCAAAATTTACAGAAAGGTAACTATGGATATCTTTATTGCCACATGAGCGACCGGGGGGAATACACTGCCTTTGCTGTGTCTCGTGACGGTTACAACTATCAAGATATCAATGAGGGGAAGGCTATCTTCGATCCCAAGGAACATGCTCGTATAGAAGGAGGTACAAGGGATGCTTATATCACTCGCTCTCATGATGGTAAAGGTTACCTGATGGTCACAACGGATATGTGTGTGGCTAAGAGCCATAAATGGGACAACTATGGCATTGACTTGTTGAGAAGCGATGACCTTATTCATTGGAAAAGTATAACTTTTGATTTCCGCAATGGGCTGGCTAATTTCTGTGATGGCGACAAAGCGGTCTCACCCTATAAGAATTGGGAAACAATCAATCGTGTGTGGGCACCTCAGATTTTCTGGGATCCTGATTATGTCTGGGAGAATGGTGACAAAGGTGGCTATATGATTTATTATTCCATGCTAAATCGGGCTGAGGAGAAGTACGACCGTATGTATTATAGTTATGCCGATAAGACTTTCCGCCGTTTGACAACTCCAAAACTGCTTTTTGACTGGGGGTATGCCACGATAGATTGCGACATCAATTTCTTGAAGAGTGATGGACTTTATCACATGCTTATCAAGAAGGAAGGTGGAAAACCTGGTATCTATACGGCTACGAGCCAGTATCTGACTCATAGTTGGGGGGAGCCTGTTGAACATGATTTTGTCAGTTTTGAGGGCAAGAAAAAGTGTGAGGGAAGCAGTGCTTTCCAGTTGATAGGGGATGATACTTGGCGTGTGGCTTACATTCAATATAGCGATCGCCCAAAGCATTATCGCATCTGTAAGGCAGATAAGTATCTTCGTAATTTCTCTGACCCTGTTGACATCAAGGGTGTGACAGCTCCACAGCATGGAAGTTTTATGCGCATAACTAAGAAAGAGTACAAACGTCTGTTGAAGTGGAATCAAGAATTGAAGGCTGCGACTGGTAAATAATTCTACTAATATGGAATGCGCCCGTGTGTGCGCTTGCTGGCGCCTACGCTCGCATCGTGTA
>CAVGEN010000213.1:0-2819 GCA_963628185.1 Waltera intestinalis | reverse complement strand
TACATATTCCGGAGCATACCCGTTCAGAATTCCAGGGCTGTAGTCAGTAGCCGAAAGGGTAAAAAACGCCTCTTTTTGATGTCCGTTTGTCCCTAAAAGGACATAAAAATGGATGTAATCACTCAAAACACCGGATTTTTCCGGAGCATGTCCGTTCACCTGCAAAATATGTATGCGGAACGCCACTTTTTCCGGGGCATGTCCGTTCACTTTTTCACTGTCGATGCGCGGTGTGCCACTTTTCCGGAGCATGTCCGTTCACTTTGCGGTTTTTCCCAGACAGAAAAGTCCCCTGAATCGTCATTTTTCCGGAGCATATCCGTTCACCGTTGCCGGTTTTCAGTTATCTTTTGTACTGTAATCATTAGAAAGTACAGTGCAAAAATGGCAGGAACAGTAAAAGACATGAGCTTAATAAAGCAGGTTCTCCAGCTGAAGCAACTTGGAGAATCAAACCGCGGCATCAGCCGCAAGTTACCCATCGACAAGGAAACCGTCAACGGATACATCAAAACCATGACTGTCAACGGGTGGAACGTAGACGATCTGCTGAAGAAGGAAGATCCGGAACTGGAGCGCATGTTCCATGCCGGTTCTCCGGCCTATAGTGACCCGCGTATGACTGACTTTCTCAGCAAGCTGCCCTATTTCCGGGAGCAGCTGACCGACCCTAAGCTTCATGTGACACGCCAACTCCTTTACGAGGAATACAGAAAGGGATTCCCTGGCGGTTACGGCAAGTCACAGTTCTACTTCCATCTGAGGCAGAATCTCGTGGCGCAGAAGGACTGTACAGCCGTGCTCACAGAGACGTACAGCCCAGGCATGAAACTAATGGTGGACTTCGCTGGCGACAAGCTGAGCTATGTCGATCAGGAAACAGGCGAAATCGTCAAGGTGGAGGTGTTCGTGGCCTGTATGCCCTACAGTGACTACACCTACGCCATATGTGTGCCGTCGCAGAAGACGGAGGATTTTCTCTTCGCCATCAGGATGTGTCTCGAGCACCTCGGAGGTGTTCCGTCGATACTCACTCCGGACAACCTTAAGTCTGCCGTCATATCCAACGACAGGCATGAGCCGAAGCTCAACAAGGCCCTTGAGGATATGGGCAACCACTACCACTTCGTCGTATTGCCATGCGACCCCAAGGAACCTACCCAGAAGGCACTTGTGGAAGACGGCGTGAGGAGCACCTACAACCGCGTCTACGCCAAATTGCGCAAGCGTACATTCTATTCACTTCTGGAACTCAACCATGCCGTCTGGGAACTGATGGAGCTGTACAACAGGACCCGTATGCAGAAACGCCCGTACAGCCGTGAGGAACGGTTCCACGCTATGGAGAAGAACCGTCTCAAGCCATTGCCGAAGGATATCTACGAGATGAAGTATTATGCAAGCCTGCAGGTGCAAACCAACTGTTTTGTGGAGCTGCGTCACGACAAAACTACCCACTTCTATTCCGTGCCTTATGTGCATGTTGGCAAGAAGGCACTTGTCATATTCACACGCTCTGTCGTGAACATATACATTGACGGGGAGCAAGTGGCCTCCCATGCGCGCAAGCATGAATACGGCTACACATACATCAAGGATCATCTCGCGTCAAACTGCAGGGCAATCATGGAGCGGTCTGCATCCTACTACACGGCATGGGCCGCCCATATATCGCCCGACTGCAAGGACTACATAACAGAGGTGTTCAACCCCCAACGCACCAACCAACCGGCGGAAGTGTACTACAAACTCTGTGCGGCAATCATGAGCCTAAGCCGCAAGTATGAACTGGAAGTACTGAACCTCACATGCCGCCAATGTATGGAATGCAAGGTGTTCTCCTACCACAAGTTTGAAGCCATACTCAAGCACAACGGCCTCAAGGCTTCTGCGGATGAACCGGCATTCCGCTATGACGCACCCGTGCCGACAGGCCATGCGAACATGCGTGGAAGCGACTATTTCAAATAGAAATCATCTTATGTCAAACATATAAACATCCGTTCAAACAATGACAACAACCGAAACCGCAAGAGCTCTCCACGAGCTGAAACTCCCCGGGATGGCAAGCTGCTGGGAATCCCTGGAAGAGACACACCAACTGGACAAACTCACTCTGCGCGACGGCATGCAGCAGATGCTGCAGTACGAGCGCGACACCCGGAAGAACAACCGTATCAACCGACTCGTCAAGAATGCCAACTTCCGCCTCAAGGCTTCAATCGAAGAACTTGAAACGGACACTGCCAGAGGTCTCTCGGCTGCATCCGTCAGCGACTTGGCCACATGCAACTACATCAGAAACGGAATGACACTCATCATCACAGGGCCTGCCGGCACGGGAAAGTCCTATTTCTCATGCGCTTTGGGTGACAGAGCCTGCAGAAACGGACTCAAGGTGCTGTATTTTACGATGAACATGCTCATTGAGAATCTCAAACTTGTGCACCTTGAAGGACGCGAGACCAACTTCTTCCGCAAGCTCAACGCACATGACCTACTCATAATCGATGACTTTGGAATGGTGAAACTGGATGGGCAACCCCAGCATGACTTCGAGCAAATCATCGATGACAGGCACAACCGAAAGGCGACCATTCTCGCAAGCCAGTTACCGATTGCAGACTGGTACAATGTCTTTCAGAGCGAACTCATTGCGGAGGCTTGTCTGGACAGAATCGTGCATAAAGCGATGAAATATGCCCTTTCGGGTGAGAGTTTAAGAAAGAAGTATTAACTTTGCCATAGATACAGAAAATCACCAACGGACTGAACGGATATCACCGGAATTGGTGAACGGGTATCGACCGGAATACGCA
>CAVGEN010000212.1:0-2828 GCA_963628185.1 Waltera intestinalis | reverse complement strand
AATATTTTGCATAAACCATCACAGGTCTTCTCTTGGAAGACTCCCGGTAAATCTCCATCACTTTCGCCACACAATCCCTTGATACAGTGAAGCAGCCACGGCTCTCTGAGCCAATAGGAATATACTCCCTCTCACCAGAGAATCTCGTAACCTTGCCTGCCGAATGAATCAGGATGCCGCGAGCCTCAGCGAGATAGTTGGTCTTGTCGAGTCCACGCAGACGGATGGAGTTCTTGAACTTCCGTCCTTTCCCTACCATCACATATCGTCCCAGACTCGAACAACCGCTCCCGAACTCATTGCTGAACTTCGGTTTGGCATCCGTGTTTCCCTTACCGCTTCCGTGCATACAGTAGCTGCTCAACACCCGTTTGCCTCGCTGCAAGTCATAGACGAAGAATCGCTTCTTGCCCGAAGGTCTCGAGAAATCCACCAAGATATAATAATCCTCGCTGTATCCCCTGCGCTCACAGAAATCCCTCACCTGTGCCAAGTTCTCACAATCCACCTTGCCATACCACTCCTTGGCATCGACATAACTCTTATACAACGGTCTTGTGTACCTCTTATATATAGGAGGGACAAAAGGGATGCAAGCTATCAGCAGCAAGACCACTAACAATACAATATATTTCTTCTTCATTCTTCTCTGACACATTTTAGATTCATACGATCCTTCAGGAACTCTATCATCTCACTTCTCCGATTCACCATGACAAAATGATTTTCCTCAGGTTTGAAGAAGAGACCGACGTTCACTCCCAACTTGCTCAATTTAGCTGCCTGGCTTGGCATCAACCGTGAGGAATTATCCTTGCCACCACCTATCAAATTCACTTGGCAAGGTACTTTCTTCAGTCCGCCAAGATTGCAAGATACGGTCGTGATACTCTTGAAATCCTTGGCATGTGGAGAGTGCATCGCCTCAACAATCGCACTTCCGCCATTCGACAAACCCATCAGATGAATCTGCTGTTCATCTATATGATACCCCATCCGTTTCAAAGCCGGAATATAGAAAGCGAAAATCTCGTTGATGTCACGTTGTCCGAAGATGCCATCCATGCCACGGGTTCCGACGCTTAGTACGATGCAGTTGTTCAAGTCCTTCCATACCCCTTGGTAAAGTTGCCAGTTGCCAAGATAACCATGACAGAACACGACCAACGGGTACTTAAAGCCATTGTCCTTGCTCCACTTCACGTTCTCGTCACCTTTAGGATTGCAGATATACACAGCCTTGCCATTTCCACCCAAGAAGTCGTTGGATGCCTGGGCATAGGCGCCTGACATCGGATTCTCCCAGCCCAGATTATCATAGGCGTAATAGAAATTGCGAATCTTTCCATTGGCAATGTCCTCATTGGCTTGACGGATGAGTGAACTTCCGATACCCATATACTTAGCCAACGGCACGTTATGAATGCCGAAGTTCATGATTTCTTCCTCAGGCAAGAAGGTATTCAACAGATATTGTGCAAGGGGAGGATGCTTGGCATTTCCCTCATCGTCCAAATACACTAACCTCACCCTGTCGCTCGAATCAATGCGATAGCGGGGCATGGCTATCCAAAGGCAGAGCACGAAACACATCCAATATGGTTTCATGCCGTACTTCTTCGCCCACAAAGGCAACCACTCGAAGATTTGCTTCTTCCAAACCAAGAAGAGCAACATCAGCATGATAGTCTTATAAAACAGGCTCGCAAAGCAAGCCCATGCCACTACTGTCAAAACGGAGACGATACATTTCTTTGTCATATCTTTTAATGTGAAAATCCTTAATTCTACGTTGAACTACTATGGTGCAAAGGTAATGATTCTTTCCGATATTGCAATGGATGCAAAGGGCAGCTTGTATGAAATGGCGGCGAGGATGTATGAAACGAGACTTACATCACTGTTTCCGCTATTTCTTTGAAGATGCTCCCTGCCATTCTGCCACCGCCAGCAGGAGTTTCCTTGCGATGCACAGACACGAGAATCGTGTATCTGGGCTTGTCGGTAGGAAAGTAGCCACAGAAATCTGCTGTCAACGTACTGTCCTTATTATATATAGTACCATTCATGCCAGCCACCTTAACCTTATCCGACATTGCCCTTTTCGCCAAACCATTTGAGACCACCTCTTCCAACATCTCCCGAATATAAGCCATACTCGTCGGAGAGGCTATTTTACTCATGTTGGCAATAGCATTGTAGAAAGCCAACATCTGCAGCGGAGTAGTCTCCTGGTATCCCATCGCATAATAATACCAGGGCAAGTCGGTATCTCGCGAACAAGAATCCAGCTTCATGCCTTCAATCTCCAAAGGCTGTCCAAACGACATTTTCCTCACACTTGCCAAGAAGTCCTTCTTGTCAGGGAAAGCTTCATCAACAGCGCGAATAATACCAATGTCCGAGCTAAAGGCAAGAGCTTGGCGCAAAGTCAGATTGCCATATCCTCCCTTTCGCCAGTTATGGTCATAGATGGTGTCATTGTCATAGGCATAAATACCTTCTCCCGAATCAAACTTGTCATCAGGCTTTACCTTCCCTGTGCTCAATGCAGCCAACACCGATACTGTCCTCATCAAGGCAGAGCTATGTTTGTTGCCAGCCAAGGAATCCGCCCTCTTATAGGCAGAATCACCCTTAGCCTTCAATCCCACCATGGCACGAACCTTCCCCGATTCTGTCTCCATCACGATAGCCACGCCATCTATGGCATCATACTCCACAAGATGCCGCTCCAAGATAGCTGCTACACTGTCTTGAAGCGCATGGTTGATATTACTCACACTCTCCCCTGGCTTGGGAGAAGACTTGCAGCTTGCCAAGGTCAA
>CAVGEN010000211.1:0-2833 GCA_963628185.1 Waltera intestinalis | reverse complement strand
CCATTATTCAGTAAAACCTGCTCCTGAGATTATTGCACTTCAACAGGAGAACAAGCAGTTGACACACAGAATCGAAGTGCTGGAGAGTATGGTGTTTGCCGCAAAAGAGATGCTTACACTTGAAGAGGCATCTTCCTTCCTCGGCGTCAAGAAGAGCCAGTTGTATAAGATGACGCATACTTTCGCCATTCCGTTTTTCAAGCCGAACGGCAAGATGGTGTACTTCGACAAGTCCGACCTTCTTGAATGGCTGCGCTCAAACCGCATCATGTCGAAGGTACAAACCCAAGAGGCAGCACGGGAGTATTTGCAGAATGCGGCGACAAAGTAGAAACAAAACTTTTTTAGAGTATGAAACAAAATTATCTCTTTATCCCTAATTTCGTGTTTCTGGCCATGAAGCGCAGTCTCACGAAAGCGCAGTTCGGCGAAGTAATATCCTCTGTTGCCGACAGTATCTGTTCTAATGACGATGCACCGTGCGCATCTATCCCAAAAGGTAGCGACAAGTATGCTTTTCACAGTATCGTTGTTGAAGCAACCAAGATGCAAAGCGCATCTGGACGTTCGTCACGTCCAAAGAAGACAAGTGGGCTGTTGTTGCCTATGATGAACCTTTTGGCTATGCACGACACCCTTACCAACTCCGACCTTGCCGAAGTTGTATTCAAGGCTGCCGACTATGCCGATGGAGTGCAAACCGAAGCTTTCGACAAAAGTAGCGCAATGGCGGCTCACTTCTCAATGCTTGTTCGCAGTATGGACTTGCACATGGGAACAAACAGAACCAAAGTTACAGCTCCAGAGAAGAAAGCCAAACTTACATCCAAAGCAAAGGCTTCAAAAGCTGCAAATATCGAGAAGTCCGCACCTTCTGACGAAACCGCAGAAATGACGGATTTGCACGAAGATGCCGAAAGTAACGTCGATGCCGCTAATGCCAATTTCGCAGAATCTACCGATGTCCCCTTCGATGACATTTCTGACAAGTTCAATGGTTTCGACAACGCCGAGTATCTTGACAAGTCAAATGATATATGGTCTTCTTTGACCATTGACGAGAAACGTGCCGCTTTTAATGGCGTTGACACTTATCTCACAAGACCAGATGCCCAGCACTACCTTTTCCTGTATCTCAGTCACAAGATGTGGCTTGCCGATTAGCAACATTCCGAACAAAGGGAAGTGAATGCGAGGGGCAGGGTGGCGAGGCGGAGCGAACGAAGGCTTGCCGAGTTATAGCCCACTATAACTACACGCTGCGCTTTCGTAGTTGTGGGCCAAGGGCTGCTCGCCCTATGGAACCCCGGTCAGGAGTGACCCTCTCCCGACACCCACCGCTCAGGGCTTTCATCCCTAAGAACCTTGACCAGGAAGTGACCTTCTCCCTGGACTCTCCGGTCAAGGCTCTGCCCCGACGCCCCGTCCCCTGCTATACTTCTCTTTTGGCCGGCAACTCTTAATCAAAGAATACTACAATGGCAGAAATCGCATCCGACCATATCGCACCATGCAACACTGGCACCAGCGAGGCGCACAACCGCCGCAGTGCTGAGTATATGGCGCAAATCAACAAGGACAACATTTATGTCCGCTGTGACCTCACGTCTCAAAATGAGGTGTGGGTAGCTGAGGAAATTACGGCTATCGACAAGCACGACGGTAAGGTGTTGCAGACCGTCTACGACAACCTTGCAACACTTGTCAAGCAGAAGACTGGGCGCAAGATGCAGGAGAAAATCCGAGAGAAAGTGAACCCAAAGACAGGAAAGACGGTGAAGGTAAACGGCAGCAGTCCCATCCGTGAAGGCGTTGTTCTGATGAAGGATGACACCACCATGGATGACTTGCTACGCTATGCCGATGCCGTGCATCAACGCTTCGGTATTACTCCGCTGCAAATATTCATCCATCGTGACGAGGGGCATTTTGAAGGTGAAGGCGACGGCAAAGTCTGGAAGCCGAACTATCATGCCCACATCGTCTGGGATTGGATAAACCATGAGACTGGCAAGTCGTGGAAACTCAATCAAGCAGACATGAGAGATTTGCAGAGCATTGCCGCAGAAGCTCTACAGATGGAGCGAGGCAAGAGTAAGTCAGAGACAGGCAAGGAGCATCTTGAACGCAACGACTTCATCATTGAAAAGCAGAAACGTGAAGCAGAACTTGCCGAAATAAGACGCAAAGAAGCCGAGACGGAATGTGAGCAGATGGAGGACAAAGTGGAGCAAACTCGGCAGACCATGCAGTCTCTCGACACACAAATTTCAACCAAACAAAGCGAGGTAAAGTCGCTTGACGCAGAACTTGAAGCGAGAAAGAAAGCCAAAGAGAAAGCCGACAAGGAGAACGCCAATGCCATCCTCGACAAGGCTGCAAGTTTCTTCGGCAAGGGAGAGTTGGCTGAGAAAAAACGTGAGGTTGTGGCACTGAAATCAGAGAACGAGAACTTGAAGGCCAAGCATTCAAAAGAACTTACGTTGATGCGCAAGCACTATGAAGGATTGGTTGTCAAAGAGGCAGACAAGAAAGTCGCTCCCTATAAAGCCAAGCTGCAAGAGATGAAAACGCTTCTTGATAGTCTGCGCTCACAGAATGTCATTCTTGCCAATGCCAAGCAGAATTTTGACCGAAAGTTGGAAGACACCAAACGTGCATACAACCTTGTAGTTAAGTTGTTGGGCAGACTTATGAGCCAAATCAGCGAGGTTTTCAAAGCCGCCATCGCTGGCATTATCAACTTTGCCAAAGCAGGAGTTTCCTACAAGCATCGGGACGTGTTCACGGCATCCGAGGCAGCAGCCATCAAGCAGACGATGAACGATTTCAT
>CAVGEN010000210.1:0-2849 GCA_963628185.1 Waltera intestinalis | reverse complement strand
ATCATACGAAACCTGGACGTGTGCTAGATCATACGCCAGCGGCGATGCTACGCCGTATGGGGGATGGTTCGGCTAGAGCGCTGAAGAAGGTCGTGTCAAGCTGCGATATGCGTCGGGTAGGTGCAAGAAGCCTATGATCCGACGATTACCTAATGGGACTTCCTATTCTTCGGAATGATCAGTAATGATCGGGAACGCGGGGGATTGAAGCATCTTAGTACCCGCAGGAAAAGAAATCAACAGAGATACCGTTATTAAAGGCGATCGAACGCGGTATAGGGCAATCCGAATCCCTACCGAAAGGCAAGGGAGATGTGGAGTCATAGACTCGTTTATGCCTAAGTCCAAATACTCAAACTTGGCTGGAAAGCCAGGCCATAGAGGGTGATAGCCCCTTAGAGGAAGGTGGATATGGTGATTTTTGATGTTCTCGAGTAGTGTGCGTTGGATATCGCGCATGAATTTGGGAGGCATTCACTTCCAACCCTAAATACGTCTCTAGTCCGATAGTGCAGTAGTAGCGTGAGCGAAGACTGAAAAGTACCCTTAACGGGAGGTCAAAAGACCTGAAACCATACGGTCAAAGATTTATATAGCATCAAAGGGAAGAAACCATATTGGTGGACCAGTGTTATATTGTTCGTTTCGAAAAACGATCCAGGGAGTTCTGGTCATTGGCGAGGTTAACTATTCAATTAGGTAGCCGAAGGGAAACCGATTGCCCGCAGCTTTTTGCGAGGGGCAACGTGTGCTCGCGTGGAGTCAATGGTGCGGATACCCGAAGCCGGTCGATCTATGCCTGAGCAGGATGAAGCCTCTCGAAGGGGAGGTGGAGGTCCGAACCAGTTCTGATGTGCAAATCGTTTGGATGACTTGGGTATAGGGGTGAAAGGCCAATCTAGGCCGGAAATAGCTGGTTCCCCCTGAAACTAGTCGCAGCTAGACCTCGATCGAGGCAGAACGTGAGGTAGAGCACCGATTGGGTGCTTAGGGGAAGAAATTCCTCGGCATCTTGTCAAACTCCGAACTTGCGTTCACCGTAGACGTCGGGTGTGAGGCCATCCGGGGTAAGCTTGGTGGCCATAAGGGAAACAACCCAGACTAAAGTTAAGGTCCCTAAATTTCGGTCAAGTGTAATACGAAATGGCGTCGGCAGTCTAAAACAACCGGGAGGTGGGCTTAGAAGCAGCCATCCTTCAAAGATAGCGTAACAGCTCACCGGTCTAGATTGTGGGCCCAGAAAATGGACGGGGCTAAACCGAGTACCGATACTTTAGAAATCAGAAATGATATTTGGTAAGGGGGCGTGGTGCATGGGCAGAAGCGGGGCTGTGAAGTCCTGTGGACCGTGTACCAACGAGGATCCTGGAGTGAGTAGCAGCAAAGCACGGTGAGAATCCGTGTCGCCGCAGGGGCAAGGGTTCCTTGGCAATGTTCGTCAGCCAAGGGTTAGTCGATCCTAAGGTAACTCTTAATCGAAGTTATCGAATGGGAAACAGGTTAATATTCCTGTACCAGTGAGATCTTTGCCTATGTTGTTGGATCGGGATAGTTGTTGTACACCCGTCAGTGTATCTAAGCGTCGAAGCCGATGAAGAACCGTAATGGTGAGAAGTTGGCGAATACGTGATGGGGCAGGCGTAAGCCTGCTTACGATGATTCCTGGTCCCCGTGAAACCTTCATAGTTACAATCTCATTGTTCGTACCAAGAACCGACACAGGTGTCCCTAGGTGAGTAGCCTAAGGCGTGTTAGCATAATCGTGGCGAGGGAACTCGGCAAATTAGCCCTGTAACTTCGGGATAAGGGGTGCCAGTAGTGAGAGCTACTGGTCGCAGTGACAAGAGAACACCGACTGTTTAATAAAAACATAGGTCTCTGCTAGTTCGAAAGGATGTGTATAGAGGCCGAAGCCTGCCCAGTGTCGGCATCTGAAAATCTGTTTCAACGGATCGAAGGACCGATAAACGGCGGGGGTAACTATGACCCTCTTAAGGTAGCGTAATACCTTGTCGCTTAATTGGCGACTTGCATGAAGGCTCAACGAGTGTTCTACTGTCCCCGCCATGACGCTAGTGAAAACAATCAGTCTGGTGCACAATCCAGACCCCTCCATCTGAAAGCGAAGACCCCATGGAGTTTCACTGCAACCTGTTGTTGTTGTAAGAATTGGCATGTGTAGGGTAGGCGGGAGACGTTACCCAGGAAGGTGCGCCAGCATCTCTCCGAGTCACCGATGAAACACCGCCCTTGCAAGTTTTTACGACTCACCTCTCCGGAGGAACAGCTATAGGCAGGCAGTTCGGGTGGGGCGCCACGCCCTCAAAAAGATAACAAGGGCGCCCAATGGTTAGCTCAGGTAGGTCAGAAATCTACCGAAGAATGTAAGGGTATAAGCTAGCTTGACTCGGAACCAGACAATAGGGTTCGGAGATAGGAAACTATGGCCTAGCGAACCAATCAACCTCCTGAATGGGGGTGATTGATGTCAGAAAAATTACCCTGGGGATAATTGAGTTGTCACGAGCAAGAGTTCACATCGACCTCGTGGCTTGCTACTTCGCTGTCGGCTCTCCCTATCCTGGTGGTGCAGCAGCTGCCAAGGGTGGGGTTGTTCGCCCATTAAAAGGGATCGTGAGCTGGGTTTAAAACGTCGCGAGACAGTTTTGTTGCTTTTTGATGGAGGTGTAGGTACCTGATGAGAAGGACCCTTTAGTACGAGAGGAACAGGGGTTCGTCGCCTCTAGTTTATCAGTTGTCTGACAAGGCACGCTGAGTAGCCACGCGGTAGTGGATAAGAGCTGAAGGCATCTAAGCTCGAAGCCATCTTAAAAAAGAGGTACCCATAG
>CAVGEN010000209.1:0-2853 GCA_963628185.1 Waltera intestinalis | reverse complement strand
TGCCCAACTTCACAGCCCTAAGCAAAGCCTTGAAGTAGTGCCGGAACGGGATGCCGGCTTGCTTGCATGTCTGGATAAAAGTGTTATACATCGCCGACCTCAACGCCCCCTGGACGCTACCGAAGAACAACGAACCCTTGCGCTGTATGGTCTGAGGGCGTATCGCTCGCTCGGCTGCCAGGTTGTCAATGGTATACTCACCATCGTTTCGATAGGCGAAGACTTGCTTCCAAAACTTATGGAGATAGTTCAATGCTTGCTGCATTATCTTGGGCAACTTGTCCATGCCGTTCGCCATCAGGTTGAACATCTCGTTCTGAAGCTTGTCAACCAAGTCCTGGGTGTAGGAATCATTGCGCATCTCCTTTATCTTTTCCGGACCATACCCTTTTTCCACATACAACTTCTCACGCTTGTAAAGCTTACGAATCAGGCACATGATCAACGAGGCAGCCGTACAGCCCAGACTCTCGGCCTTCTCGAACTTGGCACGAACGTGGGCCAGACAGCACAGATGTTCTATGTCTATCAATTCATCGTCGAGATACATATAGCAGATATAGCCGTCGCTTTGGAGAGATTTCAGTTTGGCATCGCCCAAGAAGTCCTTCAAAACGCCACGGTTACGACCGCCGCTCTTCCTCTTGCCATACCGGTCTACAGTATCCTCATAAAAGAAGATTACGATGCCTGCCTTGCGGTTTACCAGGCACCACATATAGGTCTTACGATGTCCGAAATGGGTTTGGTAGCGTTCCCATGTCTCATCTACATTTACAACGGAGCCAGGAGCCAGAGCCCGTTCCTTCAATGCAGGAAGCACAAGCTTCAATATCTCATAGCCCTTATCGGCATAGTTGGCCAGGTTCTGGCGATGGGTCTTCAATCCCATCTCGGACAACCTGTTCTTCACCTCCCGATAAGCGGGACAAGCCATATCGTACATATTGGAAGCCTCTTCTGTCAAGAAGTCGGCAGTGACGTGGGTGCCGGGCACAATCTCGTCATAGAGGCGGGCTTCCTTGTCATTTTCCTGAGGCATAAAATACGTTTCCGTATGGCCGTCGGGATAGGTCAAGACGACTTCCTCAAACCAATGCTCCTCCACCCTTGTAACCGTGTGGAGAATCTTCTTCGGATTCTTCTTGATGCGATAAGTCACACCGTCAGGCAAGTGGGTCAAGTCGCACTTGTGGATGATTGGCGTGCCAACTGTATGCTTATTGTAAGTGCGCCCCTTACGAGAAGGACCATGATATACAGTCTTGGGAGCAGCCGTTTCGGGAGTGCCATCGTCAGAGCCTTTGTCTTCCGAAGAGCCGTTCGATTCTTCCGATTGGGAGTTCTCTGATTTGTCATCGTCTGAGTTTGACTCTGAGGACGCATCGCCCTTACGGTTGCCATCTGGCAACGAAGCATCCGTACCATCGAAGTCATCCCTGCCATCATTGGCTCCTACCTCTTCCGCCGAACGACCGGACCGCTGGCTCTTACTGCCGCTATAAAGGTCGGAACGAAGGAGAGCGATTTCATTCTCCAAGTCCTTGCGTTCCTTGGCATTTTTCTTACGCTCTGCCTCTAGCTGGCGGTTCTTCTCGTTGGCATCAGCCAACAAGGTCTCTGCTGTTTCCAGCTTTCTCTTTGTGTCAACAAGTTCCTGCTTGGTTTCCTGCAATTGCCGAAGCACATCATCCAACTTTTGAGAATGGGTGGCATTTGCCGCCATGTTCTCATCATTGTATGCCTGCTGCTGGAGACGAGACTGGCGAACCTCATCCGTCAGCTCTTTAATATTGGCAGTGAGGCGGTTTATCTCCACATCCTTGGACTGAACCTGAGAATACAGAAATTTACAAAAGTTATGCAGTTCTTCCTCTGTCATACCTTGGGACGGGTCATACCCAGCAGAAGCCTGAGACTCCTGCTGAATTTGGTCGAGACAGTTTTGCGCCTCTATATCTATGCCCAATTCGTCCAGTTCCATAACCTTTGTATTTTAGTGCAAAGATACGAAAAATATTTGAATTGCGCAAATTTATAACACACATAACCATCTGACTATTAGTTAATTATACTTAATTACAAACTACACTCTAATCTGCTTTATCACAGGTGATTCCAACACTATCATCACCATCTTCCAATCCATCTTGTAGGTTGGGATGCCATCACGGAGCACAACTTTTTTGAATCTATATTCATTGCTGAACGTACGTTCGTGCAGGTCATAGGCATGATGTTTATACTGAAACAGCCTTATCGTTCGTCGGTCACGGGACATATAGATATAGATGTCGCCATTGAGAGGGTCGCGATGATACGTGTTGCGTATAATCTCGGAGAGACGAGCACCCTTGAACCTCATGTCATGAAGCATGGGCAAGTAGAAGAAGCTGTCGAGACCGGATAGCCTTAGCATAGTCCCTCCAGTCTGGACACCAAGTCCTTCATGCCGGCATAGTCAAGCCCGCTTTTCTTGACGAACAAGCCATCCAGCGTCTGGATTGTGATGAGTATGCCTCCCTTAGACTTCTTTACCTTGGGCTTGGATACAGGCTGAGGTGTGGCTTCTGCGTCATCGCTATCTTCATCTGTTGGTACTCCCTCTATCTCGACTGGGATTACTGTATCCTTGGCGTGCTTCTTGAACCACGCATAGAATTGCTTGTATGGAACACCCTGGTTAATGCAAAAGGAATTAATTGAAATTCCATGTGGCTCCCCTTCTGTCTTGTAGCGGAACCAAAATGTCTGAAAGTCTTTGTCGCTGTACATTTTATTTACATTTAAATTTACTGGCGGCAAAGATACATCATCTTTGGCAAATCACCAAAACCGTTTTTGGACGCTTAC
>CAVGEN010000208.1:0-2902 GCA_963628185.1 Waltera intestinalis | reverse complement strand
CGATCTCGGTCGCAATCACACTCTTAGATGGAGTTCTGAAAAAAAGAATCATACTATTTTCTCTTTTTATGTTGTTAATGTATTTCCTCTTGTTTCGTAAGCGGATGCTGTGCATCGGCTTTTCGACTGCAAAGATACGATAATTTGGAATAAGGACAAAATAAAAAGCCCCTTTTTTTATATTTTTATAGTTGGAGGGCAGGCGGACACCCTCTAAGCCAAGGGGCAGATTCTAAAGTCACTCCTAATTTGTTAAAAATGAGAGGAAATGGGAGAAAAAGAGGTTTGAGTGGTTAAAATAACCTAAATGGAATAGACAAACGAGGTTTATTCGGGTCTTATTTGTAACTTTGCAACCGATGAGGGAGATTACCCTCGTCTAACGGGTTGAACATTGTATATTAACTATAGGTAAATACCAACGAACAGAAATTAAAAACCATAAGAATATGAAACAGAGTAAATTATTAGTGATGACTTTGATGGCTGGCGCATTGTTGGCTACAAGTTGCGCAAGCAAGAAGGATCTCCAGAATTGCCAGAGCGAGAACCGTGAGTTGACTAGTAACTATCAGGATGCCAAGGAGCAGTTGGCTGCTTCCCAGGCTCGTGTGCTCTCTCTCGAAGACCAGCTTTCACAGATGAAGAAGGACTATAAGTCTATTCAGTCTGCTCTCGACAAGAGTTTGAACAATGCTAGTCAGAACAACATCAGCATCGACAAGCTCGTTGACCAAATCAATGAGTCTAACCAATACATCCGTCACTTGGTGGAGGTGAAGAGCAAGAGCGACTCACTCAACATGGTGCTCACCAACAACTTGACCCGCTCGCTGAGCAAGGATGAGCTGAAGGAGGTTGACGTACAGGTGATGAAGGGTGTCGTTTATATCTCTTTGGCTGACAACATGCTCTATCAGAGTGGTAGCTACGAGGTTAACAGCCGTGCGCAGGAGACTTTGAGCAAGATTGCCAAGATTATCATGGACTACAAGGACTACGACGTGCTCGTAGAGGGTAACACCGACAATGTTCCTGTTAGCACTACTAGTGCCAAGATGAAGAACATTCGCAACAACTGGGATCTCTCTGCTCTTCGTGCTTCTTCTGTGGTACAGTACTTGCAAGATCACTTTGGCGTAGATCCTAAGCGTTTGACCGCAGGTGGTCGTGGTGAGTATAATCCTGTAACGACTAATGATACAGAGGTTGGCAAGCAGCGCAACCGTCGTACTCAGATTATCATTACTCCTAAGCTCGACCAGTTCATGGACTTGATTGACAAGGCTCCAGAGAGTGATAAATAAAAATAAAAAGGTAAAAAATAAGAGAAAAAGCGCAATCTTATAGAATTGATGAAGGTATCGGTGGGTATTGGCTCATTGATGCCTTTTTGCTTTTTTACCTTTAAAAGTATAGCTAATATGGCGAAATACTATCATTTTGAAAGAAAAATATTCGCTTTTCTTTCTTTTCTAAAAATAATTTATTAATTTTGCAAACAGGTTTGAGCGATAATGCGCTCTTGCACTTATAAATTGCAAATTATAAATTATACATTATTATTAGTTATGGAAAAGATTCAAATGACCACTCCTTTGGTGGAGATGGATGGTGACGAGATGACTCGTATTCTCTGGAAGATGATTAAGGACGAACTGATTCTTCCTTTCGTGGATTTGAAGTCGGAGTATTATGACCTCGGTTTGCCTTACCGTGACCAAACCGGCGACCAAGTAACCATCGACTCTGCTGAGGCTGCCAAGAAATATGGTGTTGCCGTGAAGTGCGCTACCATCACTCCTAATGCTCAGCGCATGGACGAGTACAAGTTGCACAAGATGTGGAAGAGCCCTAATGGTACGATTCGTAGCATCATGGATGGTACGGTGTTCCGTGCTCCTATCACCATCCCTAGCATTCATCCATGTGTGAAGAACTGGGAGAAGCCTATCACCATTGCTCGTCATGCTTATGGTGATGTGTATAAGAGTGTGGAGCTTCGTGCAGATGAACCAGGTGTAGCTAAGCTTGTTTTCGAGGGCAAGAGTGGTAAGAAGCAAGAGGTAGAAATCCATAACTTCGATGGTGCTGGCGTTATCCAAGGTATGCACAATACCGATAAGAGCATCCGCAGCTTCGCCCATAGCTGTTTCAAGTTTGCCATCGACACCAAGCAAGACCTATGGTTTGCTACCAAGGACACCATCTCCAAGACCTACGACGCTCAGTTCCGCAAGATTTTCGAGGAGGTGTATGAGAGCGACTACAAGGAGAAGTTCGCCGAGTTGGGTATCGAGTACTTCTATACCTTGATAGATGATGCCGTGGCACGTGTCATCCGCAGCAAGGGTGGTTTCATCTGGGCTTGCAAGAACTATGATGGTGATGTGATGAGTGACATGCTCAGTACCGCCTTCGGTTCTTTGGCGATGATGACATCCGTCTTGGTTTCTCCTGATGGCAAGTATGAGTACGAGGCTGCTCATGGCACGGTTACTCGTCACTATTATCGTTATCTGAAGGGTGAGGATACTTCCACTAACCCTATGGCTACCATCTTCGCTTGGAGCGGTGCCTTGAGAAAGCGTGGTGAGCTTGATGGCAATGAGGCTTTGCAGAAATTCGGCGACGAGTTGGAGGCTGCTTGCTTCGATACCTTGAATGACGGTATCGCCACCAAGGATCTCGTCAATCTGATGGAGGGCGTTGAGGCGAAGGCTGTCAACTCTGCAGGTTTCATCGCAGCCATCCGTGAAAGATTGGAAAAAAGATTGGCGTAAAACCAAAATGTCTTGGAAAAGCTAAAAGCCTCCTCTAACAGGGAGGCTTTTTTATCCCTTCTTCCTCAGCACCAGCCAGGGAGCCACACCGTGGTGCTTGTCGGTACGGTAATGGGCTG
>CAVGEN010000207.1:0-2926 GCA_963628185.1 Waltera intestinalis | reverse complement strand
ATAATGATTAAGAAAAAACAATGGGCAGTCTTAGCTCTCTTAGCTTGTTCCTTGGTTCCAGTCTTGGCAGCCAAGAATATTAAATCGGACAATTCTACCAAGTTATGGTATGATGCTCCTGCCAGCCACTGGCTGGAGGCATTGCCTATCGGCAACTCCCATTTGGGAGGCATGGTGTATGGTGGTGTGCAGGACGAGAACATCCAGCTCAATGAGGAAACCTTCTGGAGCGGTGGGCCTTGCAATAACAATAGCAGCAAGTCGATGGCTCTGTTGCCGGAGGTACGCAAGTTGATCTTCGCCGGAAGGGAAGAAGAGGCGGCAAATATCATCAACAAAAACTTCTTTACAGGTCCCCATGGTATGCGCTTTTTGCCGATGGCGAATCTGCATATTCTGATGAAAGAGGATGGCAAGGCTGAGGCTTACCATCGCGAACTTGATGTGCAGAAAGCCTTGACGCATACCAGCTTTATGCTCAATGGCGTGATGTATGAGCGAACTACTTTTGCCTCGCTTGCAGATGGGGTAATCGTATGTCATATCAAGGCAAGTAAAAAGGGCAAGTTGGCATTTGATGTCAAACTGGACGCTCCCTTTGAACACCAAGTGGTGGCAACGCCCAATGGATATGTGCTGAAAGTGAAAGGCCAGGACCAGGAAGGCATCAAGGCGGCATTGACAGCTGAGTGTGTGGTGGATGTGAAAACGAATGGGACGGAAGCAACCGTCATCGTGAGTGCTGCCACCAACTTCGTGAACTACCATGATGTGTCGGGTGATGCCGCCCGGAAAAATGCGGACTATATAAATAAGGTGAAGTCTCTCAGCTATGAGCAGTTGTTGAAACGTCATGTGGAGGCTTATCAGAAGCAGTTTCGTACGGTAGCCTTGTCGCTTCCCACTGATGCCAACGCCCTGTTGCCCACTAATCAACGATTGGAAAAGTTTGTGGGCAGCAAGGACATGGCAATGGTGGCTCTGATGTTCAATTATGGTCGCTATCTGCTTATCTCTTCATCTCAGCCCGGTGGGCAGGCAGCCAACTTGCAGGGCGTATGGAATGACAACCAAAATGCACCTTGGGACAGCAAATATACCATCAACATCAATACCGAGATGAACTATTGGCCAGCTGAGGTCACTAATCTGAGCCCAACCACCGAACCGCTCTTCTCACTCATCAAGGACTTGAGCGAGACGGGTGCAAAGACAGCCCGCGACATGTATGGTTGTAGGGGGTGGATGGCGCATCATAACACGGACATCTGGCGTATCGCAGGACCGGTGGACGGTGCCTACTGGGGTATGTTCCCAAATGGTGGCGCTTGGCTCTCCACCCATCTTTGGCAGCACTATCTCTATACGGGTGACAAGGATTTCTTGCGAAAGTGGTATCCCGTGCTGAAGGGTGCTGCTGATTTCTATCTCGACTATATGCAGCCATTGCCGGGAACTCCGTGGAAGGTAACTGTTCCATCTGTCAGTCCCGAGCAAGGTCCCTCGGGCAAGAAAACATCTGTGACGGCTGGTTGCACGATGGACAATCAGATTGCGTTTGACGCTCTGAGCAATGCGCTCCATGCAGCTGAAGTGCTGGGCGAGGATGCTAAGGATAGAGCTGATTATCAGACTGCCATCAATAGTTTGCCACCGATGCAGGTGGGACAGTACGGACAGTTGCAGGAATGGCTGGTGGATGCCGATGACTCGCATAATGAGCATCGCCACATCTCGCATCTTTATGGTCTGTATCCATCCAACCAAATCTCCCCATATTCTCATCCGGAGCTTTTCCATGCGGCAGCCAATACGTTGCGGCAGCGTGGTGACCAAGCCACAGGATGGAGCTTGGGATGGAAGACAAACTTCTGGGCACATATGCTGGATGGCAACCATGCCTTCAAGATTATCAGCAATATGCTGACCTTGTTGCCTGCTAAAGAAGACCCATGGAATCCAAAGAATAAGAATGGAAGGACTTATCCCAACCTCTTCGATGCCCATCCGCCATTCCAAATCGACGGTAATTTTGGAGTGACTGCCGGTATTGCCGAAATGCTCCTGCAGAGCCATGATGGTGCTGTGCATCTCTTGCCCGCCTTGCCAAGTGCTTGGACCGACGGTGAGGTAAAGGGACTTTGTGCTCGTGGCGGTTTTGTAGTGGATATGAAGTGGAAGAGTGGCAAACTGAATGTGGCGAAAATAAAGTCAACTATCGGGGGCACATTGCGCATACGTTCGTATGTACCTCTCAAGGCCGCAGGACTGAAAGAGGCCACAGGCTCTTGCCCCAACTCCTTGTTGGCTCCCGCTGTCATCAAGACTCCAGTGGTGGCATCAGTGAGGAAGGGAGCTGTTGAGGCTCATATCCCTTCCGTATATGAGTATGATTTGGAAACGGAAAAAGGTAAAGTGTACAAAATCTTAACCCAATAAGTTGTGCTATATATGAAACAAAAATGTTTTTATGTTCTTTCTGTGCCCTTGCACTGTCAAGTCTTGTTGCCTTGCCTGTGGGAGCACAGAACAATACGAAAAAGGCTGTGGCTACCGACAAAATGCTACAGAAATCATGGTCGGCTGACAATGGCAATGGTACTTATACCAACCCTTTGTTTTACGACGAGTTTTCCGACCCTGATATAATCCGAGTAGGCGAGGACTACTACTTGGCTGGCACTACAATGCACTGTGTTCCAGGGTTGGTGGTGCTCCATTCCAAGGACTTGGTCAACTGGGAGTTCTCTTCCTATTGCTTCGACCGTTTCGATGACAGCGACGACTTCAACCTTCGCAATGGTAAGGAGGCTTACGGACAGGGCATCTGGGCACCGGCTATCCGATACTACAATGGCAAGTTCTATATATTCTCCAACATCAACGGACATGGCTTGCAGGTCTTTATCTCGGATAGTGCCAAGGG
>CAVGEN010000206.1:0-2962 GCA_963628185.1 Waltera intestinalis | reverse complement strand
ATACATCTCCAACGCACTGCGGTTTTTTCTCTTCAGGAGGCTCTCGATGTTGGTGCCTGAGCTGCCTCTTCGAGAGCGCCTCCTCCACCAGGCTTGGGAACAGCGGTTACTGCTCCTCAGGCCTTGACACTTTCCTTACTTTCTTTGAGATCGACGTCTGTTCTCTCAGCGATCTTCCTTTTAGTTTGATGATATAGCTAGAATTTTTCAGACGATCCAGAATGGCATCTGCATGACACTCACCACCGAGATACTCATACCACTTCTCGAGCGGACGCTGACTTGCGATGATCATGGAGCCGTGGTTCTGTCGTTCAATAATCCACGCCAACAGGTCATCCTGAGTTTCTTCATCCATCGGAGCCATTACAAAGTCGTCGATGATGATAAGCCTTACATTATTGAATTTATTACGGAACTTTGCAGCTTGGTTTTCTTGACGTGCCATTCGCAAATTTTCAACAAGCTCGGAACCGCGCATGTATACGACTTTGTACCCCTGAGCAAGAGCTTCCTTTCCAAGGCTCTTCACCAGCCAGGTCTTTCCCGTGCCAGACATGCCGGTAACAATCACGTTGAGCGTCCCGTCCTGTCGCAACCAGTCGCAGGTAGCCAATTCAGCGACAAGTGCTTTGTCGAGACCGCGTGAGGACTCGTACGTGATGCGGCTCAGGCAACACAACTCATCATTGATGCCAGACTCCTTGTAGTTGCGTTTGAGTCGCTTATCCTTTCGCGCCTCGACTTCTGCCTGTAACATCGGCAACAGACGGTGAGTGAAATCTTTTTCAGCCTCTTTCGGATTATCCAATTGCTCCCTAAGAGACTGAAGGAAGACGGGAATTTTCAATTCGTGGCACAAAGAGGCAATCTCGTTCAGAGTTGCTGAATCACGGTCTTTATTCTTAGCTTTCATGATTTACCCCACCGTCTGAAAAATAGTCAGCTCCACGGACATCTTGTGGCTTGCATGCAGGAAGCGCCTTGCGTTTACGGGTAGCTGGCGTCTTAACAACTCCGTGAGAATCTTCGTAATCAATACAGACCTTCTTAAACCCAGCGTATGACACTTCCGATTTTTCGAGAGTCAGACGACAGATGTCTTCAAATTCACCAGGCTCCCAACGCTTGGCAGCGTTGAGCATCCCTCGAAGATGACGCTTTGCCATGCTATTGCTGTGCCGTGCAAGGTGCTTCGCTAGGGTAGCGGCGTGCGTACCGTATGACTTTGAAATCAAGCCAACAAGTTGGTCGCGATCCATGACTGTCGTCTTGAATTCCTCTGGAACATAGTCGATCCGAGAAGGTTCATCACCTTCTTTGAAGCTGCGCAACTTTGACTCACCAATGAAAGCGTGTGTGTCCTTAAGATAAATCTTGAGATTTTTTGCCTTATAGTCGACGAGGACAAGAACCTCATTTCCTACGTATCCCCATGGCACGGCGTATCGGATGTTATCAATACGAATACGGTCTCCGGCGAGTACTGTCCTGTTAAAAATCTTAGTATTAAGATTGTACGGAATGAACGGCAAAGGCTTTAGGTACCGTTTCTCCAACTCCTCAAAACGGCTTCTGCGTGTTTCCCCCTTTCGGCTAGTCAGGGGGCGGTTGTTAAGTTCTTTCAACTGAATGGCTACAGCCTTGTTCATGTCTTCAATGGAGAAAAACTGGCGCCCCTGTAACGGCTGTAGTACGTACCTTTGGACCTGCTTGACTGCATTCTCTACAAGCCCTTTGTATGTAGGTTCTCTAGGAGCGACCGCGTTTGGCGCTGTCCCAAAGTGCTCGCAGAAGTTCTTAAGCTCTTCAGAAAGTACAGGGTCCGTGCGGTCAGCCTTTAAGACAAGCGGCGTCGAGTTGTCCATCCACAATTCTTCTGAAACGCCGTCAAAGAAGGTGAACATGGCGTTTGTCGCAGTAAACCAATCTTCTCGCTTTTGCCTGGGGGTGACGTAGCAGAAAATGAGTCCCGAGCATCCCAGAACACCGACGAATACCTGTCCTACGAAAGGCACGCCTTGTCTGTCTTTTCCATCCAACCCATCGCCGCTGTAGTCGATCATTGCGACTTCGGAAGGACGGAAGCTGTTGTGCAGGCAAAGACGCCTGACATCGGCATCCATATTTTTTGATAATGAATGAAATTTCGCATAGAAAGACGAACGGCCAAGATGCAGTTTGTCTGGTTCCGTACGGAGGTATTCCTCGTACAGCTGTTGCACGGTCACGTTGGGACGTTTCGATTCGATGAACAACTCTTCCCAGTCGGGGGTAAACACCTTCCAGGCGGGTTTGCGCTCCCTGAGTTCTCGGAACTGTTGCTGAGTGAGCTTTGAGGCGGACTCAAACGTCAAGTTCTTGTTGGCGGCGAATGTCAGCCAGTCCCGAAGGGTCGATTGAGGTACTTGGAGGGCCACGGAAATCTTGGACAGCGGATCTCCTAGCTCTCGTCTTCTGAGTAACTCCACAAGAGTTGGAAGAAAAAGCATGATATGCAACCTTTTGATAAAAAAGCCATTCACGGCATTTTCTACAGAACAAAGGTTACAGTTGGCTACTGGCTGAAAATCGCCGTTGGATGGCACAGCGGAATCCTTGGATTAATGCCAGAGCCGTCTGCCAAGGGTTCTACACGGAAATATACGGACGATTTCACGGAATAATTGGACGCCTGAACGGGAAAATTGGACCTTGTCGCGGAAAGGCTGGACATGACCGCGGAAATTTTGGATTTTCTTGTAATACTAAAGCCAGTGCGACTTTTTTGGACGAAACCGCGGAAATCTTGGATTGGAGCGCGGAAATACTGAACTTATCAGCGGAATCAGTGGACGATTTCGCGAGAACTCGTGGATGAATTTGTGGTTTTTTTGGATTTTCGATCGAATTTGGGCCACGGGATACCGGATTTACTCACGGAAAAGCTGGATTTTGCCTACGGTTTTTTCTGGACTATGCA
>CAVGEN010000205.1:0-2972 GCA_963628185.1 Waltera intestinalis | reverse complement strand
GGTACGTTTAAGGGAAGTATGGACAGCCTTGCAACAAGTTTCCAGTACTTAAAGAACAGCATGGGCGCTATGGTGTCTCCGCTAATTAACATGATTGCTCCTGCGGTGGATACGTTGATTGATAAATTTGCAGCACTACTGAATATTGTCAATCAGTTCTTTGCCCGTCTGTCTGGTGCAACTTCTTTCACGAAAGCAAAGAAAGCGGCAGCTTCTTATGGAGATTCCATTTCAAGTGCAGGAAGTTCTGCGAAGAAAGCGGCAAAGGATATTAAGGATGCTACGGTTGGTATTGATGAGTTAAATATCATCAGTCAGAACGATTCCAGTAGTGGAAGTGGTTCTGGTGGTAGTAACTACGGTGATATGTTTGAAACTGTGCCGATTGATAGCAGTATTTCTGAATTTACCGACAAGCTGAAAACAGCACTGAATGCAGGTGACTGGCAGAGTTTAGGTACGTTACTTGGCGAAAAGTTTAATGAGATTGTGGATGGTATTGATTGGTCTGGTATCGGTCACAAGATCGGATACGGACTGAACGGTGCGATTCAGACAGCATACTGGTTCCTAAAGACAGCGGACTTCAAGAACCTGGGCAACCATATAGCGGAACTGCTGAATGGTGCAATGGAGGAAATTGACTTCACATACCTGGGCAGACTTCTGGTTCGTGGTATCACTGTAGCCCTTGATTTTATGATTGGCTTGCTTGGCGGCTTGAATTGGAGCCTTGTAGGAAAGAGCATTGGCGATTTCTTGAAGGGTTCATTCAATGAAGCACAGGAATGGATTGCAAGCTATGACTGGAACAAGATGGGCAAAGATTTGTGGAAGAATCTTGTAGCTTGCATTAAGGGCATTGATTTTGCAGGTGTGGCGAAGAGTTTCTTTAAAGCACTAGGTTCTGCACTGGGTGCTGCTGTAAGTTTCATTGCAGGTTTCGTACAAGGTATCTGGGACAGCATTAACAGCTACTTCCAAAAATATCTGACTAACGATGACGGCACGAAGAAGTGTGGTCTCGACTGGGTAGCAGGCCTACTTGAAGGTATCTGGGATGGCATTAAGAACATCGGCAAGTGGATTAAGGAGAACGTATTTGACCCGTTTATTGAGGGCTTCAAAGAGTGCTTCGGTATTCACTCTCCTTCTACAGTAATGAAGGAGATGGGTGGTTATGTTGTCGAAGGTTTCTTGCAGGGACTTAACAAGTTCAGCGAGATTGCAGGCAAGGTTAAGGAATGGGCAGGCAAAGTCATTGAGTGGTTCACGAAGGGTGAGGACGGCAAGGGTATTGTTGAGCATTTCAAGGAAATCGGTGGCAATATCGTAACGGGCTTCAAAGAGAAGGTGGGCAACACTTATACCACAGTTAAAACGAACGTGACCACCTGGGCAAGTAAGGTAAAAGAATGGTTTAGCAACAACTCTTTTGGTGGAGTGAATGGCGAAACATTCAGTACCTTTGCGAACAACACGATTGAAGGTTTCCGTACAAAGGTAGGTACTGCCTACACCAACACCAAAACGAACGTGACTACCTGGGCAAGTAAGGTCAAGGAATGGTTCACTGGCAGTTCCTATGGCGGTGTGAACTCTACGAACTTCCAGACGTTTGCTGGGAATATCATTGAGGGCTTCCGTGCAAAGGTAGGTACAACCTATACGAATACGAAGTCCAACATGGTTACTTGGGCTACGAATGTGAAAGAGTGGTTCACGAACAGCGGTTTTGGCGGTGTGAATGCTACTAACTTCCAGACGTTTGCGAACAATGTAATAAATGGGTTCAAAGACAAAATCGGTTCTGCGTATGGGACTACAAAGAGTAATATGACTACTTGGGCTACGAATGTGAAGAGTTGGTTTTCTGGTATTGCTAACTCTACAGCATTCAGTGGCTTTGCAACAAATGTGGTAGACGGCTTTAAAAACAGAGTAAGCAATTACTATAGTACCGCTAGCAGCGTTATGAAAACCTGGGGTAATGCTGTAGTAAGCGCTTTTCAAACACCAGATGGAACGTCCTTGGTATCTCACTTCGTCAATATAGGTGAAAACATCGTCAACGGATTTATTCGGGGTGTTAATAACTTATGGGATACGGCGGTGAGAAAAATCAAAGAGTTTGGCGAAAGCATTGTATCCGCAGGTAAGGAAGGAACCGAAGAAGCGTCCCCTTCTAAAGCATTCAAAAGAATCGGTGCTTATGTCATTGAAGGTTTCAACATCGGTGTAGACAGCATGATTCCAGAGTCCTTCAAGGTAATGGATAACTGGTTGAGTGGAATAAATACCTATCAACCACAAGTGGCACTAGCTGTTGATACTTCTGCTCTGAAATATTATGACTCTGCTGCATTCTCCCGGTCTATTTCTTCTAACGTACAGAGTAGCACGGAGATTTCCGCAACGGGATTCCGTGAAGCCATGGAAGATTTCTACCATGAGTACGTTGAACCGACAATGGTTCAGATGGCTGACGATATGCGTAGGCAGGCGGATAAGGAAGAGAAAACAGTGGTACAGGTTGGTAACCGTGTGGTGACTGACGCTGTAACCACTCAGAAGAAAGCCAATGGCTATAGTTTTACGGGATAAGGAGGTAATGAGTAATGGCTTATCTAGCAATTAACGGTTATGAGTTACCTCCCTGCAAGAGAGGTGTCACCCCTACGGTGACCACTCTTGTAGACTCCGGGCGTAACGCAAACGGCACGGTGGTAGGCCAGCGTATCGGACGTGACCAGTATAAAATTGACAATCTTGAATGGACATGGCTCACTGCCGAACAATGGTCAAAGATACTCAGTATCCTTGATAACTTCTTTGTGAATGTAACTTTCATTGACCCTGTGAGTGATGCACCTAAGACCATCAAAATGTACTGCGGTAACCGAACTGCTGAACCCTACTGGGTGGATGAGGATGGGCACCCGACACACTACAGGAATTGCAAGGTGAATCTG
>CAVGEN010000204.1:0-3041 GCA_963628185.1 Waltera intestinalis | reverse complement strand
ACGATGCCAAGATAGCCAACCGCACCATCCGCCTCTTCGACGGAAGCATTGTGGAGGGGTAAGGTCACTTTTCTGCCGTCATCCTTGTCTGTTTGGAATTTTATCCGTACCTTTGCAATCGTTAAGGGAAATATAACGAAAATATAGCAAATGGATTTCATACAAGAGATAACGGTTACGTTTAGCGACTTTCTTTGGTCATACATTGTCATTACGATATTGGTGGGCTGCGCCCTCTTCTTCACTTGGCGCACAGGTTTCGTCCAGTTTCGTCTCATTCGGGAGATGATTCGTTTGTTGCTGCATCCCGACAAGGTGCAGCCGGAGGAGATAGGTCCTGATGAACTGTCGGAAGACGTGAAGGTGAATGGGAAAGTCAAGCACATCTCCTCTTTCGAGGCTTTCGTGGTGGCATTGGCGAGCAGAATCGGTACGGGCAACCTTGCCGGTGTGGCCACTGCTATCAGCGTGGGAGGACCGGGTGCCGTGTTCTGGATGTGGATGCTTGCCCTGTTGGGCTCGTCCATGGCTTTCGTCGAGTCCACCCTTGCCCAGCTCTACAAGCGCAGGGGAGAAACCTCCTTCTATGGCGGTCCGGCTTATTATATGAAGTATGGTCTGGGGAAGGGCTGGATGGGCACCCTCTTCGCCGTCTTGATGGCGGTGACCTTTGGCTTCGCCTACAACTCCGTGCAGAGCAACACCATCTGTGCCGCTTGGGAGAAAGCCTTCCATTTCGACCCCACCGTGATGGGTGTCGTGCTCACTGCGCTTACCCTGGTCATCATCTTCGGCGGCATCCATCGTGTGGCAAAGTTCTCCTCTGCCATCGTGCCGGTGATGGCGGTCGTTTATCTTGTGCTGACCATCGGTGTGGTGTTGTGGAACATCACCGCCCTGCCCAAGGTGTTGTTCGTCATCGTGGAGAATGCCTTCGGGTTGGGTCAGGCAGCTGGCGGAGCGTTAGGTGTGACGGTGATGCAAGGCATCAAGCGAGGCTTGTTCAGCAACGAGGCGGGCGAGGGTAGTGCGCCCAATGCCGCCGCTGTGGCTACGGTCTCCCATCCTGTGAAACAAGGTTTGATACAGGCTTTGGGTGTGTTTACAGACACCTTGGTGGTATGTTCCTGCACGGCTTTCATCATCTTGGTGAGTGGTGTGGATATCCATGCCTCCAACGGAATCCAACTTACCCAGGAAGCCTTGACCCATGAGATTGGCAGCCTTGGCAATGCCTTCGTGGCGGTGATGATCTGGCTCTTCGCCTTCAGCAGTATCATCGGCAACTATTATTATGGCGAAACCAACATCCGTTATATCACCGGAAAGAAATGGGGAGTGCCCGCCTATCGCTTGGCGGTGGCGGCGATGGTGATGCTCGGTGCCATCGTATCGCTCGACTTCGCCTGGAGCATGGCAGACATCACGATGGCGTTGCTCACCCTCTGCAATCTCGTTGCCATCCTGCTCCTCTCCCGCCAAGCCGTCTTCCTCCTCCAGGATTATCGCCGACAGAAGAAAGAGGGCAAGGACCCTGTGTTCAAGAAGGAGACGATGCCCGAGATTGCGGATAAGTTGGAGGCATGGTAAATATCCCTTATCCTCGAAAAAGTGTGTCATTCTTCGGTTTTTATCCTCGAAAAAGTGTGGTGTTTCCTTGTTTTTATCCTCGAAAAAGTGTAACTTTGCAGCGCAAACGTTTAAAAGTTAGACTTTTATGAGAAGAAAGATATATCAACAGCTCCTAAAATGGAAGGAAAGCAAGGATAGGAAGCCCCTGATGTTGCTCGGTGCAAGACAGGTGGGCAAGACCTGGATCATGCAACATTTCGGTGAACGGGAGTATAAAAAGGTGGCGTACGTCAACTGTGATGACGAGCCGAGGATGAAGCAACTCTTTGAGTTGGACTATCATATCGACCGCATATTGATGACATTGCAAGCGATTACCGGTGTCAAGGTTACTCTTGGCGATACGCTGATTGTCCTGGACGAAATACAGGAGATTCCCAGGGGGCTGCATAGCCTGAAATACTTTTGTGAGAAAGCACCGGAGTATCACGTGATGGTGGCTGGCTCCTTGCTTGGCGTAACGTTGGGCAAAGGGGAGTCCTTCCCCGTGGGGAAGGTGGATATGCTCTCCATGTATCCGATGGATTATGAGGAATTCCTTGATGCCACAGGCAATGAGGGATGGATTGACGTGTTGCATTCCAAGGACTGGGCACTGGTGGAGATGATGATGCCCAAGATGGTGGAACTGTTGCGGCAATACTATTTTGTGGGAGGTATGCCGGGAGTAGTGAGCAAGTTTGTGGAGAATGCGGACTTAAAGCAGGTTCGTACGCTGCAACGGGAGATATTGGATGCCTATGGGCGCGACATCTCCAAGCATACCTCGGAGAGCGAATCCATGAGGATCCGTCAGGTATTGGGTTCGCTTCCCGCCCAGTTGGCCAAGGAGAACAAGAAGTTTATCTATGGTGCCATTCGCAAGGGGAGCCGGGCGAAGGACTTTGAACTTGCCATCCAATGGCTTTTGGATGCGGGCATTATATATAAGGTGAATCGTATTCGGGAGCCGAAGATTCCGCTTAAGTTTTATGAGGACTTTGATGCCTTCAAGTTGTTTCTGCTGGACTGTGGACTTTTGGCATGTATGTCTGATGCCCCCATCGGGCAGATGTTGGTGGGCGACAATGTGTTCACGGAGTTCAAGGGGATGTTTACCGAGCAATATGTGATGCAACAGCTCAAGGCCGTCGGCTTCACTCCCTATTATTGGAGCAACAGCAAGACACCGTCGGAGATAGATTTTATCATTCAGAAAGACAGCCGTGTCATTCCGATAGAGGTAAAGGCGGAAGAGAATGTGCGTGCCCGCTCTCTGTCTCAGTTTGTGAAAGACAATGCCGGACTGAAAGGGCTCCGTATCTCCATGAAGGGCTATGTTGACCAAGGATGGATGGAGAACATCCCGCTGGTTGGCATTGGGGCGTACTTGGGATAGAGCCTTCTGAAAACTGCGGAAATCGGCAAAA
>CAVGEN010000203.1:0-3042 GCA_963628185.1 Waltera intestinalis | reverse complement strand
AAGGGTCCATGCGTGGATGCCTAGGAGCTGCCAGGCGAAGAAGGACGTGGATAGCTGCGATAAGCGCGGGGGAGTCGCCAACAGGCATAGATCCCGTGATTTCCGAATGGGGTAACCCAACAGTCTGGAATGATTGTTACTGGCACATGAATACATAGTGTGTCAGAGGTATACGCTGGGAAGTGAACCATCTAAGTACCAGCAGGAGAAGAAATCTAAAGAGATTCCCATAGTAGCGGCGAGCGAAGTGGGAAGAGCCCAAACCTTTAGTAGAGATATTAGAGGGGTTGTAGGGCGCACCGACAAAGTTGAAGAAAGCGGAAGGTTAGCAGAATGACTTGGGACAGTCAGACAGAGAGGGTGAAATCCCCGTAAGCGAAAACCTGAAGGCAGCGAGGTGCGTACCTGAGTACGGCGGGACACGTGGAATCCTGTCGGAATCTGGGGGGACCACCCTCCAAGGCTAAATACTCGGCAGCTACCGATAGCGCATAGTACCGTGAGGGAAAGGTGAAAAGAACCCCGGGAGGGGAGTGAAAGAGAACCTGAAACCATGGACCCACAAGCGGTCGAAGCCCTACGGGGTGACGGCGTGCCTTTTGTAGAATGAGCCTGCGAGTTATGATATGCAGCGAGGTTAAGCGATAGGAGTCGTGGAGCCGAAGGGAAACCGAGTCTGAATAGGGCGTATAGTTGCATGTTATAGACCCGAAGCCAAGTGATCTATCCATGGCCAGGCTGAAGCACCGGTAAGACGGTGTGGAGGGCCGAACCTAAATCCGCTGAAAAGGGTTGGGATGAGCTGTGGATTGGAGCGAAAGACTAAACAAACTTGGAGATAGCTGGTACTCCCCGAAATAGCTTTAGGGCTAGCGTCATGTGGACTGTCACGGAGGTAAAGCACTGAATAGATGCGGGCCCGTCGCTGGGTACCAAGTTTAATCAAACTCAGAATGCCGTGATAAAATGCATGGCAGTCAGGCTGCGACTGATAAGGGCCGTGGCCAAAAGGGAAACAGCCCAGAACGACAGCTAAGGTCCCCAATGTGTGCCAAGTGGGAAAGGAAGTCCGAATGCCTAGACAGCCAGGAGGTTGGCTTAGAAGCAGCCACACCTTTAAAGAGTGCGTAACAGCTCACTGGTCGAGTACTCGGGCACCGACAATTTAACGGGGCTAAGCACACAACCGAAGCTTCGTCACATATAGCAAATATGTGTGGGTAGGGGAGCATTCCATGTGCGGAAGAAGCAGGAGTGGGAACTCTTGTGGACGAGATGGAAGAGAGAATGCAGGCATGAGTAACGGAAAGACAGGTGAGATCCCTGTCCGCCGAAAGCCTAAGGTTTCCAGGGTAAAGGTAATCTACCCAGGGGTTAGCCGGCCCCTAAGGCAAGGACGAAAGTCGTAGTCGATGGGAAACGGGTCAACATTCCCGTGCCTCATAACACAATGATGGAGAGAAGCATAGAGCGAAAGATCGCCGGGTGTCGGTAGTCCCGGTCGAAGAGACGAGCCTAGGAGACGCTGAGTCAAATGCCGGCGTTGAGGTGAGTCTGGAGGGAGTCCTCTTACGGGAGGATGAAGGATGCGTAGTTGTCGTGCCAGGAAATACCTTCTAAGTATATGTGTTATGGGACCGTACTATAAACCGACACAGGTGGGCAAGCTGAGAAAGCAGAGGCGCTCGGAAGAACTCGCGTTAAGGAACTCGGCAAAATGCATACGTAACTTCGGGAGAAGTATGGCCCATGGGGAGGCCCATGGGTTGCAGAGAAATGGCCCAAGCAACTGTTTACCAAAAACACAGGTCCATGCGAACCAGCAATGGGAAGTATATGGGCTGACACCTGCCCGGTGCTGGAAGGTCAAGGGGAGTCGTCAGAGCAATCGAAGCGGCGAACTCAAGCCCCAGTAAACGGCGGCCGTAACTATAACGGTCCTAAGGTAGCGAAATTCCTTGTCGGGTAAGTTCCGACCCGCACGAATGGTGTAATGATCTGGGCACTGTCTCAACGCGAGATCCGGTGAAATTGAAGTCCAGGTGAAGATGCCTGGTGACTGCAGTTAGACGGAAAGACCCCGTGAACCTTTACTCTAACTTGGTGCTGAAGATTGGACCAGCATGTGTAGGATAGGTGGGAGACTGAGAGTCGTGCCCGTTAGGGTGCGAGGAGTCGTCGGTGAAATACCACCCTTGCTGATTCAATTTTCTAACCGCTGCCGTTATCCGGCATCGGGACAGCGCCAGGCGGGGAGTTTGACTGGGGCGGTCGCCTCCCAAAGTGTAACGGAGGCGCGCGAAGGTCACCTTAGGCTGGTTGGGAATCAGCCGTCAAGTGCAAAGGCACAAGGTGGCTTGACTGCGAGACATACAAGTCGAGCAGGTACGAAAGTAGGTCTTAGTGATCTGGCGGTAGCGAGTGGAAGCGCCGTCACTTAACGGATAAAAGGTACTCCGGGGATAACAGGCTGATCTTGCCCAAGAGTTCACATCGACGGCAAGGTTTGGCACCTCGATGTCGGCTCATCGCATCCTGGGGCTGGAGCAGGTCCCAAGGGTTTGGCTGTTCGCCAATTAAAGCGGTACGCGAGCTGGGTTCAGAACGTCGTGAGACAGTTCGGTCCCTATCTGCTGCAGTCGTTGGATACTTGAGGGGTCCTGCCTTTAGTACGAGAGGACCGAGGTGGACGAACCTCTAGTGTACCTGTTGTCGCGCCAGCGGCAATTGCAGGGTAGCTACGTTCGGAAGGGATAACCGCTGAAAGCATCTAAGCGGGAAGCCCACCCCAAGATTAGGTATCCCATGGAGCTTGACTCCACTGAAGGAACGAGAAAGACTATCTCGTTGATAGGATGGCGGTGTAAGCATGGCAACATGTTCAGCCGACCATTACTAATATGCCGTGAGGCTTGACCATATTGTCCTTTTGATTTCTTCCAGCTATATGATGTTCAAACACTTGAGTATCTTTATAGCTTGCTGGTGACCATAGAGAAGTGGAAATACCCGTTCCCATCCCGAACACGGAAGTAAAACGCT
>CAVGEN010000202.1:0-3055 GCA_963628185.1 Waltera intestinalis | reverse complement strand
ACAGTTTTTACGGTGTGTCTCACCATTCTAATTAAAACCTTTGTTTCTTAATCACATTGCAAAGGTACGAATATTATTTTAAACTTGCAAATATTTTAATGTTTTTCTTTATATGTTTTAGATTTATTAACCCATTATACCTCATTTTGTCCCAGTATAGCCGAATAAGCCAAAGAATCTGCCATTTCATTCAATTCATTACCATCATGCGCCTTTACCCAATGCAATCTCACAACCTTGCCTTGACTTACCTTATTATATTCATCCGTCAAATCCCCCAACTTGCCATCTACAATTTTTCCTATCGCCGCCTGGCAATCGACATAGACATCTACAGAGCAAGATAAAGGGCAGTCACCCAAAGCATGGACAACCGCCCCCAATTCGGCTTCCACCGAATCATTATGCATGGAAGAAAAAAAGAGCTTTCCCTAGTTTTACAATCACTCCCTTATGAAGAACAAGCCAACCACAACCGCCAGTGCCATTCTTACAAGAACCGTCGGCATAGGCATCATACCTAATACCGTCAGCCTCATCAATGAGCATCTGGGCAACAACCTCTAAGGTGTCATTCCGCAACTCTGCGGCAATGCGCTTGGCTTTTCGTTTCATGCTACATCAGTCCACGTTCCTCAAAATCCTTCATCAAGGGGGTTGCCAATATCTCGATGTCGGGATGAGGCTTGCCTGTCGTTCCCCTCGAGCGCAGGTCGAAGAAATGCCTCCAGTCGCTCACGAAAGCCGTATGTACCAATTCCGTGTTGGTATCAAGTGGCAACACCGCCCTTGCGTCCTGCGGCTTCAATCCATCATCCTCAACCAAGGAGAGATACATCATCTCGCAAACCTTGTTGGCGAACAACCATTTTGCGACCGGATTCCATCCCTTATAGCCACTCAATCCTCTTGCCTCCACCAAGACTGCTTCTTCAGAAATCGGCTTGACATTCCCGTCTACCCACTTAGGCTTGCTGATGGAAATCTCACCTCCGAACTTGTCCTTGCTGTAGTTGCAATAGCGTGTACTTTGTTCCGCTATGGAGTTCGCCCTATGTCTGTTCGCCTCACGGCTGACCGCTATCTGGGTCGTGAAGCGCACGGTAACACGCCTCTCATGCCATTCCGTAGGCTCTCGCATGAAGTCCAAGTCATCATACCAGCTGTTCTCAACTATCACACGGTAGTTCGTGGTCACATAAGCGCATTCCTCGGTCAGATTCACCCTGCTGTACTTGTTCCCTTGGTATCTCTTCACTATATCGGCATTGGTGGCGAAGTCTGGGTGATATTCTATCGCCAGGTAAACCGTTCCATGCTCGCACATGGCAAGATGTTTCGAGTTCACCATCCGCTCGACGAAAGGCTTTGCACTGCCTTCCTCTATTCTCATTGTGGACGCATAGCAAGTGCGACCGCACAACTCTATCTGCTGGTACATGCCATCTATGCCTCTTCCCTGCGACAAGATTTCAAAGCTTGGTTCCGTTATTCTCATCTACTCGTTTGTTTCGTTCCGACCGCAAAGATACCGAATATCTCTCGTTCAGCCAAATTTTCATTTCGGTTTGTCTTCACTTTTCGTTTTTCGTGACATTCATGGGTTTCCTACTTTGGAAAAAATCGACAAAATTTCTAAATACCAACCTCCAGCCCTGTATATTGTCTCAATTCTCTTGGTAAGTACTCCCCCATAGAATAATAACCTACACCCATGTGCCTTAGCTCCCTGCCTTCTGGGGACATAGGGGAAGACTTCTTCTTATCGCATGAAAGTTTCCCAAATAGACACCCATCGTTTTCAGTCAAACTGCATGAATGAATACTTGTTCCTTGCGCTGCGATTTGCCTTCAAGTTGCGAACCTCGTTGCTTGATTTGTAATTCGTAAACTTGTGACAGAAGAGTCTTGCGCCATCATGGGCAATGATAGAGTAAGAGCAAGGAATGAGTATATAGCCGAAATCCCCATATTTGTAGGTAAAATCACGCTTGCCCAACCTTTGCAATAACAGCTCTGCCTCTTTCTTGTTGCGCAGGTCAGCACTATGCTTTTCGGCATACGTTGAGGCTATCACGCCTCTGCCAACCAGACGCTTCTTGATGCGAGACACGGAACCCACACCCATGCCGACGGTCTTTGCAAATGCCTTGGTAGTGACTTGAACAGGATTGGCAACAGAGCATGATGAGGATTTCTCCCCACCCTTCCGCAAGCTCTCCTTCCTGTTCGCAGCACTAATCGGCAAAAGCATCAACCTTTCGTTGATGGCATTGTAGATGTCCTTCAACTTGCAATCCTTCTCGAACTCAAAGAGACACACGTCATCCTCACGATACCTTCTGCCCCTGCGTGATTTCTTACGCTTGGTTAGTTTATCGTGGAACGTGCCGACCCATACACGATAAGTCCCGTCGCCTTGCTGGACTATCGTAAACAAGTCGCTATCCTTCATTTGTTGAATAAGTCTTTCTGCTTTGTCCTTGCCAATGCCTGCGTTCTTTCGCAAATATGCCTTGGTAACTCTCAGGATTGCACCGTTGGAATGTTGTATCTTGAACCACATGGCGAGGGCAAGCAACTCCTTCCTTGCCTTGACTTGTTTTCCATCAAGACCAGTCTTTGCCCGTTTCAAGTCCTCTATGCGAATGTTCTGTCTTACCATCCCGACGTCTATATTAAAAAGAGTTCCAGGGGAACTGGGGCTGTTGGGATTGGTTGGTATAAGAAGCTTTCTCTCCCCTGGAATCTTATATTTCGATAATGTACCTTTTGGTATAACTTATCCTTTCATATCCCCCATCAAAACATCTACCTAACCAAACCCAACTACAAAGATATTAAATTATCCTCATTTTGCAGGCGGTTTAATACTCTTTTCTTCTACTTATTCACATAAATTAAACTATGCCGCTCGCAAACTTGCATTTCTTTTAATGCTGATGCAAAAAAAGAGAGGAGTAATTGCGAACTCCCCTCCTGCCAAACGATATGTTGTTACAGTTTACTTGTGTGCCTCACCGCTTGCAAACATATCCGTCTGCTTGGATGGCTT
>CAVGEN010000201.1:0-3059 GCA_963628185.1 Waltera intestinalis | reverse complement strand
GCAACCTGCAGGGGTTCTTCATGGCATATCTCAATCTCAACAATTACTATTATACAGCTCCCGAACTGGAGCTGAGCCACGGCTACTGCGACTTCTTCCTCCTGCCCGATCTGACGCACTACCCCACGAAGCACAGTTACATCCTGGAGCTGAAGCTGATTCCGAAGCGGGAGAAGGGAATGTCGGAAAAAGCGCATGAGGGCTTGATAGCGAAGCAGTGGGACGATGCCGTGGAGCAAATCAAGCGATACGCCGAGGCCCCGAGGGTGGAGGCGTTGCGGCAAGGCACGCAGCTGCACAGGATTATCATACAGTTTGACGGCTGGAAGCTGTACCGCATGGATGAGGTGTGAAATAGGAGTTCTTTGGTGGCATCTGCAAAAGACGGATGGAAAATGAAATGATGGGAAAGGACGCTCGGCAAGCGAGGCCAGGCATCCTTTTTCATTTCATACATACAGAGGGGCATTTCATACAAGGGGCATCGGAATGTTTGGCGGATAACGGATTTCTTCCTACTTTTGCAACAGAAAAGAAACGGCGGGCGATGATGCCTGACGTGGAAAGACCAGTGATGATTTATGCAAAATATTAAGGAAGATAATTTATAATGTCTTACCTTTATGACAGAATTAAAAGATAATAAAAATGAGTAAAGAAGTAAAGATTTCTGTTGTCAAGTTTGAAATGGTCAATGGTAAGAAGACCTATAAGTCGTTTGCCTTTAAGTTGAATCCAAAGGAAATGGCAAAGTTCAAGACCGAGGCAACGGTGAAGAAGAAGGTGGCAGATTATGTGGCAAAAAGTGGCGTGTATAAGCCTTCTGAACTTCAGAACTTAAAATATGACATGAAAGAGTTTCTAGAGGAATGGAAGAAGATGATTCCTGTGGTAGAAGCTGAAGAGCTTGCAAAATTGGATAAGTCGCCGAATAATCCGGAGACTCGCATAACCCCTCATCTCATCAGCCGTCTTGCCGCTGGTGAAATCTTTGTGTTCGGCTCCAACGCCATGGGGCATCATGATGGTGGTGCGGCAAAAACTGCCCTGGAGAAGTTTGGTGCCATCAGAGGACAAGGGCATGGCTTACAGGGAATGAGTTACGCCATTGATACGATGAGTGGTATGGAAGCCATGAAAAAGGATGTGGATGAATTCATTGAGTTTGCCAAGAATCATCCTGACAAGACTTTCTTTGTGACATTGATAGGTTGCGGTATCGCAGGTTATACTCCAGAAAAGATGGCGCCTCTGTTTGAAAGATGCTATAATCTTAAGAATATTTGCCTTCCTTCTGAGTTTTGGGACATCATCGGATGGCCTAAGATTCAGCAGCCGCACTATGATCTCTTACGTTTCTTGGATGCCCAGGAGTTTGCCTATAACCAGGCTTTGAGAGAACTGAAGAATGGACGAAAGCAAAGTCATTGGATATGGTATATTTTCCCACAACAGAAGGGACTCGGTCATAGCCACAATGCAAATTACTATGGCTTGGATGGTGAGGGTGAGGCCAGAGCCTATATTGAACATGAAATCCTTGGTGACAGACTCCGTGAATGCTGTAAGGCGCTCTTACTCCACAAGGATAAGGACATCGAATACATCATGGGAAGTGGAGTTGATGTGATGAAACTCAACACCTCTATGAATCTCTTCAACAGAGTGAGTCCGAATGATGCGTTTGAGGAAATTTTGGATACATTCTTTTAAAAATAGAATAACTAAAGGATAGAAATATAAGTTTTACTATAAATTTCATTGAGTATGAATAAGTTTTTAAAAGGTTGGAAAACTGCACCTAAGTTCATCAAGGGAATTTTGAGTGTACGCAAGAAGGCATTACGCCTTGGTTTCGTCTTTGAACCAAAGGATAATTTGTGGTATATAGACATGCCTTGGCCTGGTGATCGCTATAATCTTGCAATGGTGGCTGGCAGTAACAAACTGCTTGATTTTTTGTGTGAGGAGGAAGGCAATAACTATGTAACCGTAGATGTGCTTCCTCGAAGCAAGCGTGAAGAACATAAAGGCTTCTTTGAGTGTGAGCAGATGGTAAGCAGCTTGTTTGGCGGTAGTTTCTATGATGTTCACGGACTTGAAGGTTTCACTCGTGACATTTGGATTTGTCCCGTTACTCTATGTGTACTAGGTCATTATCCAAAGTTTATTTACATAAAGAAAGTTGTGTAGGGAAGCAAAAGGAGGGGGTAATGGCTAGTTTAAACTTCTATATGAAATATGGGTAGTGTTAGAAAATAAAACTGAGAATAATTATGAAGAAGTTCATCTTTTTTATCTTGGGAATATCAGCCATGCTTTTGGGTGGTTGTTCCAATGGAAACCAAAACCATTCCGAAGTTGTCGTAGAAGATTCTACGCCATGTTGCCCACCATTGGGTTATGTCATCGAGTTACAACCTTTGGGTGATTTCTCGCATCAAAAGGCAGAACAGTTGAGGGAAGAACTCGTGAAGCAGTTGGCTACGATATTCAGAACGAATACAAAGGCAGAGTTGGAGGCTTCAATAAGCGTTGCTGAAAGCAAGCCGATACCAACCTCATGTCTCTATAAGCCAAGGAACAGATATTGGGCTGGAAAAATCTTGGAAATACTTCATGCCGAGCACGGAGGCAATAATGAAATCGTTACCATTGGCTTGACAAATCGGGACATTTCCACCTCCATTCATGGACAATACAACTATGGCATCATGGGCCTAAGTTTTCGGCCTGGTGATGCTTGTGTGGTTTCCACTTATCGCCTGAAACGAAAGGACGACTTGTGGAAGGTGACGATGCACGAGTTCTTGCATTCTCGTGGCTTGCCGCATTGCAAGAAAGATGATGTGAAGTGCTTGATGCAGGATGCCCATGGCAAGAACACCTGCTATATGAAGCATGGACTGTGTGAGGATTGCAGGAAAAGATTAGAAACGATATAAAAATACACGATGAAGAAAGGACTGAAATATACGTTTGGGTCGCTTGGTGGTTTGGTGGTAGCTGGCGCTATTGTGCTTGGCATCATGTATGCCGTGAGTCCTTACAAGGTGAAG
>CAVGEN010000200.1:0-3068 GCA_963628185.1 Waltera intestinalis | reverse complement strand
TTGTGAACCAATCCTCGTTTCATCGCCTCCCTGTTGCAGGGAAGATGCACCGCCATATCGAGTCTCATCGCCCGAAGATGCCGTAGGCTTCGGTTGCTCCACATACCGCTGACACTTGCCCACGACGTGCTTTTCCTTGCACACGGGACAGGTGAAGGATGCCGCATTGATGTTCGGGGCATCCTGCAAGCGGAGTACCTTGCCGCAGGTCGGACATTTTATCTTTATCTCACTCATTATTATACCTTATATATATTGTTACCACTTCATCACCGGCATATTGTTGGAGAACTTGCCCCACATCACGGGATGCTGGCGGTTGCCGGATTCCTTTTTCACCTTCACACTCACATAGTCGAACAGTTCCTTTGCCGTGATGATGCGGTCTTTGTTCTTGTCAGCACCGCCACGCAGTCCGTGCTGCAAGGCATAGGTGAAGAATCCGTTAGTCATCGTCGGTGTCTCGATGGATTTCTCGTTGCTGCGGCAAGAGAGGAAGAACATCACATTGCCAGTATTGCTGCTTGTAGTTGTATTGGCATTGCTCTTGCCCTGTCGCATAGCTCCAGAGAAACAAGCGTCGGCAAACACCATCTTGTTCTTGCTCTTGCATGAAGCCATCGCCGAATAGATGTCGCTGTAATACAGGAATCCGTCGTAGCAGACGAAACCGCCCTTTACGCCGTGACCGCTGAAGAACATCACCACGATGTCATCTGCGGTTGCGAGGGAAGCCATCTTTTGCAGAGCCGCTTTCACGGTTGCCACCTTCGCCTTGTCGTTCATCAACAGACAGACCTTAGCCTGCTTGTTCTCCTTATAGAGCCACTGCATCGTGGCGGCATCGTTGTGCGGCAAGCGAAGGTCGTTCCTTGTGCCGGGATAGTCGGAGATGCCGACGGACAAGAGGTAAATCTTCGCTTGGCTTGACAATGGCAACAAGGCGAACACCGCCAACAAAACCAATGCCCGCCCAACTTTATGCAAATGAAAAGTCAGCATCGTTGTTGTAGTCTTGCTGGTCGTCGCTGGCATTATAGGCGAAAGTGTCATGCTCCTGCTGCATCTGCTCCTGCTGTTGGGCAAGATAAGCGTCTTGGTAGTCTGACATCTGCACATGGTCGTTGGAAAGGTCATAGACCTCACCTTCGTCAATCTGTTGGTTGTGGTTCTCGTCCACGACAAGCACCTCAGCCATACCGTCACCATCCAAATCGACAACGGCTGCCACTTCCTCGCCATTGGTCAGGACTGCGGCTTGCATGGTCTGTCCTTGGTCGCCTTGCGCCTCATATACGCCCAACACTTGCACCTCGTTGGTATCAGTGTCGCTGGTCTCGTTCACTGCGGCATGTACCTCAGGATTTGGCGTTACAGGGTCGGCGCCATTGTGCCCGGTATAGTCGGGTTCGGCATTTGCATCCTCGTCCACCTTGACTGCCACTTCCTCTTTGGGAGCTTCGTTGTGCTGCTCCTTTTGCGGTTCTTCGGCGGCAGCTACGACAGGTTCTTCGGTTGCTTGTGCTTCCTCTTCCGGCTTCTGCTCCTCGGCTTCTTTGTCGTGGAGCATTTCCGTGGCTGCGTATGTTGCACCGCTACCGATAACTCCGCCCATCACCGCTGCGGCAGCAGTAGCGGCAACTTTCTTTCCCTTGTTCGACTCCTTTTCAGCAGTCTCTACATCCTGTGTCTTTTCAGCCTTATTGTTGTTCTGCGGCTTCATGACGATTGTTTCTTCGTTGTTCATACCGATAGCTTTTAAAGTTCGTAAATAATTGTTTGATGCTGCAAAATTAAGGTGCATTCCTCTTAGTGCCATGAGAAAATCTGCATCCTGTACAAAACACCCCGATTGTTACACGAAATGTCAATGGGTGTATTTGCAGCCGCACGCCAAGCACTGTTTGTTGTACTCGAGGTTCCTGTATGGTGTTGCCCCAAATGGTCTTCCGCAAGCAGGATTGGGACACTTGTATTTCTTGGCATATTCGTCGTCGAGGTCGTGCAACTGTTGCTGGACTGTTGTGCCGACACTTCCCTTTATGAAGAAATAAACGGCGATGGACAAGGCTGCAACAACGATAATGATTCGCAGTGTTGTATCCATACCGGGAATAAGGCCGATGCACACACCGAGCATGGAGAGTATGCCTTGCAAGCGTTGCTTGTTGGCAGACTTTGCCGCATTGTTCTGTATCTCCATCCTGCGGTTGTCGTATTCTTCCCATACCGCCTTCATGGGTTTCAGCGAGAATGTCGGAGCTTCTTTTGGAGCATTACCGACATTGGCAGAAGAGACTCCAACCAATTGCAGTATCTGTTGCAGAGGCACAAGGAATTTCTCTTCGCCCAACTGCACTCTGCTCGTCGAAGTGATGCCTTTGCTGAATATCTGATTGCCGTCAACAAAGGTCACATTCTGTGCCTTGATGTTCTCGATATTGATACTGCTGCCATTGACCGTAATCTTGCAATGGCGGCGACTAACAGACAATGGCACCGAACCTGCCTGTCCGATGTTGAACTCACGTCCTCCTGCAATACAATGCAGACGGCGTGCGCCTTCTTCTCTTCCTATGATGATTTCCATGATGCGTTTATTCTAAGTTTATGTGAGTCTTGTTGGGAACGCGTCCCACAAGAATATCCTTCAGTTGCTTGAGTGCCTCTTTCGATATACCCAGTTGGAAGGTGAAGTGAACTCCGTCTGTCACCACGAGACTTTGCAGCAGCGGCTGCACCTTATATATAAAGTTGAGATTGACGATGAACCGCTTGCCGATGCGTGCAAAGATAGAGGCACGCTCACGCAAGCTCTCGGAGATGAATTGTTGCATGTGGCTTAGGTTCATGCAGACCGATACCTTCTGCTTGTTGACAAGTACGATATTGGTATAGTTGCCGTCACCCTCCATATACACAATCTTGGAGCAGTCAAGGCGAATGAGTTCGTCGCGGGTGTTGAGATACAAGTGTCCTGTAGCCATAAATAGCCATCTGTTAGCACATTGCCTTCTCCCGAACAATGTAGGGTTAGCATTCTGATTTATGGCACAAAAAAAGCGTGG
>CAVGEN010000199.1:0-3096 GCA_963628185.1 Waltera intestinalis | reverse complement strand
GCGCTGACAACGGAAAGGATGTTCCAGATGATTGGCTCGCTCCCCGAAGAGGCAATGGCTCTCCGCCGTGCTTCTGCCCACGTCCAGAGTTTGCAGCGCACCCTCTATGTGCGTCCCAAGACGAAAGCTGCCGAGACGAAACAGGAGCGTGAAAGCACCATCGTCTCGATGTACAACAGCGGTCACACCATCGACGACATCTGGACGGTCAGCGGTTTCCGCAGCCGCAGTTCTGTCTTCCGCATACTGAACAAGTACGGCGTGAAGCTCAATCGAGGGCACTTCAGTGGGCCGTTGGGGAAGAGGAAGAAGAACAATGAATGATGAATATGACAGAAGATGTAGCCAATACCAAACCACGTTGTCGATGGTGCAATCTGAACAATCCCCTGTATGTTGCCTATCACGACACGGAATGGGGAGTGCCAGTGCATGATGACCGCAAGCTGTTCGAGATGCTGATTCTCGAATGTTTCCAGGCTGGCCTTTCGTGGGAATGTATCCTCAACAAGCGAGAGGCTTTCCGCAAGGCATTTGACGGCTTTGACTATCAGAAAGTGGCAGAATACGATGACGTAACATTAGAGGCTTTGCAGCATGACGAGGGTATTGTGCGGAACAGGTTGAAGATTGCAGCAGCAGTCAGCAATGCCAAGGCTTTCATGGATATTCAGACCGAGTTCGGCTCGTTTGACAGATTCATCTGGAGCTTTACAGACGGCAAGGTAATCCATGAATGGGAAAGGACTTCATCTCCTTTGTCCGACACAATTTCAAAGGAATTGAGGAAGCGTGGCATGAAGTTCGTAGGAACGACCATCGTATATTCATTTCTGCAAGCCATAGGCATCATCAACTCTCACGAGGAAGGGTGCTGGCTGCATAAAGACTAATAAAGAAAAGAAAGACAATGAAACAAGCGACATACAATATTGGCAGCAAGAACTATTCCGAATGGATAGCCCAACACAAAGACATAGAATGTCTGGTGTTAACGGGAACAGCATCGTTTGAAGAGATGAACAAGTTGGCAGATGAATTGGATTATAACAAATTCCATTTTATCTGTCTGCAAGAGGTTGTTGTACCCGACGAAACTTACGACTTTGACGGAACAAGTCGAACCAGAAGCTATTGGGACCGTATGACTTCATTTGTGCGAAACAATGAAGTTGGAATTCAACCGTTGCAAAAGATGTACTTCAATTCGGAGGAAACGTCTGACTTTCTGATTGAAAATGGAACCATATTCTCAAAGGACAAAAGAACGCTCGTCCATATGGACTGTATTCCCAAAAACTTGGAAATAGAGAGCAACATTTACCATATCGGAAACTTTGCCTTTACTGGGATGCGTCAGATTGAATCTGTCACATTTCCGGAAGGTCTCAAAAGCATAGGTGCTTATGCCTTTGCCGCTGTTGAAGACTTGCCCAGTATTACACTTCCGGGCTCTTTAACCAAACTCGGAGAAGGTACATTCTATTCATGTGACATTGAAACATTAAAATTGTCTGCTAATTTGACAGAAATACCAGATATGTGTTTTCAATACAACGATCTTGAAGAAATTGAAATTCCGTCTTCTATTAAGCTTATTGGCAATTCGGCATTTCATTGTAATTGGCTTGAAAAGGTAGTTATTCCAGAGGGCGTTGAACAGATTGGGTACGATGCCTTTGGAAATTTGTTTGAAATAGAACTTCCATCAACATTGGAATCCATTGCGTCTGACTTCTATTATGAAGACCCCGTCGATGATGGATGCGACCCTCCATATATAGAAATAAGCCCTCTCAATCCCAACTTTTATTCAAAAGGTGGCTCTCTATATTTCAAGAAGAATGACAAACTCGCATTGGACCATTCGTATAACGAAACGCGATATGGAGAAGAATATGATGAGGAATGCCATACCTGTCCTGTGCATGACTACAATGTTCGACAAATTCAGCCGTCAGACGATGAACGTATACTACAGATTACACGCCAGGCATTTGAAGAGTATGGGGCTCCGCAAACTGGTTCTGTATACTGTGATCCTCGAATGGAACATCTCTCAAAAGAATTTGAACGTAAAGATGCTGAATATTGGATAGTGGAGGACAAGCAGGGCAACGTGCTTGGAGGATGCGGATTTTATCCAACCGAAGGGCTTCCAGACGGCATGGCAGAAGTGGTCAAATTCTATTTCGGTCCAGAACTCAGAGGAAAAGGAATGGCCCCCAAAATGTTAATGCTTATTGAAGCTCATGCAAAACAAGCAGGATACACCCAATTGTATATAGAGTCTTTTCCCGAATTCAGCAAAGCAGTGAAACTCTATGAAGAGTATGGATTCAAGCATATCGACCATCCTTTGGGAAATTCAGGTCATCCAGCCGTGACCGTTTGGATGACAAAAGAAATTATCAAATAAGTACATACTGAATGACAGTAGATTAGCAATATCAACTAAAGTGATTATTCAGACGAACAATGAAGCAAAATGACATAGATATGAATTGGAAGACCTTGGACAGCAAGTATCTGTTCAAGAAGCCATGGCTCACCGCCAGGGTTGACAAGGTGCAACTTCCTACTGGAGCCACTATTGATGAATACTACATTCTGGAATATCCCGAGTGGGTGAACACTATAGCCATCAATAAAGACGGACAGTTTGTCTTTGTACGTCAATACCGCCATGGCATCGGCAAGACGGTCAACGAGCTATGTGCCGGAGTGGTGGAAGAAGGAGAAGAACCCATGGATGCCGCAAAACGTGAACTTTTGGAGGAAACCGGATTCGGCGGTGGCGAATGGATTCCTTGGATGACGATTTCAGCCAACGCCAGCACCCATACTAACCTCACGCATTGTTTCCTTGCAACAGGCGTAGAACGCATTGAAAAGCAGCATCTGGACAATGGCGAAGACATTCAGGTAAGAATCTTCGATCGTGACGAGGTGATGGACATGCTCCGCAATGGAGAAATCTGGCAAAGTCTGATGGCTGCGCCCCTTTGGAAATATTTCGCAGTAAATAAATAACAAACACAATGCAGATACTATTGGCGAATGCCAAAATCATGTACGAAAAGGCGGAGAAGCGAC
>CAVGEN010000198.1:0-3111 GCA_963628185.1 Waltera intestinalis | reverse complement strand
ACTTGAAATCAAGCACGGGTCGCTCACCTCGGATAAAGAGAATGGCATATTGGTTGTCGAGCATACGAACCTCATCCGGCGTCAGAAGCTCTCTGCCGCTGATCTGATAATTCGTGCTGTAATTGCCGTTTCTGCCGCTGCTCTTACCGTAGGTGTTGGTATCAATGGTGGACTTGCCAAGCAACTCCGACACATATTTATGGGTGGACTGCTCATTGCCGCCCAAGTAGAGAAATTCATCGCAGTTGCCGACGATGCTTTCCCATTGCTTCTCGAAAAGGGCTTTGAGCTGTGCCAAGTTTTGCAGGATAATACTGACGCTGACCGAGCGTGAGCGCATTACGGAGAGTATCTTGTCAAAATCATCGGGTAGGCTGACATTGGCAAACTCGTCCATCAGAAAATGGACGGGAATCGGTAAGCTGCCGCCGTGAATATGGTCGGCGGAATAAAAGAGTTGCTGAAACAGCTGCGTGTAGAGAATGGACACAAGAAAATTGAAGCTCGTGTCGTTATCCGGTATGAGCGCAAACAAAGCCGTCTTTTTCTCACCGAGCGTTTCAAGCTCCAACTCATCGGTCGTTGTCAGAGCCGCAAGGCTTTCGAGATTGAACTTTTCCAGTCGTGCGGCGAGGGTGATCTGAATGCTTTTCAGCGTCTTGGCAGAACCGGCGTGATAGGAATGGTAATACTTCAATGCGATGTGTTCGGGGTTCTCATATTCCAATTCGGAAAAGAGATTATCCAATGGCGATGGGCGGGGTTCTTCCTCGTCCTCAATCGCTCCCGCACGAAGCATCTCCATTACCATTGCAAAGTTCTGTTCATCCTCCGGTGCCTCATAGTGCAGATAGAATACCAACGCCAGCAAAAGCATAGAAGCAGCCGTATCCCAAAAGGGATCGTTGCTTTGAGAGCCTTTCGGCGTGGTGCTTTTGAACAGGTTGGTGACAAGCCTTTGAATGTCGTTGTCGCTTTGCAAATACACAAAGGGATTGTAGCAGTGGCTTTTCTCCATTGAGATCAGGTCAAGCACCTTGATTTCATACCCCTTTGCTTCAAGCAGTTTCCCGACATCACGGACGATCTCGCCCTTGGGGTCAAGGATCACAAAGCTGGTATTTGCCTGCATCAGATTGGGCTTGCAGTAAAAGCGTGTTTTACCCGCACCGCTTCCGCCGCAGACCAGCGTATTCAGGTTGCGGCGATGCTTCTTGGCGTTCAGTCCGATGCTCACATTCTGTGTCATCAACTTGTTTTCGCTCTTTGGGTGTTGTGCGTACTTCTTATTTACGGTTCGTGCTTCGCCCCATTTAGCCGAGCCGTGTTCTTCCCGTCGTCTGTAATTCCTGCGTGTGGAGAAATAAATGCCGATACACATTCCATAGCAGAGGAGCAAAACAAGGACAGCTTTTACACTGTCCTTGTTTTGCTCTATGTGAAACGGGTCATCAAATACGCTCATCAGTTCCGGCAGTATCGTTGCAAGACCACCGCCGACTGATGGCGCTATTTTAAGTGCAAGCCATACGACGGGAATAATGCCGATCAAAGATAGGATAACAGCGGTACGCTTGTCATCTTGCTTCATTTCGGCGTTTGTCCCTTTCAATCACTTTGAATTTCTTTTTCGGGGCGTGACCGACTTTGACGATCAATTCATCAACGGCATCCGTCGTCTTTCCCTCGCTGATAAGGTCGTTCCGCTTTTCATTGAGGGAGTCGATCACGATGCCGTGTTCATAGTCGTTCAAGGCGATATAGTTCTTTTCTTCTTTCATTGGCGTTTCCTCCGTTATCTGCTGTCACGGTCTTTGGAGCGTTCCTGCTTCTGACGGTACAGTTCCTCCGACACACGGGAGCCAATCTCATTCATCGCAGAACGGGTCTTGGAAAGCGCCGCACGAATCTCTTTCGGCTCTTTGCCTTTCAGCTCGTCGGGGATACTCTCAATGGCAAAGTTTTTAACATCCACACCGAACTTTCGGCAGAGCATATAGCCGACACATACGGCGGAAAAGCCCATATCTCTGCGACTGTACGCTTCACAGTTCATTGCAAGCTGTGCGTGACCAAGCTCCTGTGCAACACACTGGCAGAGTGCCACGCTGTCCCCAATGTCACGCTTGACATAGAGCGTCTGATCCTCATTCCGATAAAATGCCCCCATCTGCGGCTGAGGAAGCTCGTTTACACTTTTGACCTCAATGGGTGCGGTGTCCAGCATAATGGCAGCGAGCTTTCGTGGGTCACGGTCAAGAGTGGGTGCCGCCGGTTTTCTGCCGTTGGTCTGCGACACATCAAAGACCTTTTTGACATTGTAGGCAATGCCGGTAGTGCCGTCGTTCTTTGTGTACTCAACGGGTTCGAGAATGGAAAGGCTCTTGGCACCCTTGTTGACCTTCACGCCGTCCTCCTGCCAGTCACGGAAATCCTTGAGCTGGGTCGCCTGCGGCTGCTGCTTGTAAATAAGCAGAGCATTGGCGGCAGAGTAGCGATCCATTCGTGCCTGCGTATCAAGGTAGGCTCTGAACTTTTCGGGGTCGCTTACGATTTCGGCGGCGGTGTCGTCGATCATCTGATACACGGTATCCTTCTCCGCCTTTTTCTTTGCGGCGTATTCCTCCGGCGTTAGCTGCGGTTTTGCCGCAGCACCGGATTTCTTGGGTGTAAAATTATTCGTCATAGTCGATTACCTCTCTTTCGGTTTCTTGGTTCTTTTGGGTTGATGATGAACCGTCTGACGGGGCGGTTCGGGGGCTTTTGCTTTCTCCTTGGAAAGCGCAGGTTCGGCACGGTCTGCTTCCTTATCGGCTTTTGCGGCAGCCTTATATCGTTCCAGCTTTTCTTTCACCGAAGGCTTTCTGTCTGCCTGCTTCGCCGTACCCCTGTCAGAAGCCGTGTCGCTGATCTCGGAGCTTCGCTCGGACGGAGGGCTTTTTTCCGTCTTTGCGGCAGTAGGGTTTTCGTGGAGCTGACCTTCTTTCTGTGTCGAATTGCCCATTGCTTCTTCCACAATGCGTTCACCTCTCGTCTTAGTCGGTACTTCGTCCACTCGTTCCTCTCGCTCGGCAATGCTCTTTTCCGCATTTGCCACGATAGAACCCTTGT
>CAVGEN010000197.1:0-3115 GCA_963628185.1 Waltera intestinalis | reverse complement strand
TGGGCACGCCCTCCGCCTCCACCATTTTGCGGAGGTCAGCCAAAAGGCGGTTGGTCTGCGGGATGTGTTGCAAACGGTTGCGGTAGCCATCGAAGTCGTTGTAGATGACCGTAGCGTTAGGCTTCTGACACTTGGCGATGTGGGACAGCAATCCTGAACCACCGAACAAATCCACGAATACCGTGTCCTCTGGATATTGCTTCAGAACCTTGATGAACTCACGCGCGAACATACGTTTCTGCCCCACGAAAGGGAGCGGTGCCGATAAATACTGCTTTCTCATGGCTACACGTTTAGTTCAAATTTTACATTGTCGTTGCCGTCGAGCAACAGGCGTGTGCGCCCGATGTTGTTCTCGTAGATATGCACATTGGCAAGATGCAGCGTGATGGACCTCAACGGGAGGTCAATCTGCCGAGCCATGAGGTAGAGGTGGTAGATGTCAGCCGGCAAGCCGAGGTTGGCATCCGAGCTGCGCTGGTAAGCCGAAAGCACCAGTTCGCCATTCTCAATCTGAAACTGCACCAACGACAGACACGGAGCCTGGTTGGTCTCCGCATCGGTAGAGCCGAGAAAGAGCACGTAGTTCTTGCTGCTGCGTTTCTCACGGTTGATGCGGTCGATGAGTGGCGGCAGTTTCTCAAAGTAGGTGGGATAAGAATTGACGAGGATAGAGCCGCAGTAGTCCCACCAGTTGATGCCCGCCTCACGATACTTCTCCACGTTGCGCTCTCCCTGCATGAAGAGCTGCAGTTCGCTCCGCAACTTCTTGCGAGCAATGCCATGCCCCTCGAAGATGTCGAGCAGGTCGGCAGGGGTGAGTGTGAGTTGTTCGTTGAGCAGATAGCGTATGCTACCCTTCTTGTTGGTCTGGCACTTGCCCTCGGCAAGCACCTTGTGTAAGATTTGATGATATTTGTTCATGTCCGTTTGATTTAGAAACGGAGCAAAGGTAGTGTGGTTAGCCCCTTCGCCAAGACGTAGCAGTGGCCATTACACTGCACGCCGGATGCAGTGCGTTGTATGGTTACGGATTACCCCCCCCCGAATATCAGCGAGTTACACTCGGTCTTGTATCGTTTGATGAGCGAGTAGACCTTGCGCTCGCTGACGTTATACTCAGAGGCAAGGTGCGCCACGATGTACGACACCTTTTCGCCACTGGAAGCCAATGAACGGTACTCGTTGTAAAGGTCGATGAAGCGCACATCGTCGAGCCTCACGCCAGCCTTTTGGAAGTTAATCAGCAGTTGCCTGTTTAATTTCAGTATCTCAATCAGTTGCATTCTTATAAAATTTTAGTACTTTTGCATCGTCTCACTTATTTAGCGCATCCGCGCAACCAAAACAAACAATAAAGCCATACAGTGCGAACGAGGGTATACGCCCCCGGTCGTGCGCTGTATGGCGTTTTGGTTAAAAAGTAAGTGAGACGACTATTTAACAGGCCGGGGGCTTTTTTATAGCCCACCCCCGAGGGGCGAATGTTATCAAGCCTTGTAGAGGCTCAAATCAAAACTGTCTTTGTTTTTCCAACCGTCGGCCAGTGTGTCTTGGATATGCTGCATGGCCTTGGTGTAGAAGTCCGTCAGTTCGCTGATGTCGGAGAACGTGTGGTAGCACGGTTCCTCGTCGGTGCCGAACTTGAACGTAACTGGCAGTGAGCTGCCCCCTGACTGCACTGCGAGGTCGTAAGCCACCTTGTAGTTGAACTGGTTCTCGGTGGACAGCCACACGCTCATGCCGCCCCACGAGAAGCCCGAAAGGATGGTCTCGTTGGTGCGGTCGTTGTACCACTGCGCCACCATCGTCTTGATGTCCTCGCCGGAAGGCTTGCCCTTGAACTCCACCTCCATATAGTCGGCAGAGCCATCATCATTGTTGTGTACGTCCCAGCGCACACGCCACTTGTCTTTCACGGGGTTGGTGCATTCAAGCAGCTTTACCCCTTGCGGTCCGTTTGCTCTCATCATGTGAAAATGTATTTTGTTCTACCCTTGCCGAAGGTCTCCGTCTTGATGGTAGTCTCGAAGGGGAAGCCATCCGGCATTTCACTCACTTGCTGGAGGATGTTTTTCATCTCCTCCGAGTTGGTGAAGAACTTCTTCGACTCACCGCCCTGTTCGATGGACACGACGCAGCGGTCTTCGCCCTGGCTGGTCTTGACCCCGAGTTCGAAGTCCTTGACCACGATGGGCAGATTCACCAACTCGCGGATGCTTACCACCGCACCCGCAAATCGCTTCTTGCCGTCTTCCGGCTTGTAAGCGACATTCAAATCCTTAAATGATCTCATTTCTTTGCCTGTTAATTTATTGAATAGCATTATGCAGTCGGCGTGCTTCGCCATGCCGTAGAAGCTGGCAATCAGAACGCGCCGCCTTTTTCTTGATTTCACCTCGTGCATCTTCCGTGCGAACTTCTGCTTGATGCGCTTGCGCAGCATGACGTGGTCGGGATAGATGACATAGCCCAAGAAGTCGATGCCCTCGGTTGCAGGGAATATGCGCTCGTTGGGCTTCACCGTCAGTCCGAGGCTCTCTATCCGCTTGTGTACCATATCGCGCACCGCCCACAGTTCAGCCTTTGAACCGGCAAGCACCACACCGTCGTCGCAGTAGCGGTAGAAGTGGCGCACACCGCAACGGTCTTTCAGATAGTGATCCAAATAGACCGACAACAACAGGTTGCCCAAACCCTGCGACGAGCGCAGTCCGATGCTTATGCCCTGCGGCATCATGCGGATGAAGCCGTCGAGCATGGCGATGAGCTTCTTGTCCTTGAACACACGGCGCACGCAATATGACACGAAGTCCTGTCGCACGCTCTCGTAGAACTTGGAGATGTCGAACTTGTAGCAGTAGCGTGTACCCTCCGGGCGTCCTGCATATCGCGGCGGATGTATTTCATAAGGTCGTGCATACCCCTGTTCTTGATGCTTGCGGAGGTGGTGCGGATGAACCGCTTCTTCAGATGAGCGTCAACCACCGACATGATGGCATGCACCGCGATGCGGTCTTTCATCGTCAGAATCTGAATGCGCCGCTGCTTGCCACTCTCGTTGATGGTGCGCTCCCGATAGTTGGCCACGGTGAACGAGCCGTCGGCAATGCGC
>CAVGEN010000196.1:0-3152 GCA_963628185.1 Waltera intestinalis | reverse complement strand
ACGGGGTTAATCCCCATACTTGCTGGCCGTGTCCGTACAACTCGGTCTTCATATGTCTTCGTGCCTCAGACACACGAAGACCTCTTTAGTTTAAATTTCTATAAAATGTTAGTAATGTTCATATTCGATGAATCAAGGAGGTCGTTGGGCATCGTTATTCCTCTACGGGAATGTGTTTTGCCTTCTTGCCAGCCAATTTCAAATCGACCAACTTGTTGTACATCTTCTTGCCCAATGTCTCGCCTCCCTCAGCGGTGAAGTGGATGTTGTCCTCCTGCATGGTGGTGTTGGGCACTTCTATGAGATGAATGTTGGGGTCTTCGCTTTGCAGACGCTTTTGGGCATCTTCCACCCCCTGGCACCATCCACGGCTCTTGTGGGATATGCCCCCGAGGAGGATAGGGAGCTTGGCGTATTTCCTGTTGCCGGTCTTCTCCACGAGGTGTTTGCGAATGTAGGCGATGACAGCCTTCAGGTTGTCGTAGTACTTGTCGCTGGCTGTGATGTCGCTCTCACCTTGGTGCCAGAGCATGGCCTTGAACTCGTAGTCGCCTTTCAGCTTGGAGAGACTGTTGTCGATGGCGAGGTCGATGTTGTCGCAGAGAGCTTTCAGCAGGCTCTTGCCGCCTTTGTCGGAAGCAGCCACTGAGGCAAGATAGTCGGGCGATGCGCACCAGTACATCTTCTGGTAGCTTTTGCAGCTAGGGTCGATGGCAGTGCCGCCGAGCGATTCCTTGATGACATAGAAGTCTTCCTTCAACGATTGTTCCAGCCAGTAGTAGGTCACGGCATCGTAAGTCCATCGGCCTGGCTTGCTCTTGACGTTGATGCGAGGCCAGAAAAGTTCAAACTTTCCGTCCATGCTGCGGGTGCCGCAGTTGTAGCACCAATAGCAGTGTTTGTATCTGTTGTTCCGAATGTAGTCGGGAAGCAACTTGTTGATGATTCGCCCGTCTGTGTTCGACTGTCCTGCCGTGATAAATACAGGAATGGTCTTCTTGGGCGATGCCGAGAGGCAAAGCGTGAGCGAGATTAATAATAGAAATTTTCTCATGTTCATTATTTTGCTTTTACTTGTGATATGGTGGAAGTATGGTAAAATAGAGAGGGCTGAGTTTCATCAAAATACTTTTGTTTATTAGTTATTAATGCTTTATGAGTGATTCTGACGCAAAAGTAGTTTGTTGCCCTCAAAAAGACTAATACTATCATGTGAAAAGCAATAAATTTGTCTGAATCGGCGATGAACTTCAACGGACCATACAATTTATTTGTGCTTTTGGACAAAAGTATATGGCGATTTTGCTTAGTTTCGATAAGAATATGATGGTGTGTTATAGCATTGGTGCGTTATCGAATGTGGTTTTGGTTCGGCACTCCACCGAAGCCGTGGGCAGCTTTGTTTTCGTGTAGTCTAATGTGCCTTTTTTGAAACTTTTTCTTGAAAAGTTTCCTTTTTATTTTGTTTTTTCCCTATTTTCTGTTATCTTTGCATTCGGATTGAGTCGCCCTCGTGGCGATGAGGTCTATTTTTGTGGGTTAAATAATAGCGTTTGCTGTTTATTCGATAATAATGTTCCTGAAGTTTGGCCGCGGAAAGAACATATACCATAGAATAAAAAGTGAGCGTCCGCATAGCGTGGACGTTGAACTTATCTATGGTATATAGGTTAGGCCAAACACCTTGGAACGTTGGATAAGTGGATTCGTCCACGTTTCTGCGTTCTGGTGGGCAAGGGCGAACCTCGTGTTTAGTTGGCTTTGTTGCTTATATATAATAAGGTGTTTGGCAAGAATCTTTTATTTTTGGAGTAACAAGGCAGTCGCATTAAAACTATATTCTAAAAGCTTTAATGCTATGGCAAAATCATTGATTGAAGAGCTGCCCCGCATAGCGAGCGAGGGTAGGCAAGAGGCTCAGCGCATCATCGAGCGACTGAGCAGTGGCACTCGCATTGGATTGCAAACCAATGAGCTGGTGCTGCCACGCAAGGATGTCTCCGGTTTCTTCCGTGGACAAGTTCCTAATATCCCTAATGCATTCAATGCTGCTTTGGATGGTGGCACTTGGATGAACCGACTCATATACGGCGACAACCTTTTGACAATGCAAGCCTTGTTGGCTGGTGATCCTCAGACAGGATTACCTTCTCTGAGAGGTAAGGTTGACTTAATCTATATTGACCCTCCGTTCGACTCGAAGGCGGATTATAGAACTCCAATTACTTTGCCAAATGCAAGTTTCGCTCAGAGACCAACGGTTATCGAGCAATTTGCTTATGCTGATACTTGGGAAGAGGGTACAATTTCGTATTTGAAAATGATTTATCCAAGGTTAGTCTTGATGAAAGAATTGCTTTCCGATAGGGGAACTATTTATGTTCATATTGATTGGCATATTGGAGCATACATGAAATTAGTTCTTGATGAGATTTTTGGCAAAGAATTATTTCGAAATGAAATTATATGGCAAAAGATACGAACTACAAAAGCTCAAAGTAAATCCTTTGGTAATGTTCATGATGTGATATATGCGTATAGTAAATCTCCTAATTCTTTTTTCACTAATATTTATGTACCTTATGAAGATAAATATCTCGAATCTCATTATAAGAAAGATAGCAAGGGAAGATATTATACAGATGTTTCGTTAGTACAAAAAGGGCAAGGTCCAGCAAGAAAATTTGGTGAAAGATGGATAGAGCCACCTATGGGAATGCATTGGATATGGAGTCAAGAAAATATAGATTTGGCTTTGCAAGAAGGACGTATTATCTTTAATTCGAAAGGAAATCCTCGTAAAGTGCAATTTCTTGATGATATGCAAGGTAATATTGTTTCCGATTTATGGAATGATATTTATCCTGTTAATTCACAAGCAAAAGAATCTGTGGGGTATGATACCCAAAAGCCAGAGGCTCTTCTCGAACGAATCATCAAGGCCTCTTCCAACGAGGGCGACCTTGTTTGTGACTTCTTCGGAGGAAGTGGTACGACCGCAGCTGTTGCCGAGAAGCTTGGCCGTCGTTGGATTACCTGTGACATCGGTAAGCCGGCATCCTTGGTGATGCGCAAAAGGTTTATTGACCAAGAGGTGAATCCTTTCCTCTATCAGAGCATCGGCGACTATCAGAAGGAGGCTTTCCATAACA
>CAVGEN010000195.1:0-3160 GCA_963628185.1 Waltera intestinalis | reverse complement strand
ACCGGAACTTACCGCAGATTCTTGACGGCTTGACCGCACACTGTTGTAGCCTTGTTTGAGAGGCAGGCAGCCTCCTGCTCGCTTTTGAAACAAGGTCATGACATGCGTCATGACCTTTGAAATGGACTTTGAAAACTTCATCAATAAAGCCCCTGGTTATCGACCGCAGCACGGATGATCTCGGCATCGATGACCTGATGCCCCTGCTGGGAGCCTATGGTCAGGGCATCGGTCATGAGATTATCGATCAGACGCGGATTTCCCTGGGTGAAGCTGTGGGCAGCTGCAAGAGCTGCCTGGTCCATGATGGTAGCAGATGCACCTGCCAGCTGGAGTTTGTGTAGGATGTACTTGGCAACTTCTTCATCGGACAGACCGTTGTAGTTGTAATGGACGGTGATGCGCTGCCGTAATGCTTCATGAACCGGTTTGCGCAAGGTATCATTCAGATGGGATTCTCCACAAAGGATCAGAGTGAAATAATTCACGGAATCGTAACCGTAATTCATGAGCATTTTGATGTCATTCAGGATCCCGGTATTCAGATACTGGGCTTCATCAATGGCAAGCAGAAGCGGCTGGCGTTTTTCTTTGTAGAGATAAGTAATCTGTTCCTGAATGGACTGGAACATCCCGGTTTTTCCGCCCTTGTCAGAGACCCCGAGGATGGCACACAGCTGCTTGTAGAAATCCGCAACACTGATCGTGGACAGACACAGGTATTCCATGTGAAAAAGGCTGGGGTTCAGTCCTGCGGCAAAACAGCGCAGACAGAAGGATTTTCCCATGCCGGGTCTTGCTGTAAATACACCGATGCCCCGGATATCCTTGAGGTAATTGAGTCGGTTAGTCATCTCGGTAAAGTCCTTAGAAATGAAATGGTCTTTTTCTTTCAGCTGCTGTTTGTCAAACGGGTTAAATGACAGCCCGTAGAAGGAATTGAACATCAGCCCTCACCTCCGATCTTAGAATAATCGATGGTTGGATTGTTACGCTTCGTGTGACAGTTTTCATTGCGATTGGTACGGCGGATTGGAAACTTCTGGTCTTCAAAAAGAAGGAAGGCTGTGTCCATGTCATCCGGAAGGAAGCGGATATCTACCGTGGCCGAGATAAACTGCATCGGGACATCGTAGCTGGTCTTCCCAATCGTGATGGTAGAGTCCTTGCGAACTTTTCGCGTGATACGATTGTAGAAGCAGTCATTCAGCCACTCGCGGGACTGTGGCTTACGGGGATGATCCTTCGATGCTTCGTAGCGGTCCAGAGGCACACCGTCAATGCCACGGTGGAACGTGGTGTTGTAGGAACGCATGTAATCCCGCAGAAGGCCATTGAACTGTTCCAGAGAGGTGATAGAGGCAATATCCAGCGTGTACAGCCAGCGCTCCTTGAGTGTTCGAAAATGGCGCTCTACCTTACCCTTGCTAGCCCCATCACGGACGCGCGTATGCAAAAGAAGGATTCCCAGGGATACGCAGATCATGGAAAGCTGCTCATTGGAGTAGCTGCAGCCGTTATCCACGTAAAGTTTGTCCGGGATTCCATAAGTGGCGATGGCATTTTTCAGGACTTTCTGGAAGTTGTAGGCATTGTCGCTGTAAAACAGTTCACCGCCGACCAGCAGTCTGGAATGGTCGTCAATGATCATGATGCAGTAAACCCTGCGGGTCTGACCATCTTCCGTGATGTATGGAAGATAGCAGGTATCGGCCTGCCAGATTTTTCCGAATTCATCTTCCTCATAGGCTTTCCGATCCCGAAGATTCGGATCCCTGGCGGATTTCAGATCATTATGGCGGATAAAACGCTGGACAGAATCCACACTGACAGATGCCGGCAGAAAAGATTCCCGTACCAGATGCTCATAGATCTGGGTGGCATTCATCCTCGGCTGTTCTTTTTTGATCCGGTAGATCTCGGCGATAGACTCATCGCTCAGGGCACGTGAGATGCCTTTATCCGACCGCACGGATGGCATCAGGGCATCCAGACCGCCGATGGAGTACTGGGATTTCCATTTTTCCAGCGTTTTGTAGCTGTAGGAAACAGTACTTCCGTCAGGGAGTGTCAGCGGGGATGCGGTGACGCGCTTATAGTAGGCGGTCGCCGAGGCATCCGGAAAAAGCCCCTGGATCACAGGAGCGATAAGTGCGAAGCGGAACTGTGCCACTTCAGCGTTTTGTTTGAGCGTTTCGGTTTCTTTACTCATGGAAAACTCCTCCTTCGAATGTTTTCTTACAGCATAAAGGAGAGAATCAGAAGTGCCCATCCCACAGTCGTGTGGTCAGAAGATGGAGATGTCCGGAGCAAAGACCGTCTGGTGGTAGTGTGCGTTTTTCGAGTCGGCTGCGACAGGATTGGCATGTGACTGGAGAAACGAAATACGCAGGCGACGGATGAACTCCATGGAAAAAGCGGAGTAGCTGTCGGCGGAGGTAATTCTTCTGAGAAAAGCTGTGTCAGAGGTTTCAGCGTCTGCCAGCAGCCCCAGCCATTCACGCTTGTGCGTTTTCCACAGCGCAAGCCACTTGTACAGCTGGTTCAGGGTAATGCTGAATTTCTCGCAGAGCCGTTCAACGGAACACAGTTCAGCGAAATATTCGCCAAGGAGTCTGAGGATGAAGAACAGGCTGTAGGTGGAGTAAGGGATAATGCAGTCCGGAAGGATTGCGTGGGCATGATTGCAGCTGTCACAGAAGACCCGCATGACGCAGAGTTCATCCTTTTCAGGATGTCCGTTTCTGAAATCAATGACAGACCTGCCGTAATAATCATGGATGTGACAGTTTCCGGAGGAACCACAGATGGGGCAGGTCTCCTGCCCGGACTGAAACTTAGCCATGTAGGCCTCAAAGAGATTTTTTGATGAAGTTTTTATACGAATTAGCTTGCAAAGTAGTAAGTTTTTTCTTATCATAGTAGTGGACATCAAGCTGACTGCTAATGCTACAGGCAACCATTTATTAGGGCATGACCCTGCACCGGACCTGTACTGCAGCGCTTGGGTTGTGTGAGAGAAAGAACGAACTGTGGTTGGGGCTGTTCTTTCTCTTTTTTTGTTACTCAAAAACTATACGGGAAAGTAAGGGAATGGTCAAGACTATGCAGATAAAAACGTGCCGTAAGAAACGGCACGTTAGGATAGACAGTATGAAGG
>CAVGEN010000194.1:0-3183 GCA_963628185.1 Waltera intestinalis | reverse complement strand
AGCCGCTATGTGGCGCACAATCTCGGCATGAACCCTACGGAGTACCGGGAGTAATACTTTTTCATACATATCTCTAATTGACAGAATCGGCAAAAAGTGAAATCTTTGCCGATTTTTTCGTAACTGCGTAAAAAGCAATAAACAGTATCTTTGCACCACAAAACATAAAAGAAACCATTATGAAGAAATTATTGTTTACATTATCATTGCTCTTCACCATCGTCGGTGGAGCATGGTGTCAGAACGACTCGGTGCGGTTTACTCCCGAGCAGCAAGCCATCATCGACCTTTCAAACCAAAAATGGACATGGATGGCAGAGAAGGACACTGACAAGTTGGAGAAACTCTTCCACACTTCGTCGCAGTTTGTCCACATGGGCGGATATTGGGGCAAGGAAGCGGAACTGCGCACCATCAAGGAGGGCGGCATATGGTACAAGAAAGCCGAGATACACTCACAAGAGGTACAGTTCGCCAGTGGTATAGCCACCGTGTACAGCCGCATCCACCTCAACAGTGTCGTGGGAGGTCACGACGTTCGTTTTCCTTTCATCGTCACCGAAGTGTATGTCGTCGATGACGGGAGATGGCAACTGTCGTCGCTCGTGTTTACCAAGACATTGGGGGAATAGTAAGACAGGCCGTCAGACTGAGACTGTCAACTGTCCCAGTCAGACGGCGAAAGAACTACATCCAGAACAATAGCCATCTCACCACTCGTGCAATGTGCTTCCTGTTCGGTCAGACGCAGTACACCGCCATGAAATGGCTCAAGTATTTCTGCGGGCAGGACATACTGGTGAAGGACAGAACCGACCGCTCTCTGAAGTGAAATTTCAGAGATTTCATGTTTTTGGGCAACAAAAGGTCACTATTCACGGCAAATATTCTTTTCTTTCGAATATTTGCCTTATTTTTGCAGTCAGATTATAGCAGACAATATGCTGACTGAAGCCTCATTGCATAATGGGCACCCTTCCGACTTTGGATAGGGAGGGAGACGCAAACATCTATCGCATCTTGGAATAATTGCAATTATAGTATTTGATTAAAATTATGTTGGAACAAGAACTACAACAATACCTACAGCGTAAGTACCCACAGGAGAATGCACGCTGCGAATGGAAGGAGTTCAAGAACTTGAAGAACTCTTTCTGTGGAGATGAGAAAGATGATGTCATCTCGTATGTGTCTGCCATAGCCAATATGGAGGGCGGATATTTGGTGATTGGTGTTCATGACACGTCGCTGGAGATAATCGGCACCGACACTTACAACTACGACCGACAGAAGGCAATACTTCGGTTGAGTGAACGGTGCGTAAACCTTTCTACAGAAGGACTTGATATTGAGGAGTTCGTCACTGATGACACGAACAAGAAGGTTTGGGTAATTCACATTCCGAAGCATCGCCCCAAACTCCCTATATATGCCCATAACAAGGCGTGGCAGCGCATAGAGGACTCGCTCGTGGAACTCACTCAGGAAAGGCTTAATGCCATTCTTGAGGAGAACAGTCCTGTCTTCGACTGGTCGGCAGAGATTGTGCCAAATGCCACCCTGGACGACCTTGACACAAAGGCATTGGCTAAGGCTCGTAGTGAGTACAAGATGGTGCATCCACGTTTGGCAGACGAAGTGGATACTTGGGATGACATGGAACTTCTTAGCAGAGCTGGCATCGCAGTAAAAGGACAGCTGACCCGTGCCGCAATACTATTGCTGGGGAAGGAATTCTCGGCACCATTGATTAGCCCGGCAGTGGCAACAATCACATGGGTGCTGATTGACGACCATGATGAGAAGATAGACTACGAACATTTCTTTCCTCCATTCATTTTGACAGTGAATGAGGCACTGTCACGTATTCGCAATCTGAACCAACGTATTCTTCCAGGAGGTACGTTGTTCCCAGATGTGGTGAAGCAGTATGATGAGTACAGTATAAGAGAAGTGCTGCACAATGCCCTCGCCCATCAAGACTACACTATGCAGGAGCGTATAACTATGGTGGAGACTCCAGACTCTGTCACTTTTGCCAATGGTGGTTTCTTCTTGCCTGGTACCGTTCGCAATGCTATAGAACAGAATGGGCCGCAGAAATTCTATCGAAACTATGTGCTTTGCCAAGGCATGGTCAACTTCAACATGATTGATACTATCGGGCGTGGTATAAGGAAAGTATTCACAGAGCAACAACGTCGTTTCTTCCCGATGCCCGACTACAAGATTGACCAAGCCAAGCGCGAGGTGTCTGTACGGATATACGGCAAACTTATTGATGAGGGGTATTACAGACTATTGAAAGCTAATCCTGACCTTTCTTTGGATGACTGCATTGCTCTTGACATGGTTCAGAAGCATGAACTTATAGACAAAGAGAAAACTGCACGGCTGAAAAAACTCCATCTGATAGAAGGACGCTATCCAAAGCTCTTCCTCTCCGCATACGTCGCAAAGACAGCAGACAAAGAAGAACTAAAAACGGAGTACATCAAAAACCGCAGTTTCAATGACCAGCATTTCAAAGAAATGATAGTGTCATATCTGCAATCTTTTGGCGGAGCCACAAGAGCAGAATTGAACACATTGTTGAAATCAAAATTGTCAGATGTGTTAACCGACGAACAGAAAATAAGGAAGGTTGGAAATCTCCTCTCTGCAATGAAGAAGGAAGAAACAATACAACTAAGCGAGGGGAAACGCTGGACTTTAGTCGAAATTTAGTCAAACTTAGTCGAAGTTTTAGTCGAGGTTTGGACAAAATTGCAATCTTAAATATTGCCAAGGCATTGATAACCAGCAATAATCATAAAGCTAAAATTTAGTCGAACTTCAAAATGTTTAGTCGAACTATAAAAAAGCATTGCACATCTTATGTCATTTTCCGTAATTTGTAGCAGTCTATCCGTAAAAAATATACATGACCTTTGGATATTTCTTCGTATTTTTGCACCGTGAAAATTCTGCAAGATATGAAGAAACTATTTGTTATCGCTGTGGCATTGATGAGTACAATGATGCTCCATGCCCAGCCGAAGGTCTATATGACCAAGGAGATTAGTCCCGACGCCCTGGTTCGCATCTACAAGGCCCTTGGAGTGCCGGCGCACGGACGGGTGGCAATCAAAATCAGTACGGGCGAGATGGGTGGCAACAACTACCTGAAGCCAACCTTGATTC
>CAVGEN010000193.1:0-3183 GCA_963628185.1 Waltera intestinalis | reverse complement strand
CTTCATCGTCGGGAATCTTTCTGAATCCCCTTCGTGACGCTTCATGGTGCTTCGCAGAGGCATTTTTTATGGAACACCTCCGCTTTACCATGCTTCGTGATACTTCACCATCAACGAATATTTGATGTCAATTTGTTGTCCTTTTCAAAATTTTGATGTCAGGCAATATGCTTGCAAAGCCCTTCTCAAAATACATCCATCGTAGCAGCTAATCGCTCGAATGATTCCTGTTTTTTCTCCTCGGTCGCCTCGGCATAGATGTCCATGGTTGTCTGGATATCCTTGTGCCCCATGATCGACTGGATGACCTTCAGGTTGGTCTCTTTTTCGCAAAGTCTTGTACAAAATGTGTGACGCAGATGATGTGCAGAAAAATCCGGCAGCATAACGGCTTCCCGATGCTCCTTTTTCGCATTGATCTCTTCTGTGGCATTGTAATCAGCGATGATACGCTTAATCGCACGATTCACCGACTGCGGATTCGGAACATTTCCGAAGCGATTGCTGAATACAAATCCGCTCATGCCGTCGATGCTTACCTCATTCCAGCCGTTTTCCCTCTGCTCCTCCCAGAGCATCTCAAATGCGTCTTTGACGGAATCCAGCATTGGAATCGTTCGGATACCGGCCTCTGTCTTCGGCTTGGAAATATGCTGCTCAGAGCTGCGGTTCTCACCTGTCGGATAATATACCAGGTTATGATTGATGCTGATCGTGCGCTTTTCATAATCCAGGTCTTCCCATCGAAGTCCCAGTGCCTCCCCGATTCTGCAGCCTGTTCCCAACAGCACCGTGAACAAGGCCCACCAGTGATAATAAATCGGATGGTTGGCAATATACTCCATGAATGCCCGCTGCTGGGTCAAGGTCAGCGCATGACGAACACCTGCCGCCTTTCCTGTGCTTTTCTTCACCTCTGCCATCACACCATCTGTCGGATTCTTGCGGATAATGTCGTCCCGAACTGCCAGCTGAAAGGTAGGATGCAGCAGTGTGTGGATGCTCTCCAAAGTATTGATCTGGAGTCCCTGCTCTTCCATCAGATAGTTGTAAAACTGACGCACATCGGAATACTTGATATCTGCGATCAACTTATTTCCGAAGGTATCCCGGATAAAGCGGTCGTACATATACAGGTAGTTGCTTCTGGTGGTCGCCCTGAGGTTGGTCTTCAGACTCATGTAACGGTCAAATACGAAATTTACCGTAGCCTTTCCGGCCACATAGATGTCCAGACCATCCATCTGGTCTTTCGCAAGCTGTGCTTCACGCTCACGAAGTGTTACAAGATCCTTTGCATAAATAAACTTGCGCCGTCCAAGCGGATCCGTGTAGGAATACGAATACCGTTTGTCGGATGCCCGCTGCATCTCTCCTTTTCTCAGGATTCTGCCCCGCAGGTCTTTTCTTGTCTGTGCCATATAAAATCCTCCTTCTGATAAGAAGAAGGGCTTCATATCATTCAGGTCTGGACAATAATTTTTCCAGTCCCTGCAAGACAACTTCTGTTACAGTCAAATGATGTTCTTCAGCATAATTGCAGATACGCTCATATAAGGAATCCTCTACCCGGATACTCAGTGTTTTCTTCTTCGGATTCTCTGACTTCGGTCTTCCCATCTTTGCCATAGCTGCTCTTATACCTCCACATCAACAGTATACTTATCGTGTGACAGAAAGTCAAGTTGCAAAAGCCCTTCCTCATAAATTGTTTTTATAAACAAAAGTTCACATTCTGTTCATTGACAGCCCGCCCTTGATTTGCTATTATAATCTCAACAGCTCCCCCAGGCCTCTGCGCTCTGCGCATGCACACTTGGGGGCGTTTTGTGTATAAGGAGATTTTTATGGCAGGCAAGGACTTTAAAACGATTGATGAACAAATTGAAATTCTTCGGTCTCGCGGTCTTACGATTGAAGACGAGACAGAAGCCAAAAATTTTCTGCTTCGGAACAACTACTATCGGATCAGCGGTTATTCCCTGACTCTGCGCAAGAATGATGTTTTTGCGAAATCCGCCACATTCCGGAATATCGAAGATATCTACCACTTTGACCATGAGTTCCGTCATATCATCCTGCATCATATTGAAACCATTGAGGTGCAGATGAAATCCATCTACGCCTATGAGTTCACCAAGACATACGGACCTCTTGGCTATCTGGATTCCAAAAACTTTACCAATCCGGCAAAACATAAGGAAATCATTGACAAAGCCAACCAGCAAAAGAAACAGCGATTAGCTCATGAAGCCTATCTGAAGCATTTTGTTAATGATCTGCACCAGGAGATTCCGCTCTGGGCATACGTTGACCTGCTGACGATATCCGATATTTCTTTTCTGTATGCCATTTCTGAGCGATCACTTAAAGCGACCATTGCCCAGCATTTTGATCTTACCATGAATCGTGGCCCGGAGATTCTCGGACAATACATGCACAGCATGACCATCATCCGAAACCTCTGTGCACACGGAAGCCGTATTTATAACCGTCTCTTTGAGCAAAAGCCATCGCTCAACAAGAAAGAGCAGGCTTTACTGATTCGCAGAGAAGATGGAACCATGGATAACGCTCATTTCTTCGGTTTCTTTCTGATCATGAAGAGACTTCTTCCTGCCCAGAGCTTCTCAGAAATGAAGGAATCCGTCATTGCCCTTTCAAAAAAGTATCCCTTTGTGCGGCTGGATTATTACGGCTTTCCGAATGACTGGAATAAAAAACTCTGATCTTGCATATGCTGAATATAACATCTCCCACAAGCTGCCTCGGCAGCGCAATACCGTGGGCGATCTGTGGCCGGAGGGGCATTCCTCCGGCCTTTTTATACGCCATAAAATCATCTCCTGCCATTAAAACGCGCCGTCTAAAGGTCAGGATCACATTCATTTTCATGCTACCCGAAATGTTTCCAAATATTTCTCAAACACCTCGCAGTTCACCAGGGCAACCTTATCAATTTTGTAGACTGCTTTGGCCTCCTTTGCAAGCTCCTGAAACTTTGTTAGTCCCAGGCTGTAACGTTCCGCACCTTCCTGATAACGGACGAATTTCTTCGTGTTTACTTTCGTTCTTTCTACATCTTTGCGTGCAAATCCCATACACATGTCCTCCTTCTATACGTTGACAATAACTTCAAAACTGCCTGCTCATCCTGCTCACCCTGCGCAAATCGGAGCAGAC
>CAVGEN010000192.1:0-3194 GCA_963628185.1 Waltera intestinalis | reverse complement strand
GGAGGCAAGCAAGGTCTCCAAGTCGGCAATGGCATTGCTGACCTCCGCCTTCTGCCGCTCGATTTGGGAAATGAGAGAAGAGAACTCTTGCTGGAGAGGGAGAGGGGGAAGAATTACTTTTAAAGACTTCAATTTTGTTACATTCAAGCCAGCCATTATCGCCCCATGGCTTATAGTTTTAATCTGATGCCGTATAAATGAACTAAAATGAAGATAATGCATCATAAATATAGAATCTACCATTTTTTCATCAAATCTCAATCGAATAACATCCGAATGCAATATACCAGAAGACATATTTTTCGGAAACACGCAGCATAGACCAACACTTCCCTTTCTACTCATGACTATATCTCCCCATTTTACAGAATAATCCTTCAAACTATCTGCCTTTAAATTAGATACGAAACACGTTGGTGGCTCTTGGAAATGAGAATTAATCTGCGGAATGCCCCAAACGGGCACACCAGATTGCACATATTCCGATTTAGACAATTGAGTTCCGAATGGACCGCACTTAATATCATCTTTGTTTTCACACAACTCTATCAATTTATAATTTTTACTTTCACGGCTTTCATTCTCCACGGGGTCTCCGAACATCTCGTAGAAGATGCTTTGGGCGAGGTTGTCGTAATCCTTCAGTTGCTCCTTCTTCAAGCGAATCAACTCATTGATTTGGTCGAGTTCCGAGACTATTTCGAGCTGAACGGACTTGGGAGGAATGGCAATTTTAAGCAATTTGAAAGCTTTTACGTCTAAATTCCGTTGAGCAGCTCCTTTGCCCAAATTATATATATCATCATTCAAAAACATTATGTTGTGATTCAAATAATCTTGGTGCAACTCTCCGCCAGCTTTAACAGACAGCCCACTATCATTCAAGAAGAATTTACCGCTTACATAACGTACACAACATTTAGACATGGCAAAGCGAGCCACAATAAGACAATCCTCCCTATTGAAGGTATCCATCTTAAAAGTTTCTCCACCTCCACCATATACTGGGTAAATTGTACCTCCATCTCTTTTTTGGACAACCCTTGTTCCATATTCAATCTCGGCACAATCCCCCAACTTCTTATATTCCCATCCTTCTCTCATAAATCCATCTTTTTATATCTTCGAAGCCCACCAAGCGGCAGTTTGCCGCATAGACAGAGCCACATGATTCAATTCTCATTCTTTTCAAACCGTTACAAATTGTAACGCTTTCAATCGGTCGGTCGCCGACTGCACCAATTCTGTATCAGTTCTTAATATACTGTTCCAAGACATGCTTATAGAGCATATTCTCAGATTCCACCCATACATCATACGACACATCGGAAGAGTCTTCAAATGTGCCGAACCTATCCACAACAACGACTGTTCCCTCGACTATCTTTCCATCAGGAAGCGAGAAACAGAGCGCATCCCCTATCTTATATTTTGGTTGTCCAAACATATTCACTCCTCCCCCAGCATTTTCACGAGCTTGCTGTATCCCTTCACATACTCCGTCTCCGACTTGTCGAGTCTTCCAAGAATGGTGCTGACGGAATCATACACCACCTTCTCCCGCTCCACCTCTTTATATTTGTTGATGGAGAGGTCGTAGTCGTTGGCACGGATGTCATCCACGGGCACGAGGAAACTCTGGTCCTTGCGGCTGCGGGAAGCCTCGGCTTCGAGATGGCGGTAACGATGCACTACATCGGGAATGTCGTTGTCGGCAACGGGACTGCGCTTGTCGTCGAGCGAGAAGCCGTCCGCCTTCATGTCGTAGAACCAAACCTTGTCGGTGCCGCCGCAGTTGGTCTTCTGGAAGACAAGCACGGCGGTGCTTACACCAGCGTAGGGCTTGAACACTCCGCTCGGCATGGAGATGACGGCAAGGAGCTGCTGGCGGTCAACGATCTCCTTACGGATAGCCACATGAGCCTTGGAGGTGCCGAAGAGCACACCGTCGGGCACGATGCTCGCACAGCGTCCGCCCAACTGCAAGGAGCGCACAAACTGGGCGAGGAACAAGAGCTCGGTCTTCGTGGTGTTGGCGTAGGCAAGAATCTTCTTGTTGATGTTGCCCTTGTCGAGACTGCCAGCGAAAGGAGGGTTCGCCATCACGAGCGTGTAGCAACACTCATCGTCGTTGTCGGCGGAGAGGGAGTCGCGCCAAGCCAACTCGGGAGCGGTGACATCGTGGAGCATCAGGTTCATCGCCCCGATGCGGAGCATCGTCTGGTCGGTGTCGTAGCCGTTGACCATCGACGACCTCATGTGCGCCGCCTTCTCCGAGAGATACATCGCCGCGCCATAGTTCTCCTTGATATATTTCACCGCCTCCACCAGGAAGCCGGCACTGCCCATCGCCGGGTCGCAGATGTAATCGTCGGGCGTAGGGTTCATCATTTCCACTATCATACGGATGATGTGGCGGGGAGTGCGGAACTGTCCGTTGGTGCCCGATGCCGCCATCTTGCCCAAGATGTACTCATAGACATCGCCCATGGCATCGCGGTTGTTCATGTCGAGGGCCTGCACGCTGTCCACCACCTTGGTGAGCGTGCGGGCGTTGGGTATCAGGAAGATGGCATTCTTCATGTATCGGCTGTAGGCACTCTCCTCGCCCGTGCCGATGTGCTTGATGAACTCAAACACGTTCTGGCGCACCATGTTGAACATATTCTCGGGTCCCGTGTTTCGGAACACCGACCACCGCATACTCTCGTAGGGCACTTCCTGCCCCGTCTCGGGATTCGTCCACATCCCGCCCATCAGGAAGGTGGGGTTCTTCACCTCGCACTCAAATGCCAGGGCGTTCTCCTCTTCCTGCAACTGCTTGTCGTCGAGCATCTTCATGAAGAAGATGTAGGTCATCTGTTCCAACACGGTGATGGGGTTCGTGACTCCTGCCACGAAGAAGGTGTCCCATATCTGGTCTATCCGGTTCTTGATTTCTCCTGTTATCATTTTTTTGGGGGTTATATTTTATAGTCCTTACTCCACATCCTCCAAAGTCTTGATTTGTTTCTTGGGCGTTACGCCGAGAGCCTTGAGGCTTTCCACCCTGCGCATCACGTTGCCCGAGCCATCGTAGAGCTGCTTCTTCGCCTTGTCGAAGGTGCCGGAGAGGCGAGTGATCAGGTCGCCTATGCCGGTGAAAGTATCCTCGAAGCCAGCCACCTTGTCATAGAGGTCGGCGGCGGTCTTCA
>CAVGEN010000191.1:0-3196 GCA_963628185.1 Waltera intestinalis | reverse complement strand
TTGGATGGTTTAGATGAAGCAGCCGATTTGATTTTTGATGCTGGTTCTATTTGTCAGAAAAGGCAGCATTGAAACAGCCGTGAGGATTCTGCGGATCGCAGTGGATGCTGCTAATAAAAAAACTCCCCCGCCCGAAAAAACGGAGGAGAAGAGCACATGTATACGGTATACAACACGGCTGCGCTTCTACTTTTTCATCTGGAAACGACTGCTTTGTCTAAGAATATCCTTATCGATGATGGCTGTGGTCAAATCACTTGTGTCCAGGTCAGAACCGTTTTTGTGGGCAATGCAGATATCTTCCCATTCGGGTCTAACGAAGAGAAGCATGTTTTCCAATAGGTAGATAAAAATACCTAAACCGCCGTTTTCCATGTCAGTGCAGAGGGCGAAGAGCTCATTGCGGACATCAGCAGTGAAACGTAAGAGAAGCAGCTCTTCCAGAATGTCGAGATATTTTGTGAATTCTTCCTTCGAGGCAGATTTGAATTCCGCCTTAAACAGACGGCGAAAAATCTGTGGCTGATTATTGTCGTTCGTTCCTGAAAGAACATTTTTAAGCTTATAAGTTCCGCATAACACCATCGGGACATTTGATTCATCATAGATTTGACGCAGTACATCGATTTTGCTGACATTTCCACGGTGAAGGTTTTCGCACTCGTCAAAGAGCAGAATATGATTTGGATCGTTGATGAGAGCCTCGGTCAACTGTTTCTGCACAGTGTATGTATCGCCTTTGACATGCGTGTTTATGCTGTTGGCAATCTGAACCAGGAGATTCTTCATGGTCATTGTTGGTGAGCAGAGAATGTAGTGGGCGTTAGGCATTTCCTTTTCCACATCGCTTAGTACAGAGCTCTTGCCGGATCCGGGAGGTCCGAAGACCGCCGTGAGTTTCTTTCGTTTTATACCCATCTTGATGGTGCCCATGACCTCTGCGTAGGACTTGGTTTCCATGGAAGGAAGGGAAGTTCGTCGAATCATGATAGTGACTCCTTTCGATTAGTTGTTGTGACCACTGCCGATTTCAGCCAGAATGCTGCCGATGAGGTCTGGCGCTTCCTTTTCCACGGTTAATTCCTGATAGCTGGCGGCAAGATCCTTAAGCTCTTCCGGAATGCGGATGTCGTCATCAGCAGCAGTATTTTCTTCATCAACGATTTGGCCGTAGGCCACATTGTCTGTCACGCTGTATGCCACATTGTCAATGGCGGGGATGCCGGTGCCGAGTTCTACGAGATTGTTTTGCAGTACAATGTTGTGCATCTGCCTGATGTGAGAAGAGTAGGTTTTCAACTGAGCGTTCTGCTCCTGCAGATGCTGGATGACGCGGTATCGCTTCTCCTCAATGAGGTTTAGTCCCTCTACGAGATGAGCTTCACCGATGAAAACCTGACCGTATACAATAGCCAGAGAACGGTTGAAGGGCTCATCAAACGCATAGACCTGAACCTTTTCGTATGGCATTTGCGGGCGGATGAATCTGGCAAGTCCCGGATGCCAATAAATGAGCGGCTTGCCATTATGAGTGCCGTAGTGAATCCCATTGGGGTATACCGCGCAGGATTTCTTCTTCCGCTTTAGGACAGAGAGGGTGCGCCAAGATGGAACGATAGTCTTCGCCTTTGGAAGACGGAGGTATAGTTCCGTTGGGGATTCAGAGCCATCGGCTTTAAAGTTATTATAGCCGGGGTATATGACCTCAGCGAAAATATCGGCAAATTGCTCAAAGGTGTAGAGATTGCCAGATCTCATGTCGTCTGCAAGAGTAGCAGGCCGGGTCGATGGCTTATTGCCACAGTAACCCTGCATTTTGCAGATGAACTCATCTTCGATGATGCGCCAGATGCGCTCGATTGGCTTGGCTCGTCCGTTATAGACGCGGGCTTTTACCTGTGTGATTCCAAGCCATTCAAGCATGCCGGACTCACAGAATTCTTTGTTGAGATAGGGGCATTTGGTGCATGGGAAGGATGCGAGCTTTTGGGTTTCACGCAGGATGCTGTTGTCAGTTGGTCTTCCGGCAGACTCATGCTGGGCAATGATATAATCCCGGCAATAGAAGCAGCAGTTGCGGTAGCGATCGGTAGTATCCTCGCCTTTGTTGGGATCTGATAGAAGGTTCATCAGGGATGTGTGCTTCATAAAACGCCTCCTTTCACGCATGAGGGTTCGATAGGTCGTTTGGTTGGATGCAGCAAGGTCAGTTAATCTGGCAGTGACTGTCCGGTCAGCGGCAAAAGCATTTTGAATACGGAGAGCCTCACGGATGAGACTGGTACGCTTGAAAAATGACTGGACTCCTACGGACAGATACGGAGGATCGGGCAGATACTCGGTGTCATCCGAAGTGGTGCTGGCTGCAGAACGAGATACACACTGCATCAGATCGATATCGACGTAGTGGTCGCGGAGGAGGTAATCCTTGATATAGGCTTCCTGCTGATAAACCGGAATCTCCGTAAGAGGAACGCAGTCATCCGAAAGGATCTGCTCGTACATTTTCCGGAGAATTTTTGGCTTGGTTTTGGAAACTGCAGAGAGAATCTGGATAGAAACAAGGTAAGGGAAAATTGAAAACACCCCCTTGAAGTAATAATACAATGTAGATACTATTATTTTACGCGCTTGCAATATTATTTGTCAAGCGTATGTATTTGATTGGAATGCAGGAAGAAATCATGTATATTTACGACAGATTCAAAATTATCAGAAAATACTTCGGCCTGTCACAGTCGCAGTTCGCTCAGAAAATCAACAGATCTCCTGGGTTTATTTCGAATGTAGAAACCGGCAGAAGTGAGATTTCGGAAAGTACAGTCAATACGGTTTGTTTGATGTTTGGCATTAATAAGTCATGGCTTGCTTCGGGTACTGGAGAGATGTTTGCAGATGGCTGTGAGGCGGCGGAAGCCGATAAAGTCGGTGTTGGACGAAGGATTAAAGAAGTTAGAAAGAGAGAAAAACTCACACAGGAGCAGTTTGGTAAGGCTACCGGATACAGTAAGATGCAGATTTACTATGTTGAAGCTGGAAAGGTGACTCCGTCGAATGATTTTCTAAGAAGTGTATCCGATACTTTTCATGTGAGCTACGAATGGCTGTTGACTGGAGAAGGAGAGGTTGAAAAATCCGAGAAGGCTATTGTGGACGATAAGCTTATAGAATGGCTGGAGAATCATCCGGAGGTTGT
>CAVGEN010000190.1:0-3218 GCA_963628185.1 Waltera intestinalis | reverse complement strand
ATAATGGGCCGTATCGGAAGTCTTGGCAGACTTCTTTCCCTTTTTGATTTTCCCTTCTTTGATGAGACGTTCTTTCTCCTCATGGATGCGCTGAAGCAGCACCGATGCTGGCTCATCGTTGGGGTCTTGTGGCACGAGCTTGCCGTGAATGGCGAGGTCGAGTATCTTTTGTCTTAATGCTTTTGTGTCCATAACATACCTTTTTACTTACCACTTTTTTTCTCTGTCAAGAAGAACTGGCAAAATTCGTTCAACTGTTCCTGCATACGCTCTTGTGGTATCAGGATGCGTTTGTATTGGGCAATCATCGTGGGACTCATGCTGCGGCTCATGGCGTATTCCACAACCACACGGTCGGCTTCGGGGCACAGGATGATGCCGATGGAAGGATTCTCATTGGAGCGTTTCACGTCTCTGTCCAATGCTTCGAGGTAAAACTCCAATTGCCCGAGGTCACGGGGATGGAACTTGGTTTTCTTCAATTCCACGGCAACAAGAGCTTGCAGCCCACGGTGGAAGAACAGCAAATCAGCCTTGTAGGTAGAGGCACCCACAGTGAGCGGATATTCCTGATCCATGAAGATGAAGTCCTTTCCGAGTTCAAGGATGAACCGCTTCATGTGCTCTATCAGTCCCTTTTTCAGTTTGCTCTCGCTATGCCTTTGCGGCAAACCGAGGAAATCAAGAAACACCGTGTCCTTGAACATGATAGGGGCATTGGGATATTGCTCCAGCAATCCTTTTGACATACTTTTCTTGCTGCCCAACAAGGAAGAATAGGTGTCGTTGCTGATGCAACGCTGTATTTCCTTAGCTTTGAGCCGTTCTCTGTTTGCATAAAGAATATAGAACAGTCGCTCCTCCTGCCTTTTGCAGCGGCAAAGTATCTCAATGTGATTAGTAAAAGTAGTCAAAGTTAGCACATTGGGCATTTGTCCAATCACTGGCTGGACTAATTGTGCAGATGTTGACTGCACAATTATGGCACCCTCGGCCTTTGCTGTAGTTATATTTTCTATTTGTCCAGTTGGCAACTGGACAAATTCAGAGTTCAAGTATTTCTCCACTGTCTTGGAGAATGCTTCCGAAGAATATTCCTCGAAAAACATCACCATATTGTAGATGCTGCTACGGCTATACCCTTTGAAGTCAGGACGTTGTGAACGTATGTATTCTGAAAGCATGGTGACAACCTTGCTTCCCCATTCCGCACTTTTCAGTTTGTCAGAAACATATGCGCCAACTTGCCACGCCGTAAGCAAAGTGTCTTCATTGACCACTCGTGACGCATGGCTTCGGTGTTGGGCAATGATGTCCACCACCTCAGCAAACTGCCTTTCTTGTTGGGATTCCACCAATTCTGTTCTATCGTTCATCATCCACTCCTGTTTCTTTTTGGTCGTTGAATATAAATCTGCTGATGCGCTTTGCTATTTTTTCATTCGCCATTTCGATGTCAGCCTTTCCCCATTTATCTGACGGATAAGATGAGAGAGCAGAAGCTATGCCAAACCGACTTCCTAAATAACCTTTTTTATCCTGCACAAGCGTTCCTTTCTTGGTTTTGAACCAATCCATTCCAATATGCTTGTTAATGTCTTCTTCCAAGAGAATTTTGTTTCCGAGAAGGTTGACCATATCGTCAAATTCTTCTTTGGTCATTCCTGCATCAACCCGAATGGTATCTATATTATGGCCACTTGCTGGCATAATGTGCTCGACATTCACTTTGTCTGGTATGAAGTCAAATGACACCCCATGCTCCTTCGCATAGATATACTCGTTAAGATAGACCAAGATATTCTTGTCATACTCTTTTAGGTCGGTGACTACCTCCTCTTTATCCCAATTGGCATTGATATGCTTGTCGAAATCCTGCTTGATGGCTTCTATCGGATATTCTGAATCTACTAATTTGAAGTTCTCGTTGAACAGGAAGGTCTTGAAATACCTTGAAGAGAACCCGAATTCCCCAACTTCAAGAAGCGCAAACAATCGTAGCAGACATTCCATAATTGGAGTAATACTCTCCTCGGAAATCTTGTCTTCCGGTACTCGAAACAGATAAGATATGAGGAACAGTTTGAAGTTCTCATTGAATTTCAACAATAGTTTTGTAATTGGATAGTCCTGTATTTTATTCCAAATAAGCAGAATCTGATTAAACTTATTGCATATTTCCACAGGATTGTCCAATAGTGATGGCTGTAACACCGTGTAGTATTTTCTGACACCAGGAGTGGTCAACTGCCCTTCCTCATATTCGTGTTTTTGGGCACGGTTTATGTACATGAACTGTTGGAGCACGCTATCTATGTTTACCACTTTTCTTTGCGACAACTCATCCGCCAGTCGGATTATTGGCTCCCAAATGCTCTTGAAATCAACATCTTCAGGTGCTTTTGAGAACAATTGTGCGGATATGATGTCTGCATCAGACAACGGCATGCCTGTTGAGTTCAATGAATTGAACATAGTTATGGCTTGTTCTATCTGCCAACTCTTTATCTCAATGATTTGGCATTTGTTCAGGAAACCGTTGGCTAATACGTCCAAGTTTGACTCTTGGTATGCATGAAGTTTCTCGTAGAATGACTTGAAATTACGGAAGAAATTCGTGTATTTGTTGTCTTTTTGCTTTCTGGGGAATTTATAAACCGCCTTCTCTGCATCTGCAAAGGTTCGGGCTTCTATAATATTTTTCAGTTCTTCCTTGTATAATTCGTTAATGGAAACATTCTCCAGAATCTTCACGTTCTTGGCTCTATTCCAGTCTTTTTCAATTTCGATTTGTTTCCTTACGTCTGCACGATATAGAATCTCAAAGATGGAGTCCAAACTCTGCTGCAAACTTCTTTTGAGACCTGCCGCTTCGTCTGTGTCTGCCATAGAACACAAAACCTCCGTAATGCGCAAGTGCATAGCTTTCAGGAGCAACAAGAACGTCGTTGTTCTCTGTTGACCGTCTATCAAGTTCAAATAGCCTTCTTTAGAACAGTCAATAATGATTGTTCCAAAGAAATATGGGTCTTCCGCATCCTGAGCTATATAAGCCTCTACATCTTGCCAAAGTTTGTCACAATTAGTCGTATTCCAAGAATACGCTCTTTGGTATTCGGGGATGCGGAAAATATCTGTTTTCTTCAGATAAACTCCAATGGTTTGAAGTTTGGGTTCTATTTCTTTTGCCATATCTATTATTCATTTATATTGGACAA
>CAVGEN010000189.1:0-3230 GCA_963628185.1 Waltera intestinalis | reverse complement strand
ACGGAAAATGTTTCCTAAAAAGAGGGAGGAAAAGAACATGAAAAAACGAATTTTGGGCGTCCTGCTCTGCCTTGTCATGCTCTGCTCTATGCTGCCGATAGGTCAGGTAGCGTATGCGGCAACATTTAACGAATATAGCCTTAAGTTATCCGACTGCACAGCCTATGATGCTAACGGCAACCCTATATCTGATGGAGCAACGGTCACGGCTGGGCAAACAATCACGATTAAGGCTAACGATGCACCGAAGAAGAAGTCTTTTGGTTATTTTGTTTTATATAACTATGATGCGGATATAACGGCTGATATTGAAGCTCAAAACACAGGATTCGATAAAACAAAAACGGAAACTTCCTTTGTCATCCCCGGCAACATGGCTCAACGCAGTTTGAGAATTGAGGCTCGATATGTGGTGACCAATGCAATAGGAAGTATTAATGTTGAAGTTCCCCAACCCGTAATCGGGCAAGTTCAGGACTCCAGAGAAGGGAAAATAACATGGCCATACACCGGCGCTATATTGGATATGGTTAGCTGGACTCCGGGTTCGAGTTTTTTTGGTGCAGGAACATACGATGTCACCGTGAGAGTTTTTGCGGATGACACACATGCAATTAACTACAACAGAGACAACTTTGGTAACGAAGTAAAACCAACCGTAAAGATTAACGGTATCAAGGCTACAATAACTAACTGTTCGTTAGAATATGTTATGGCAACTGTTAGTCTTACTGCAAAGTCAGAAAGCGAAATGCCGACTTATTCGGTAACGCTGAATACAGACGGAGGAACCTTTGTCGCTGGAAAAGAAGTAACATCCTATACGCAGGGGTGTAAAACTTTCCTGCCTACCATCACCGATATAACTAAGGCTGGGTACACTTTTGAAGGCTGGTATCCGAATGAGGATTATGTAACTGATCAAAAAGTGACATACATTTCTCCGCTGTCAACAGGAGATAAAACTTACTATGCGCATTGGATTGCAGGGACTTTTGTCGATAGCGTCAATGTATCAGTAACTGCGCCGGTTGCAAACGGGCGCCCGGACTTTACGGCAAGCACAGACAGTACAATATGCACGATCGCGGATAATAAGATTGCTTGGCATGCTATAAGTGAAAGTTACTATATGTATGCTAAACATATGTTTGTGGCAGGAAATACTTACAGAGCTGTTGTTTGGCTTGAACCCAAAGAAGGCTACAATATCACCAAAGACACAGAGGTATTCATCAACGGAAACAGAGCAACCTTTGGATGGAAGGATGGGAATTCCACTCAGTTCTATTATGATTTCAAATTACCGGGGCGTGTCTATGTGTCAGTAACTGCACCGGTTGGCGGCAGATATCCGGACTTTACGGCAAGCACATATAGCACACAATACACGATCGCAGATAATGCGGTTAGTTGGTATAATGAAAGCGGCAGTTACGCTATGCAAGGTCATTATCAGATTAACTCAGGAGATACTTACAGAGCTGTTGTTTGGCTTGAACCCAAAGAAGGCTACGAGATTACCGAAGACACAGAGGTATTCATCAACGGGAATAGAGCCACCTATGGATGGAAATCCGGTGATTCCGCTCAGTTCTATTATGAATTTGTAGCGACGGACATGCCTTGCTTCACCATGCAGCCTGTAGGTGGAGTTGGAACGAAATCAGATGGATACACCTGTTCATGGGGACTTTCTGGTGCATTCAAATGGGTTGGATTGCAAGGCTTGGATGATAACGGAACATGGCGAAATATTATTACTGGATTAACAGGGAACTCTTATACAATACCATATACTTTAGGGGGAAGTTACAGCACATATCGTATTGCGGCATATGACGGTACTGACACTATTTATAGTTTTGAATTTGTAGTTACTTGGACAGAAGAGTTTAACATCACGGTGACAAAAGGTACCGCCTCCGTCGGAGCCGGAGCTGCCATTACAAAGGCTGAGCCGGGAACTGTAGTCACCATCACCGCAGATGCGCCTGCTGAAGGCAAGGTGTTTGACAAGTGGGTGGTGAACAGCGGGAATGTGACTTTGAAAGACTCAACAAGCGCAACAACGACCTTTACCATGCCTACGAGTTCTGTGTATATAGTGGCAATCTATAAGAATAAGCCTGCGGATGTGGTTGTCAATCAGGTCGGCATGACAATCAAGGATAAGTCAGAGCGAACCACCATTGCTGATCTCGAGCCGACGGCATATACCCCGGACGACAAAATAAATTATTTTACATATATAGTAAACGAAGGTTTGAACCAGACCGACGGTACACTTAGCGGGGCTACTCCATACGATAGCAACAAGAATTACAGTGGGAGGTACATTTTTACTGTAAAGAGCGGATATGAGTTTGCAGCAAGCTTCAGCAAAGCAAATGTAAAAATTTCCAACGGTGAGGTTTGGGATGTACGAAAGCTGAACAGTGAAACGTTAATGATCTGTGTGAACTTCCCAGCCAATACACCTACGCCGAGCGAGTATAATATCACGGTAACAAACGGTACCGCCTCTGTTGGAGCCGGAGCTGCCATTACAAAGGCTGCGTCGGGAACTGTAGTCACCATCACCGCAGATGCGCCTGCTGAAGGCAAGGTGTTTGACAAGTGGGTGGTGAACAGCGGAACTGTGACCATCAGCAACGAGACAAGTGCGACAACAACCTTTATCATGCCCGCAGGCGATGTGAACATTAAGGCAACCTATAAGGAACTAATTGATCAGGTTGGTTTAACGATAAAGGGCAAGGCAGAACGCACGGCTTTTGCTGATTTCAAATCAATAACATACACCCCGGGCAACGGGATGACCTTGGTTTCATGTAAGGTATACGAAGGATTGAAAAAAGGTAGTAACCCGGAAGCAACAGGCGAATATGACAGCCATAGCGATTACAGTGCAATTTATCACTTTACTGTAAAAGGCGGATTTGCATTTGCGTCAAATATCAGCAAAGCTGATGTGAGCGTATCCAGCGGTGAAGTTAAGGACATCGTTTTGGTTGGAGTCACTGATCTGGTGGTCTTTGTGGACTTCCCGGCTGATACACCTACGCCGAGCGAGTATAATATCACGGTAACAAACGGTACCGCCTCTGTTGGAGCCGGAGCTGCCATTACAAAGGCTGCGTCGGGAACTGTAGTCACCATCACCGCAGATGCGCCTGCTGAAGGCAAGGTGTTTGACAAGTGGGTGGTGAACAGCGGAACGGTGACCA
>CAVGEN010000188.1:0-3272 GCA_963628185.1 Waltera intestinalis | reverse complement strand
AAAAGGTGTTCCGCTCCCCATCGGCAATAGATATGCTGAACAAAATGTGGAACATTGTATAATTCTCTTCTAGCGGAAAGAAATATTTCTTAATTTTGCACACAATAACGAATCTCGTCAAACTATGAAGCGAATTGTAATCTGCTGTATGATAGGTTTGATGCAAGCATCTATGATGTTTGCACAATCTACAAAGAAGAAACTCCAGACTCGTGAGCAGTATGAGTTTGACTTCGACCTGCCTCGCTATGTGGAGGACTTGAAGAAGGAACTGACCTATCCGATGGCATGGGGCAACAGTCCTGTCAAGAACTTCAACAAGTGGAAAAAGGTGGCTCGCCAAAAGGTGTTCGACTGCATGATGACTCCGCCGAAGAAGGCAACATCTTGGGATATGGAAGTACTTGCCGAGGAGAAACGTGATGGCTACAAGGCACAGAAAATCGCCTTCAATGTCAACGCCTACAGCCGCATCACGGCTTATCTCTTGATACCAGACGGCCAAGGCCCCTTCCCTGCTGTCAATGCGCTCCACGACCATGGAGCACATCTCTTCATCGGTAAGGAGAAGATGATTCGTCCATTTGGCGTATCCCAGGAAATCTTGGACGATGCCGATGAATGGGCGGATCGTCTTTACGAGGGTCAGTATGTAGGCGACTACTTGGCAAAGCACGGTTATGTGGTGTTCTCAATGGATGCCCCAATGTGGGGCGAGCGTGGTCGCAAGGAGGGCGTAGATAGAAGCAAGTACGACATCATCGCTGGCAACATGATGATGCTCGGTAGAGACTTGTCGGCATTCATGACCTACGATGACATCGCCAGTACCGACTTCTTGGCTTCTCTCCCGATGGTGGATGCTGCTCGAATAGGAACAATGGGCTGCTCGATGGGAGCCTATCGTGCTTGGATGCTTTCTGCGTTGAGCGACAGAATCAAGGTGGGTGCTTCCATCTGTTGGATGGTGACCACCGATGTGCAGATGTCTTCTGCCGACAGAAAAAGGGAGTATGGCGGCTTTGCGAATTGCATCCCAGCTCTTCGCCAGTATCTCGACTATCCCCACATTGCCTCCCTCGCTTGTCCAAAGCCGATGCTCTTCATCAATGGCACACAAGACCATCTCTTCCCCATTCGGGGCGTGAAGGCTGCCTTCGAGGAAATGCACAAGACCTGGAAAAGCCAGGGGGCGGATGACAAGCTCGACACCGAGCTATGGGATATTCCACATTCCTGTGGCAAGAAAGCACAAGAAAAGACCTTGCTGTTCTTTGATAAATATCTGAAATAGGGAGATGAAATGCAAAAACGGAAAGCAAACGATGTCAACACTGTAACAGTTTGTTTTCCGCTCTTTTTAAGGTTCTATATCAAAAGTTTGCTACGCTAACCTTCTAAACTTACCACAATTCTTTTGGCGATAAGTCTTTGTCACGCCTTTTTCTTAGATGATAGTCTGCGAGGAATTGTAGGTTCTCTTGTGTGATGCGGATTCCTTCTTTCGTATCATACTTGTACGGGAAGACGTTGGCATCGGCAAGCAGGTGCTGGTCTATCAGCTGACAAACTGTTTCATAGGAGAAGGCATTGCCAGCACCCATGATGATGTCAAAAGCCTCTTTTTCTGCTTTGATGGGGTCGTAAAAAGGATTGTCTTTCGAACTGATGCAGTGAGCCATGTGGAATGTGAGCATAAGTCCTGTATATGGACTACCTGACACTATGATTCCCTTGGCATTTGGCTCGGGGAGCTTGAGACCTGTTGCCACCTTGTAACCAGCAGACTCATACAATTTAATCAACTCGTCTTGGTCTTTCAGGATGAGTATCTTGTGAGCATTGCCAGACTTCTTGAGCAATTGATAGTTGTCTATTTCCTTCTTGTGCAAGCATTTGTCTTTGTTCTTCTTGATGTCATCCTTCATTACCTTGTCGAATGGATAGCCTATCAATGCGCCATTTTGCCACCAAGCACTTCCAAACTTAAACATAGTGGTCGCACCAACAGTTTTGCCCTTTATATAGTCATCGAAATTGTCTAATTTCAAGGATGCCTTTGTTACTTTGAGCGTATCGCCGAGATACAAGTCTTTGGCATAAACAAAGTCTTTGTCTTCCTTGTCTATGGAGAAGAAACGTATAGGGCGGAAATCCACGTCTGTCCAAAGTTTATGTGCGGGATGCTGCTCGCTAATCTTAGCCAACCATTCGGCAGAGGATAGGGCAAGGAGATTGTAGCGACTTCCCATCATTTGTTCCATCTTAGTGGCATATCGCATAACTTCGTTGTACTCCTCGGACTTTTCTTTATCTTTTTTGGTAGCTTTCAAAAGTCGTTTCTTGTTGCCCACATTGAAGTAGCAGTCGTAATGGAACCATTCTAGTATTTTTCGATAGTCATAGAAATGCTCCTTGTCGATGTCTATGTCGCATAGAATGTAGTGCAAGCGTTCGTTCGCTGGGGCACTTTCATATTCTCTATCCAAGATTGTGAAGACACCAATGGCTGCTGTGCCTATTGAGTCGAAGATAGGTGGTAGGGCTTCCTTGTCATAGACGCTTTGCTGAAAATGATGCCATAGGATGAATAGGACATCATGTATGTTTATCTCGTCTTGATAGTATTCTTCTTCCTTAAAAATCTTCGTGTAAAAAGGAACATACACCCCATATCTCTTCTTGCATTCTGTGGTGAAAGCTCTCCAAATGCCCAAACCTGTGATGACATCTTCAAAGTATGCAGCGAGACAGAGGGCAAGGTGCTTGGCATCTTGCTTTTTGTCAAAAAGGTCTGTGAATCCTAATTCTTCCAACTGAAAATATATAGCGTTGGCCAAGCTTACGTAATATTGGTCAACTGCATCGGCTGTTTTGTAGGGATGCAATTCTAGCCAATCTTTTGTGAAAAATTCTCTTTTCATGTTGTCTGTATTGGTGAATAATGCTCTAGATTTCTATCTTTTGGTTGCTCAGAATGATTTCTAAGCTTCTTTCATCTATAACTTCCTGTTTCATAGGCGCAAAGATAAAACAAAAAAATGATATAATGCCTTATTTTACATGATTAGCATATTTACCAAAGTTCGGCAGGTGGCATATCCTTGTCTCTGCATTTTTGGAAATGATAGTCAGTGATAAACTGTATGTTGTCTTGCGTCATCTTATGACTTTACCTCATCCTTTGTGTCGAAGTATTTGTCATATCCTGCCGTCATGATAATCTCGTATATCTGGTTGGCGATGTTGGTGTAATACTGGTCGGTCATGTC
>CAVGEN010000187.1:0-3352 GCA_963628185.1 Waltera intestinalis | reverse complement strand
TTTGCAGCGTCAGTTCCCACCAAGCCTCTCAACGATGCTCAAATGCGTGGGGCTTTTTTGTATATACACGTTCACTCTCAAAATACGCTAATGGAAAGATTACCGCACTTCACGAAACATTATATGACAGAGACAGACTTGGTGGCTCTATTGGAAAGTCGTGGGCTTATCATTTCTGATGAAGCCAAAGCGGTGCGGTATTTGGAGAGTATTGGGTACTATCGTCTTTCGGCCTATATGTACCCATTCTTGAAAGTTCCAAAGGAATCGCATCAATATAAAGAAGGAACAACTTTCCAACAAGTGTTGAATCTCTATCGCTTCGACAAGAAGTTGCGTATGCTTCTTCTCAATGAGATAGAGAAAGTAGAGGTAGCCATTCGTCGTGCCATCATGAATATTCCTGTACAAATGACAGGAGATATGTATTGGCTGACAAATTCGATTCACTTTGCCAACCAACGAACCTTCCAGGATACAAAGAACACTATTGATAGGGAATATACGAGATCAACAGAGGAGTTCATCAAACATTTTAAGAACAGCTATTGCGACCCATATCCTCCATCATGGATTTTGGGAGAGTTGCTGACTATGGGCAATGTGAATATGGTTTATCGCAATCTGAAAGCAGACAAGATACGTAAGCGCATCTCGCATTACTTTGGCTTGCAGCCAATCGTCTTGGAATCTTGGATAACATCTTTGACATTGTTGAGAAATGCCTGTTGCCACCATTCAAGAGTGTGGAACAAGGTAAGTTCCATCATGCCTGTTTCTCCAAGAAGGATAGCCCATTCTTGGATTACCCTGCCGACAAATCCTCAAAGAGTGTATTTCACAATCTGCATCGTCAAGTACTTCCTTGACATCATATCACCTAACAATGATATGTTGGGAAAGATGCACACGCTATTTTCCAATTATCCAGAGATAGATCTGGCAGCTCTTGGATTTCCTGATGGATGGGAGAGCGAACCGTTATGGACACTACGGATATAAGTGCTCTTACCCAAAGGATTCAAGAATTGGAAAAAGAAAACGCCAGACTTAAAGCAATTCTTGACAAGAATGGGATTGAATATGAAATTCTTGAGTCAACGATTTGCAACCCCAATTATGTTGAGGTGCCATGTGTTTCTAAACGGCAATTTACGTTACAGGAAAAGGTATCTATCTTCCAAAATGCGTTCCAAGGTCGTGACGATGTGTTTGCCAAGCGTTGGTACAGTCGTACGACTCAAAAATCCGGCTACCAACCAGTATGCGAGAGAGAATGGAATCGTGAGTATTGTGACAAGCGCAAATACAAATGCGCAGATTGTCCCAACAGGCAGTTCGCTCCTTTGACCTACAACGACTTCTATAATCATCTTGCTGGAAAAGATGCATGGGGGCGTGATGTTATCGGGCTTTATCCTATACGAAAAGACAATACTTGCTGTTTTCTTTGTACAGACTTTGATGACAAGAGTTGTGAGCATGGTTACAAGAATGATGTGCTCGCCTTTGTAGATATTTGCAAGACTTGGAGTGTACCCTGTTATATCGAACGCTCACGTTCTGGCAATGGTGCCCATGTGTGGATATTCTTTGAAACGCCAATAACAGCTTTCAAGGCACGCAGGTTGGGGAATGCCATTCTCACAGAGGCAATGAATAGTGACGTCCACCTGTCTTTCAAGTCATACGACCGTTTCTTTCCAAACCAAGACACCTTACCAGAAGGAGGACTTGGCAATCTTGTAGCCTTGCCATTACAGGGTATGGCTCGACGCAAAGGAAACAGTGTGTTCGTTGATGAAGATTTCAATGCGTATGCCGACCAATGGGATGTGTTATCGCAAATCCATAAGCTATCTGAAACGGAACTTGATTTGTTGTTACGGTTGCATACTGTACCAACATTGGGAGAGCTTTCAAAAACCAGTGAGGCAAAACCTTGGGAGACTCCTCAAATAGATACGGTGCAAACAGGCAACTATCCAAAGCAAATTGTTCTGACAAGAGCGAACATGCTTTATGTTCCTTTGGCAAGTTTGTCTGCTAAGTGTGTGAATGTATTCAAGCGCATAGCCGCTTTCCGCAATCCTGAGTTTTATGAGAAGCAGGGAATGCGCCTTTCTACTTACAATATTCCACGTGTCATTTCATGTTCGGAAATGACTGATGATTACCTCGTTCTTCCTCGTGGATGCGAGGATGCTGTATGTGACATTCTAACCCAACATGATGTCAAGGTTACAATCTCTGACAAAACCAACCATGGTCATAATATAAGTGTTACGTTCAGAGGAGAACTTCGGGAAGAACAGCAAAAGGCAATGGAAGCCTTTGCTGGGCACAATATCGGAACGCTATCAGCAACAACTGCGTTTGGAAAGACGGTGTTTGCCATCGGAATGATTGCAAAGAGAAAGGTCAATACACTAATCCTTGTTCACAACAAGGCATTGCTTGAACAATGGAAAGAGCGGTTGGAAATGTTTCTCGAAATAGATGAAACAATAGAAGAACCAGAAACAAAACGAGGCAGGAGAAAAAGGAAGTCTTCCGCCATTGGCTGCTTATATGCAGGCAAGAATTCGCTGCATGGCATAATTGATATTGCTTTGATACAATCTTGTTTAAGCGATGGGGAAGTGAAGCCTTTCGTCAAAGACTATGGCATGGTGATAGTCGATGAATGTCATCATGTTTCCTCTGTCAGCTTCGAGCAAGTACTTAGACAAGTGACGGCTACATACGTATATGGTTTGACAGCAACTCCTATCAGAAAGGATGGTCATCAACCTATCATCTTCATGCAATGCGGAAAGATAAGATTCACCTCTGATGCCAAGAGCCAAATGGAAAATCAAGGATTCAAACGTCAGTTGGTACCAAGATTTACCTCGTTCCGTAGCATTACATCTGACAGTAAGACTTACGTTCAGGTTACACAAGACTTGTCCGAAGACAAGATTAGAAATGAATTCATTGTGGAAGATGTGAGAATTGCAATTCAAAAAGGTCGTACCCCTTTGGTATTAACCACTCGCACTGCTCATGTCAAGGCATTGGCACAAATGCTAATGTCATTTGCCAACCATGTCATCCAACTCGTTGGAGCAGATTCAGTCAAAGAAAAACGTCTTGCATTGCAAAATCTACAGTCAATATCCAAATCTGAAACACTTGTAATTGTGGCTACAGGAAAATATGTGGGTGAAGGTTTCGATTATCCTCGCCTTGATACGTTGTTCCTTACAATGCCTATAGCTTGGAAAGGAAACGTAGAGCAATATGCAGGGCGTTTACATAGAGAATATGAAGGAAAGAGCGATGTCCAAATCTATGACTATGTTGACAT
>CAVGEN010000186.1:0-3376 GCA_963628185.1 Waltera intestinalis | reverse complement strand
TTATTCGTCAATGAATATGCTGCCCAACTGGGGCTTGGCTCCCAACTTGCCTGCCTTGTAGGCGTTGAGGATGGACACCTCCTTGTGGAGACCGAAGTCCTTGGCACGGTAAATCTCCGTTGCGCCTGACTCGTTCTTGCTGGCGAAATACACCATGTCCCTGCGGATGAAGTCCTCGTCGAGGAGCATGAGGCTGTGGGTGGAGAATATCAGCTGCGCCCTGCCGGAGTTGACGAGGAAGGTCTTGATGATGTGGGTGAAGAGGTCGTAGTGCAGCGAGTTCTCCAGCTCATCGCACAGAAGCGTCTGGTTGTTTCTTATCAGCGTAAAGAGCAAGGCAGACAAGCCGTACATGCGGTTTGTCCCCTCTGACTCCACCATGTTGGAGAGACTGCCCGTATAGAACGGTGTCTTGTGGGTGAAGAACAGTTCTTCCGTAGAGATGCTCTTGTCCTGCGGCTCGGGGATGCGCAGGATTTTGGCTATCTTGCGGAACTTCTCCATCGCTTCCTCGGAGACCTCGCCCTTCTCTTCCTTGATGTAGATGTCAGAGATGTTGAAGTCTGCCTTTTCCAGCATCTCACAGATGAACCTCTTGCTCTCTGCGTCAAGTCGCACGATGTCGTTTGCCAACTGACCGAGGTTGTCGCCCTTGCTGAGCAGGGGGAGGAATTCGTCCTCGAAGTAGTTGAATACCCGGTCGAGTTCTGCGTTCTTCTCTACGTTAGAGTTCTTGTAGGTGGCGAGCACGGTTGCGTTGGAGATGCAGTTGGACTCGATGAACAACTTCTGTGTGGCGGACAGTTTCAGCAGTGGACCAAAGGTGATGGACGAGTTGCCCTTCTCCTCGTTCCATGTGCGCTCGTAGAAGAGTGCACGGCGGTTGTTGGGGTAGAAGTAGAATTCCTCCCTGCATATCCTTTGGCTGTTCAAGACTACGGCATATTCGTATCGGACTTCACCAATATAGAACACCAACTTAAACGATGAGTTTTGGCTGCGGCTGTCCTCGTCCATCATGAAGGGTGTCAGCCCTGTGCCGCTGCCTGGTTTCTTGGTGCGGCTGGCTACCTGATAGAAGATGAACCAAGCCAAGGCTTTGAGGATGTTGCTCTTGCCCGATGCGTTAGGGCCGTACACGACACCCAACTTGGAGATGCGGACACCCTTAATCTTGACTACGGCATAGTCCTCGTATGTCTTGTCGGCAGATGCCGTGAAGTCCAGCGTCTGCTCTTCTCTGATGGAAAGGAAGTTCTTGACCTTAAACTGTAATATCATATTCCTTCGCGCTTAAATTCGTAATTTCTTTGCAAAAATACGAATAAAAGATGAAATATGACTTTTGGGGATGCGATTATTAAGAATATTTTTCAGAAAAAGCGATTAAAACGTCAAAGATGGCTCTTGCAAGCATCGCAGATAAAGGAAAAAGCGGTTTCTTTGCCTCTTTCTTTATCCGCCATTCCGCTCATGAAAGAAAGAGGGCGGAACGATTTTTTGTCGCTCCGCCTTATGGAATTATTATATTGTGGCAACCATCCGTTGCTCGATGAGCCTTGCGTTGTTATTCACCAAGTTGATGATGGCTGCATGGTGCTCGGTGTCCTTGTTCTGAAGTCCGTGGCATTGCACCACCTTCATCTGTTCAAGCGAGAACTCCACTGTCTCTATCCTCTGCTCGGCTATCCTCGCAGAGAAGATGATGCAGTCGGGGTTGAGTGAGTAGTGGGTGCCGCTGCCTACGCAATGGTGCATCGCCTTGCCTTCAAGCACGTGCTCTTTGACACTCTCAAGCATTCTCACTACGATGTTGCCGTCCGTGAATGTCAAGCCAAAGAAACGGCTCTTCATCTCCTTGAACTTGTCCTCGTTCTGCAATGCCTTCTGTATCTCCTCCTCGGTGCGCTCCTTCTCTTTCTTGGCTCTGATTTTTTCTGATAGGCGGTCGTGCTCGGCTTCGAGGTTGTCGGGGCAGACATAGTGAGGACTTCTGATGTCCTTGCCCGTTTCCGTTAACATACTGATGTAGTCCGCCCATTTTTCGATGTCGGTGATATAGTAGTGGTTGCGGTTGGCTATCTTGTAGGCGTTCCAACAAGTGTTCAAGTGGCGTGGGTGGTAGATGAAGTAGCGGACGTGGTCGTATTGGCATTGCTTCATCATCGTCTCTATGCGGTGGTCGGTCAACATGGCCTTGAAGAGGGTGAGCGGTTCGATGCCGTGGAACTCTCCGTCAAAGCCGTTGCGCCATATCTGCGGAATGACTTGCATGTCGGGACAGACTGGGAAGGAGGCGATATGCTGGTAGATGGTGTTGTCCTTGCGCAGTTCAATATCGGAGTCATAGCAGAACGTGTCCATGTAGATGCCCATCGTGCGCTTGCGTGCCATGACCTCCACCTTGCCTTGGTTGTTCATCCAATAGCGTGCCACTTCCCAACAATAGATGTCCGCCTTTTGTCCCTTGCGGTAGTTGGCTTTCATGAGGAATGTCCGTAGGAGTTGTAGTCCCTTGCGCTCGGTGAGTACGCTGAAATAGGTTGCCGATTTCGCAGTCCGCAACTTGGTGCGCTGCACTTCCAACTTCGCCTTGCACTTGGGACATGTGCATCTGTCCGCATCCTCGTCCATCGTCCAAGTGTGTCCGCAGTCCATGCAAGTGGTCTGTCCGTTCTTCAACTGAAAAGCGTAGTGGTCGAGACATTCACGGAACGCCCATTGTATCTGCGTTCCCTTGATTTGCCGTAACCCCTTGTTGGAGGTTACGACTTGCTGCTGAAATTTCGTTCTTGGCTTCATAGTGTGTCGAATAATGAGGGTTGAAGGATGGTGTTGGCGGTTCTCTGTGAAGTGCGCTTGGCGGACTCTCGGCTACGCATCTTGCAGAGTTGCTCTTGCTGATACTGCCGGATGGCATCTTGTCGTGCTTGTGCTTTCTCCTCTTCAGTGAGTTCTATGTGGCGGTTCACCATTACTTTGCAGTCCAATGGCTTGCCGACTTCGATGTCCTTCTCCTCGTAGTAATGGATGGCTTGACCATATATCTCGTCATCGCAGAAGCCGTTGCATCCGCTCCGCTGCACCCAATTAAGTATGTAGGTGATGCAATCGTCAATGCTTTTGTCGGGGTTGTCAAACTTGGCGGCAAAGAGTTCGTCCTCCATTGCACGCTCCTCCAAATAGGCTTGGATGGTTCTCTTGAAGTATTCAGTTGAGTTCATATCTTGTGTTGTTAAAGGGTTTGTTACTCGTGATAGATGATGTCGCAGTCCTCCACTTCCGTGGGCAGTCCGAAGAAAGGATAACGGCTGAAGTAGGGTTCTGTACACATGTCCTCGCTATACCTCGGACTTACTATCTCAATGTTGTACTT
>CAVGEN010000185.1:0-3387 GCA_963628185.1 Waltera intestinalis | reverse complement strand
TGCGTTGGCGCAACTGGGCCGTTGACGAGAAAGACGGCGAAGCCATGACTGGCGATGCATTGCTTTCGTTCGTCAATGAAAAACTCTTCCCCACATTGAAGAACCTTCCGATAGATGCCACGACTCCTCGTGCAAAATCTATCGTACAGGAAACATTTGCCGACCTGAACCAGTACATGAAGAATGGTACTTTGCTTCGTCAGGTCATCAATATTGTCAATGAGATAGAGTTCGACGATGCCGAAGACCGCCACACCTTTGGTGACATCTACGAGGGCATACTGAAAGACCTCCAGTCGGCTGGTCATGCAGGAGAGTTCTATACTCCCCGTGCCTTGACAGACTTCATCGTGGAAATGCTCGACCCCAAATTGGGCGAGACGTTCGGCGACTTTACAAGTGGAACGGGCGGCTTCCTTACCTCTGCACTCAACCACATGGCAAAGAATGTGCGCTCCGCCGAAGACGGAGAGAAACTGCAACGTGCCGTTATCGGTCAGGAATGGAAGCCTCTGCCATATCTTCTAAGCATCACAAACCTCTTGCTTCATGACATTGAGGCACCGAATATCCGCAATTGCGACTCACTCGGCACAAATCTTGCTGACTTCAAGGAGAGCGACAAGGTAGATGTCATCGGCATGAACCCTCCCTATGGCGGTAGTACGGAAGAGAGTGTGAAGAGCAATTTCCCATTGCAATACCGTTCGAGTGAGACTGCCGATTTGTTTATCGCTCTCATCATGTACCGCCTAAAGGTTGGCGGACGTGCTGGTGTCATCATTCCCGACGGTTTCCTGTTCGGTACGGACGGAGCAAAACTTGCACTCAAAGAGAACCTGTTACGCAAGTTCAATCTCCACACCATCATTCGCTTGCCGGGCAGCATCTTTGCGCCTTACACCTCCATTGCCACCAACATTCTGTTCTTCGATAACGAGGCGGCAGAGGGTTGCGCAGATGGATTCAGAACGAAAGAAACTTGGTTCTACCGCATGGATATGCCTGAGGGTTACAAGCATTTCTCCAAGACCAAGCCTATGAAACTGGAGCATACCGCACCTATTAAGGAATGGTGGGGCGACCGAAAAGAAATAACAGGTGACGAGATTGGTGAGAAGAGCCGTGTGTTCACAGCACAGCAGCTCATCGATATGGATTGCAACTTCGACCAATGCAAGTTCCCCAAGGACGATGAAGAAATCCTGCCTCCTGCCGAACTTCTGGCAGACTATTTCAAGAAGCGCAAGGCTCTCGACCATGAGATTGACAAGACGCTGGCAGAGATACAGCGTATCTTGGGTATAGATGTGAAGGTGGACGAATTGTAATTTGTGGGACAGTGTCCCACATTTTCTGATGACAAACGAAATAACTGAACCAACTGGCAATATAGACGATAAAGTGGAAACAATATGAATTTGGATAACGAAAGAAAAGGACGAGAGTCGAATGCCCAAGAAGTTTTTTATCCTGTAGCCGACAGCAAACAGAATATGCCGATTTGGTATAATGGCATGCTGAAACAGATAAAGACACTCGTAGCGAGCGAAAGGCGGCGTGTGATGTGGGAAGCAAATACCATAATGACAATGATGTATTACCACATTGGCAAAACCATTTTGCAACAAAGCGTAGCCGAAGGTTGGGGAGCACGAGTGATAGACCGCCTCTCGGCAGACCTAAAAGCAGCATATCCCGAAATGAAAGGATTCTCGCCTCGCAATTTGAAATATATGCAAAAATTTGCAAAACTATGGCCTGACGAGGCAATTGTGCAACGCTGCGTTGCACAATTGCCTTGGAGACACATTATATGCCTGATGGAAAAGGTGGAAGAACCCAATCGAAGACTTGTCTATGCAAACGCTGCCATCAAAAACGGTTGGAGCAAAAATATCCTTGAACTGAATCTTGAAAACTATACATTAGAAAGAAAAGGACAATTACCCGTCAATTTCGACAAGATGATGCCTGATGCAGAGTCCGATATGATCAAGCAAATGTTCAAAGACCCATACTTGCTCGATTTTACAGGAGCAGACAAAAATAGTAGGGAAAAGGAGATAGAAGACGGACTCACAACACATATCACCAAATTCTTGTTGGAATTGGGACAAGGATTTTCGTTCGTGGGGCATCAGGTTCACCTCGAAATGAGCGGGCATGACTACTACATCGATATGCTTTTCTACCATTTGCACCTCAGACGATTTATTGTAATCGAATTGAAGGCGGTGCCGTTTACTCCCGAAATGATGGGGCAACTGGCGTTCTATCAAACTGTTGTTGACCATTCGCTCAAGCATGAAACGGACGAACCTACAATTGGGCTATTGTTGGTAAAGAGCAAGTCGGAAACCATTGTGAAATATTCGCTGGAATCATACAACAAACCGATGGGCGTTGCCTCATGGGAAACGGAAATTACGGCGGAAATTGCAGACAAATGGAAATCATCGCTACCAACAATAGAAGAAATTGAAAACGAATTGAATGCAGATATATAACCGATTCACAATGAACGGCAAACAATTAAAGAACAGCATAATATGGAACAATTAAGAACGCATCTGAATCAACTTCTTAAAGAAGCTATAGAACTTGACAATAATCTTATGAATCGCCTTCCAAAGTCCATTCTACAAGAGGCTATACAAGGAAAACTCGTTCCGCAAATAGCGGAAGAAGGCACAGCCCAAGAACTGCTTGAACAAATAAAGACAGAGAAACAGAAACTGGTTAAGGAGGGTAAGTTGAAGAAGTCTGCCTTAGATTCTTCTGTTATCTACAAAGGTGACGATAACAGGTATTATGAGCAGATAGGCGTGAATGTATATGACATAACCGACTCTATTCCATTTGATTTGCCTTCAAATTGGGTATGGTGTCGATTGTCTACAATTGTATCTATGTCAATCGGCAAGACCCCTCCAAGGGGAGAGCAAAAGTATTGGAGTGATGCAAAATATAATTGGGTCGCTATATCAGACATGGTAGACGGAGGTGTTATCTGCAATACAAAAGAAAAGGTATCAGAAGAAGCCGCAAGCAAACTATTCTCTGCAATCAGTCCCAAAGGGTCATTGATTATGAGCTTTAAACTTACTGTTGGCAGAACTTCTTTGCTCGGAATGGATGCTTTTCATAATGAAGCCATCATAACAATTCGCCCCTTTGTAGATGAAGCTGAAGCAATGCGAAACTTTCTTCTCAAGGTCTTACCCCTCATTGCGAACCAAGGAGAATCGAAAGATGCTATAAAGGGCAAGACATTGAATAGCAAGAGTTTGTCAAACTTGCTTATTCCTTTACCTCCTTTGTATGAGCAACAACGCATTGTTGCCCAAATAGAAAGCCTGTTTGCCGCGCTGCGGTAGGCGAATG
>CAVGEN010000184.1:0-3415 GCA_963628185.1 Waltera intestinalis | reverse complement strand
TCTGAACCCAGCTCGCGTACCGCTTTAATGGGCGAACAGCCCAACCCTTGGGACCGACTTCAGCCCCAGGATGCGATGAGCCGACATCGAGGTGCCAAACCTCCCCGTCGATGTGAACTCTTGGGGGAGATCAGCCTGTTATCCCCAGGGTAGCTTTTATCCGTTAAGCCACGGCCATTCCATACTGAACCGCAGGATCACTATTTCCGACTTTCGTCCCTGCTCGTCTTGTAAGACTTGCAGTCAAGCACTCTTCTGCAATTACGCTCGACAGTTGATTTCCAACCAACCTGAGAGTACCTTTGAGCGCCTCCGTTACACTTTGGGAGGCGACCGCCCCAGTCAAACTACCCACCTAACACTGTTCCCCAGGTTGATGTAACCTGCAGGTTAGAATTCCGAGTTAATAAGAGTAGTATCCCAACATCGACTCCATATAGACTAGCGTCCATACTTCAAAGTCTCCTACCTATCCTGTACATACTAAATCAAAACTCAATATTAAGTTATAGTAAAGCTCCATGGGGTCTTTCCGTCTAGTTGCGGGTAACCTGCATCTTCACAGGTACTAAGATTTCACCGAGTCTGCTGCCGAGACAGCGCCCACATCATTACGCCTTTCGTGCGGGTCAGAACTTACCTGACAAGGAATTTCGCTACCTTAGGACCGTTATAGTTACGGCCGCCGTTCACTGGGGCTTCGGTTCAAAGCTTCGACTTGCGTCTAACAAATCCCCTTAACCTTCCAGCACCGGGCAGGCGTCACCCCCTATACATCGTCTTTCGACTTAGCAGAGAGCTATGTTTTAGATAAACAGTTGCGTGGGCCTTTTCGCTGCGGCTCTTTCGAGCGTCCCTTCTTCCGAAGTTACGGGACAATTTTGCCGAGTTCCTTGGCAACAGTTCTCTCGCTCACCTTAGGCTACTCGCCTTGACCACCTGTGTCGGTTTAGGTACGGGCTACTTAGTTATAAGTTTAGAAGCTTTTCTTGAAACATGGTATATATAACTTCGCTACTTGATCGCTCGTTCACTCCTTATCACGTCTTCGTTTTATAGTACGGATTTGCCAATACTACAACTACCTCGCTTGACCCTCAATCCAATAAGAGGGCTATAATAACCACATCTGTCACTCCATCACTAACTAAGCAGGTACTGGAATATCAACCAGTTATCCATCGGCTACGCCTGTCGGCCTCGTCTTAGGTCCCGACTTACCCAGGGCGGACGAACCTTCCCCTGGAAACCTTAGTCTATCGGTGAATATGATTCTCACATATTTCTCGCTACTCACGCCTGCATTCTCACTTCTATACGCTCCAGCACTCCTTACGGTATACCTTCAACGCTGAATAGAACGCTCCCCTACCCAATACATAAGTATTGCCATAGTTTCGGTATAATGCTTAGCCCCGGTAAATTTTCCGCGCAGAATCACTCGACTAGTGAGCTGTTACGCACTCTTTAAAGGATGGCTGCTTCTGAGCCAACCTCCTAGCTGTTCACGCAATTCCACCTCGTTTTCCACTTAGCATTAATTTTGGGACCTTAACTGATGATCTGGGCTGTTTCCCTTTTGACCACGGACCTTATCACTCGTAGTCTGACTGCCGGATAAAACTTTATGCCATTCGGAGTTTGATACAGATCAGTACCTCGGGATGAGGCCATCACTATTTCAGTGCTCTACCTGCATAAAGATAAGTCCGACGCTAGCCCTAAAGCTATTTCGGGGAGAACCAGCTATCGCCGCGTTCGTTTGGAATTTCTCCGCTAACCACAACTCATCCGCCAACATTTCAACGGGGGTCGGTTCGGTCCTCCAGTTGGTATCACCCAACCTTCAACCTGGTCATGGCTAGATCACAACGGCTTCGGGTCTATGTCATCGTACTAATTCGCCCTATTAAGACTCGCTTTCGCTACGGCTCCATCTTTTCGATTTAACCTCGCACGATAACATAACTCGCAGGTTCATTCTACAAAAGGCACGCCATCACACTTAAATGTGCTCTGACTTTTTGTAAGCATACGGTTTCAGGATCTATTTCACTCCGCGCCAGCGGTTCTTTTCACCTTTCCCTCATGGTACTAGTTCACTATCGGTCATTGAGGAGTATTTAGCCTTACCGGATGGTCCCGGCGGATTCCAACAAGGTTTCACGTGCCTCGTTGTACTCAGGATACCAATAGGTTTCAAGGAAGATTTCGTTTACTGGCCTATCACCATCTAGGGAATAGCTTTCCAACTATTTCAACTATCTACTTGAATACCACATCATGGTCCTACAACCCCGACTCAAAGTCGGTTTGGGCTCTTCCCCGTTCGCTCGCCACTACTAAGGGAATCATTAATTTATTTTCTTTTCCTCCAGGTACTAAGATGTTTCAATTCCCTGGGTTGCTCCATCAAAGAGTATGTATTTATCTAAGATGCACTTACCTGTTAAGATAAGTAGGTTGCCCTATTCGGAAATCTCCGGATCGTTGTCTACTTACGACTCCCCGAAGCATATCGCTGTTAGTTACGTCCTTCATCATCTCTCAATGCCAAGGCATCCACCGTACGCTCTTTTCATTTTATCTAATATGTGTAAGAAAACTGTTTAATCTGTTTATTGTTTGTTTATTCGATTTATCAGTAAAATCTTTTTTCTAACTATTCAGAAAAAACCTTTTTATTTAATCTCTATATCATTGTGTGTTATTTAGTTTTCAAAGAACAAACTTGAGAGACTTGTATCTCTCAAAACCAAATAAGAATATCTTAAACTAGAACGTCAGGTTTGTACTAATTTATTCTCCTTAGAAAGGAGGTGATCCATCCCCACGTTCTCGTAGGGATGCCTTGTTACGACTTAACCCCAATCATCAGTCCTACCTTAGACGGCTCACTCCTTACGGTTATGCCACCGGCTTTGGGTATTACCAACTCTCATGGTTTGACGGGCGGTGTGTACAAGCCCCGAGAACGTATTCACCGCAGCATGCTGATCTGCGATTACTAGCGATTCCAACTTCATGAGGTCGAGTTGCAGACCTCAATCCGAACTGAGACGTATTTTGGAGATTTGCTCCACCTTACGGTATTGCATCTTTTTGTATACGCCATTGTAGTACGTGTGTAGCCCAGGCCATAAGGGGCATGATGATTTGACGTCATCCCCACCTTCCTCCGGTTTATCACCGGCAGTCTCTCTAGAGTCCCCAACTTAATGATGGTAACTAAAGACAAGGGTTGCGCTCGTTGCGGGACTTAACCCAACATCTCACGACACGAGCTGACGACAACCATGCACCACCTGTCACCTTGATAACCTCTATCTTATCTCTAAGACTTTGCAAGGGATGTCAAGGCCTGGTAAGGTTCTTCGCGTTGCGTCGAATTAAACCACATACTCCACCGCTTGTG
>CAVGEN010000183.1:0-3474 GCA_963628185.1 Waltera intestinalis | reverse complement strand
CTGAGTGGCGCAAGGCCAACCCTGAGAAGGCTGCCCAGATGGACGAGTGGTTCAGTGGCAAGGCTCATAAGGTAGACTGGAGCAAGGTGGAGCAGAAGGCTGGTTCGGCTACTCGTGCAGCCAGCGCAGCTTGCCTCGGCGTATTGGCAGAGCAGGTGCCAAACATGATCTGCGCTTCAGCCGACCTCTCCAACTCCGACAAGACAGACGGCTTCCTGAAGAAGACCAAGAGCATCGTCCGCGGTGACTTCTCCGGTGCTTTCTTCCAGGCAGGTGTGGCTGAGTTGACAATGGCCGACATGTGTATCGGTATGATGCTCCACGGCGGTGTAGTGGCAGCCATGGGTACATTCTTCGTATTCTCCGACTACATGAAGCCAGCCGTACGTATCGCAGCCCTGATGCAGGTGCCAGTGAAGTTCATCTGGACTCACGACGCATTCCGCGTTGGCGAGGACGGACCTACCCACGAGCCAGTGGAGCAGGAGGCACAGATCCGCTTGATGGAGAAGTTGAAGAACCATGCAGGCAAGGACAGCGTACGTGTATTCCGTCCTGCTGATGCAGATGAGACCACCGTATGCTGGAAGCTCGCCATGGAGAACGTGGAGACTCCTACAGCCCTTATCTTCTCTCGCCAGGGCATTGCAAAGTTGCCTGAGGGCACAGACTACGAGCAGGCTGCCAAGGGTGCTTACATCGTGGCAGGCAGCGACGAGAATCCTGATGTAATCCTCGTGGCAAGCGGTTCTGAGGTTTCCACCTTGGAGGCAGGCACTGAGGCTCTGCGCAAAGACGGCATCAAGGTTCGCGTGGTGAGCGCTCCTTCAGAGGGCTTGTTCCGCAGCCAGAGCAAGGAGTATCAGGAGAGCGTGCTGCCAAAGGGCGCAAAGATCTTCGGTATGACTGCTGGTCTGCCTGTGACTCTCGAGGGTCTCGTAGGCGCCAATGGTAAGGTTTGGGGTATGGAGAGCTTTGGTTTCTCTGCTCCCTACAAGGTGCTCGATGAGAAGCTCGGCTACACAGGCGAGAACGTATACAAGCAGGTGAAGGCTTTCTTGGCTGAATAATTATAAAACTCACCTGTTTTTGACACCCACATTTGGTCAATTAAATAATTCTGATTTCTTTTGTGGGCAAACATAAAAAATAAAAGCAGATTGCACATACCGTCATTTCGGTTTTGCAATCTGCTTTTTTTACCCTCTTTCTCGTGTCACTTCTGTCCCCAAAAAGAGAGTTTCATTACAACCTACTCTTCTCCTCATTGCCGGCACCAGTACCCTTGTATTTACTACTTGCCGTATTGAAGCGATAGCTTACCGTCAATTTCACGGCTTGCGAGTCACTATAGTTCCATTTGTCCAGCAGCATATTGGTACCATGGGTGTACATGGAGTTGCGAGCAGTACGGAACACATCCGTAGCTTGCAGTTGGAATGTCCAACGACTCAGATTCTTCACGATGCCAAGGTCTAACTGACAACTTGGCTTCAAGGTCGCAAGCGAAATGTCACCATACGTATACCCCGACACGTCCGCTGACAAGATGAAATCATCTGGCAAAGAAATCGAGTTGTTCCAATTCACGAAGAGCAAAGGATTGTTCAAGTGAAGCATCTCGCCATTATGCAACATCTTGAAATCCTGTCCCATCAATGTCATGGACAAACGAGGCGACCAAATTCCAAATTTTAGGGTAAGCGACAGGACGGCTGTGTATTTGTTCAGATGCGCATAGTTGACGTTGGTGAAAATGTTGAGCGGCTTGCCATCGCCTGGCTGCAAATCTATCGAATTGTCGATGTAATCGTTGACACGCTGATAGCACACAGCCATATAAACCCACCGATAAACTCCCGACAAAGTGATGTCATGGATGATTTCCGGTTGCAGCAGCGGATTGCCTTTCTCGTAAGTAAAGGCATCATCATACTGAATGTTGCTACTCAACTCATGATAGGAAGGACGGCGAGTCTTCATCGTGTAATCCATTGTCAACTTCGCCTTGCCAATGGGGAAAGAAATCCCCGCATTAGGAAACAGATTGTCATATTTACGACTCTGACCAGCCACCCATTCCTCATGCTCGTAATAGTCGGAAATGGTATGTTCGTATCTCAGTCCTGCATTCATTTCCACCTTTCCCAAGGAAACGTTGTATGACAAAAATCCAGCATACTTGCTTTCCTTGATATGGTCATCAGTGGAAGCGACGATTTGCTCCTCATTGTCATAGGTAGCCTTGCGATTGGTAAAGATTACCTCACCCCCAGCCTCAATAGAACCTTTGCCTATGGGGTGGGAAAGTACCAGTTTGGAAGCAAACATCAAGTTGTCTGCCTTGTTGGTACTGTTGACTTGGCTTTCGCCTGAAACCGTGCTCACCTCCTTGATGTTTTGGACAGCCCGGCCATGACTAATCAACAAGTCGGTGTCAAACGAAATGTTCCACTTGCCTATCTCACCTTTATAATATGCGTTTACTAAATGATCAGGGGCACTTCTTCTATTCCATTTCAAATCATAACGGATAGTCTCTTGTCCCTCACCATTCTTCGTTACACTCTGCAAGGTTGGCCAATCCGCCGTACTATTCGGCAAGAAGCTCACGGCATATTTTGCTCCAATGGAATGTTGGTCATTAATCAGATAGTTGAATCCAACTGTGGAGGAGATACGAGCCATGCTCTTAGGATACATGCCAATATCACTTTGCATCTGCCAGATATCCCCATCCTTGTTGACGGTCTTGTTGTCAATCTGATGTTGATAGTTCTGAGTCAGATAATAATGGAGAGAACCGAATACATCCAAGCCGCCCTTGCGCCAATTCAAGTTTCCTCCTTCCGAAAGAGAAAGGGAGTGCCCTTGACGAAACATAGAAGTCCAGCCACCGCTCAGTCCGTCTCCCTGTTTCTTGACGGTTTTAACCATGATAACCGCCTTGACCGTGGCGTCATATTTCGCTCCCGGATTATTGTCCAAGACCACTGATTCTATATCTTTGGAGCTGATTTTCTCCAGCTCGGTGTTATCAGTAAGTTTTCTGCCATTGACATAAATGAGTGCGTCGCCCTTGCCATAGACGCTATACTTGCCGTCACCGCCATAAACACTCGGCACTTGGGCTATGACATCGTTTGCCGTACCAGCCTCGCTCAAGGGAGTGCCTTTCACTTGGGTGAGCAGTCCTTCACGGGTCAGCTCATAGGTTTTGCGATGTCCTTTTACCACCACCTTCTGCAGGTTCATCGTCGCCTCCTTCAGGGTAATCATACCAATCTTGCCAGTATCATAAGCATGATAAGCCGTCTGATACCCCACGCAACTCACCCTCACGATAGCTTTTCTCGCCTCGCAAGGAATCACGAACTGGCCGTCCTAGTTCGTCACGCCACCCGTAATGAAGCTGGAGTCACGGACATTGAGCAGGGCGACATTGGCGAAATCCACGGGGCGATGGTGGGTGTC
>CAVGEN010000182.1:0-3480 GCA_963628185.1 Waltera intestinalis | reverse complement strand
TGTCTCTCCTCATTCTCGACGATGCCACCAAGGCTCCCGAGATGTTCCAGAAGAGTGCCAACGTATATGTTCGCATGGCAGAGGAGGAAGTTCTCGGCCATTCTGCCTACATCCAGAACTTCCAGGCAGAAGATTTGGAGAGCTTCAAGGCGTAAACTTTGACAATAATGAAGATACTAAAAAAATCCGTGAACAGCAATTTGCTCACGGATTTTTTATTATTTTTTCTTGCTATTGCTTCTCGCCATAGAAGGGTCGGCAATATACTTTTGCTGAGGATGATTAATCATCTCTGGTATCCAATAGAAGAGTTTCTTGCTCTCCAATAGAATACTTGGAAAAAGGACGGACGGCAACACGCTGCTGGTGCCTTTCTATATGATACCGTTCTTCTAAGAATAAAGTCCTTGAGCAGTAAAAAAGTGAAGGCAACCAGTCATCCCGACTAGTTGCCCTTTATTTTAATGTACAAGTTTTATAAAATAGCCTTGTTGCTACATTTTCACAAACTGGCAGCACGCTGTGCGTGCGCCAAGGCTATTCAAACTTTTGTAAAAGATAAAAATCTAATCCCATGTCTCCCAGGCGTTGAAGTGCTTGGCACCGCCTATTGGAGGTTGACCGCTACTAGAACCTCCTGTGGAGTCTTTATTACCATCCTTATCATAAACAGAAAAATTTGTTATATCTCCTTCTTCCAACAAATGGTCGTTCAGATTGAGAGCCACTACTTCCGTAAATGGCTTAATATATTTCATTTTCATCATCATTTCTTATTTTTTCATATTCAACATACTGCATCCTTACTTCACGATGCGTTTCTTACCACCTACTACATAGACACCCTTTGGCAAATCCTCGGTTATGCCGCTTGTGCTTACCAACTTTCCGTCGAGTGTATATACGTTAGGATTCAACTTGGCTGCTATCTTGTCGCCAAGCACCTCGCTGATACCAGTCACGTCCATGTCCTTGTCGGTAACTCCGTCGATGTCGAACTTGACGTTGGTAACCTTGGCATCAGAAGAGGCAGATGATGTCTTCTTGAAACTGAAGTAGCCTCTGAAGCCCTTCAAGCCATACTTATAATCTATATAATAGATCTTGCCACCATATATGATGTACTTGCCCATCAACTCATCATTGCCCTCGTCGTTATCATAGGTCTTGATCATGGTGCCACGGAATTCCAATCCGTCCTTCTCTACCATGGCATCGCCCTCAAGACCCTTACGATTATCATCCGTACCTTCCATGTACGTTTTGCTCACCTTATGGTTCAAGAATGTGACACCGTAAGGGGCGGTACAAGTTGTTGAGATTGTTGATGCAGTCTCACCATCCTGTGTTGGCTGGCCCAGGTAGCTCACCGTCTTGTCCTGCTTGTCTCCATTCTCATCAATACCGCCAGTGCCTTGCGCGATGGTAGGTTTGATGATATATGGCTTGTTGGCTTCCATCACATAGGTGTCGCCGTCTGTCTTGGCGCCATCCTCCACACGTCTGAACTGCATGCTACCATTCTTGTAACCCACCAGCTCGGCAATCTTCGTATCATTGCCAAACAAGTCACGGCACTGTCCCATGGTCAATTTCACTGGGAGCACGATGGTGTTCCACACATTTGGTATCATGTTGCGGTGCAAGCTCAAGATAGAGCCCTTGAAGTCATTATACTTCGTGTTGGCATTCGTGATGTAGCCCAAGCTCATCTTTGTCTCGTCCAGCACCAGCTCGGGGTTGTCTGCGCCGCAGAACGCCAGTTCGAAATCATCGAATGCAGTCCAGCCATTTCCTTTGAACTTCAAGCCCAAAGCCAAACTTTGGCCTTTTACTGCGTGGATATAGAGACAATTATAGTACTGCTTCTTGTAGAACATCTGGCCAGCCTCGGTCAGGTTGGTTGGCTTTGTGCCTTCACCCTCGAAGTTGTCGATAGAGGCAAGCTGCTTGTAAACGTAGTTGCTGGTACCTCCACCTGCCGTTGCATAGAGACAAGACTCCTTGGCACCCTCGTCATTGAAACCTTGGCATGACACACGATACCATCCGGAACGAGGCACGATGATGGTCTGTGAGAAATAACGTCCATCAGATTGTCTTGCCTGTCCACAGAAATACTTGCCGTATTGTTTCAGGACGGCTTTATATGCGTCACCGTGTTTGTTTATATCACCAGGACCGCCATAACGATCTATACTTGTCTCGTTTGTCACCTCACTGGTATAACAGTTTTCAACACCGAGTTTCAAGCCTGTATCACCACCGTTGTCAGCCACATTGGTATCCCACTTATCATTATAATAGGAATTACGATCCAAGTTAGAGTCCTTGATGAGGAATGTCAAGTTGAAAGGCTCGTCGATGCTTGCAGATGTGGTTTTGTCAAGCGCATCGTAGATGTCCTTCATGGTCACGATACGCCACTGGAGGTTAGGGTCCTGTTTGAGGGCATCTACATTGGGAGAACCGATTCTCTTATCACCATCTGTTCCGCTTGTGGCATAGTTGATGTTATCTACCTCCTTCATCACGATAGACTTTGTTGTTTCATCATACCAAAGATACCACTTGTCTGGAGCCGCATCCCACGAATTTGTATTTGCACCATTCGGATAACGGCTAGAGATAGCATACTTGCCATCACCCAAATCCACGAAATTCCATGCGATATAGGTATTGTCATCACCTTTCGTCTTGTCCATATAGGCTGCCCATTCATTTTTATCTTTGGAAGTCGTCTCATATCCCAACCAAGAACCTGCTGTAGAACCAAGTGAGGTATTGACAAAATAATAAGTCCTATACCAACCAATCAATAACGCACCAGAAATATGCACTTTATCTTTGCAAATCCAAAGTTCCGTGGCATAGTCACCCAAACCTAGCTGAGTACCCCACTCACCGTCTGGCTTCAACCACTTGCCAGTACCTACATGTTGGAGGAATACCACCTTGCTTGGGTCGCTTTCACTTCGACTGGCATCTTTGCCGCCATTCTTATAAAGCACATTGTCAACAGAATTTCCACTCCAGTTGTAGGCAGCCATGGTTTTCTGAGCGAAAGCCTCATTTACACTTACCAAGAGCATTGCCAAGATAAGCATTGGCATACTCATAAAAGGATGTCCCTCTGAGGGAATCCATTTTCTAAAAACATTCATAATCATCTTTTACTTAAATATTACACTTATAGTTATATCAGAATTGTCCTTTTCTATACTTTATAGGCTCAATCTCTGTCACACCTCTTGGCAAGAGGTGTAGCTAAATTTTATTTGTGCTGCAAAATTACGATAATTTTTTGATACTCAACGCAAAAAAACGGAAAATTTTCTGTTTTTGCCAGTTTTTTCTTGTTTTTTCTCCCTTTTTGGTCGTTTTTTACTCTTTTTCTTTACCCTTGATAGTCAGAAACTTAAAAGTTTAGCTACACCTCTTGCCAAGAGGTGTAGGTTTGCGCCCCTCTCCACTGCCCAT
>CAVGEN010000181.1:0-3644 GCA_963628185.1 Waltera intestinalis | reverse complement strand
AACCCGAACACATCCACTGCCTTGACGCAAACCTTTCTCTCTGCCTTGTGAGGCATGGTGAGGCGTGTGGAATAGATACAATGCAGGGGGTCGCTGTCGTTGTCGATGTTCTCCCGATAGTCTTGCCAAGTGCTGCGGAAGGTCTCTCCGTCATAGTCGGGGTCGATGCTCCAGTATTCGATGAGCGACAGCGGGTCTTGCTCCATCACTTGCTGGAGCTTCTCCTTGTCCTTGTCATCCAGAGGGATGTTGTCGGGCGAGAGCAACACATAGTTGCTGAGACTGATGTCGAGCTCGTCCTCGCCACTGCCATTCATCTTCACGGCTACCGGGTTCACCACGAGATATTGGAGAGAGGAGAAACGCACGGTCTTGTCGGCGATGAGTTTCTTGAAGCCTTTCTTGGAGAGTTTGTCGAGCAAGTCTGGCGGAATGACGAGCACCTCCACGTTGCTGTTCTTATATTTCTCGATGGCTTGCGAAATGTCGAAGGCAAAGTTCCAACCGAGCACGATGACCTTGTCCCAGTCGCCGCCAAGCAGAGAAGCCTTTGCCTCTACTGCACGGCGCACGGTTGCGGCTGTGGTCAGGCGGTTCGGACTGTCCACCATCACGAGTGTTCTCGTTCCCTTCACATAGCCGAAGTTGCGGTCGCTTACTTGCTCTGGGGAGAATGGCAAAGCACCGAACAAGCCCAAGACCACTTGCGACAAGTCGCCCACCCGGCGCAGTTTCTTGTTGTTGTGGAAAGCCTCCTTCTGATAGTCGCCGATGCTCTGATAGAGGAAAGGATTTACTTCTTGGTCAATAAACCTTTTGCGCATCACCAAGGATGCCGGCTTGCCGATGTCGCAGGTAATCCATCTTCTACCCAACTTCTCGGCAACAGCCGCCGTTGTGCCACTGCCTCCGAAGAAGTCGCAGACAAGGTCGCCCTCGTTGGAAGAGGCTTTGATGATACGTTCGAGAAGGGCTTCGGGCTTTTGAGTGGCGTAATCTATTCTTTCTTTTGCTTGGGAATTAATGAATGGAATTTGCCACCAATCCTTCGGAAATCCACCTTCTTTCAAATATTGTCGATAAGTCCAATCGGGATATAATTTTTCATGTTCTGGGGTTAAATCACCTTGACTATGAATTGGTGACAAATGTCCTCCCTTACCACGAATCATATAATAGCCCTTTTCATCCTTATATTTAAATTTCTCAGCATAGCCATCCGCATAGCCCTCTAAGACAGAATCTGCATTAAATGTCCATTTATCAGACTTTGTATATACATAAATATTATCATGTTTACGATTCCAATTATTTTTTGATTTACACATCGAACCATAGCACCAGATAATTTCATTAAGCATATATTCCTTACCAAATATATCATCCAAAATAACTTTTACATAAGGACCTACATGCCAATCAATATGAACATAAATGCTTCCTCTCTCTGAAAGCAATTCTTTCATTAATACTAATCTTGGATAAATCATTTTAAGGTAAGAAATCGTTCCTTCTTCCCAAGTATCTGCATAAGCAAACTGTTCTACAATAGTAGGCTTTTGCTGCAAATCTACACCTGGCAATGTAACCTTTGTTCTATAATCCGCCTTCGAGTCAAACGGAGGGTCAATGTAGATTAAGTCAACCTTACCTCTCAGAGAAGGCAATCCCGCCTGAGGGTCACCGGCAAGCAGGGCTTGCATAGCCAAAAGGTTGTCGCCGTAGATGAGTCGGTTCATCCAAGTGCCGCCATCCAAGGCAGCATTGAATGCATTGGGGATATTGGGAACTTGCCCACGGAAGAAACCGGAGACATCCTTGCGTGGCAGCACCAGCTCATTGGTCTGCAATCCAATGCGAGTGCCACTGCTCAGTCGCTCGATGATGCGCTGAGCATCTTGCTTACCTTCGCTTGCAATACGAGGTAGCTCTTCAATCAAAGTTTTTGCCATAGCATTAAAGCGTATAGTTTTAATGCGACTGCCTTGTTATTCTTTTAAAACGAAGGTTCCGCCAAGTACCTAAACAAAAAAACGCGGACAATTCAACCTGTCCACGTTCAGAGGTACTTGGCGGAAACCCATGTGCACAGACAAGTTGAACGCCCACGCTATCGCAGGCATCCACTTGTTTATTCTGTGCGCATTCTATCCACCGCCAAGTTTCCTGAACGTTTTTCGAATAAACAGCAAACGCTATTTTTTTACCCACAAAAACAGACTTCATCGCACGATGGCGAATCAATCCAGCTGCAAAGATAATGCAATTCGTAAGGAGAACAAAATATATTTCATCGTTTTTTCCCGTGTTTGGCTTATAATTCGAGATTTTTATCTACATTTGCAAACAAACCAACAAAGAGGCGCAGATTATGGCAAGATTCATCAATCCCTTTACAGACATCGGCTTCAAGAGAATCTTCGGGCAAGAGATATCAAAGCCATTGATATTAGACTTCCTGAACAGTATGATGGCGGGCGAGGAACACATCACCAACATCACGTTCCTCGACAAGGAACAGCCTGCCCTCTTTGAGGATGACCGTTCGCTCATCTACGACATCTATTGCGAGACAGACAGGAACGAGAACATCATCGTTGAGATGCAAAACAAGTCGCAGCCCTATTTCAAAAACAGGAGCATATATTATGTGTCCGAAGCCATTGCAAGACAAGGAGAGAAGGGGGCGGACTGGCAATACAAGATTGACGCGGTGTATCTCGTGGCATTCCTTAATTTCTGTCCCATGGACTTTGACAAGCAGTTTCGCACAGACGTGGGATTGATTGACAGGAAAAGCGGAAAAACATTCTCCGACAAGGCGAGGATGACATTCATGCAACTTCCCTTATTCACCAAGGAAGCAGACGAGTGTGAGACCGATTTCGAAAAATGGATTTATGTGCTAAAGAATATGGAGACCTTAACAAGATTGCCATGGGCGGCAAAAAGCTCAGTGTTCAAGAGATTGGAACAAATTGCGGATGTTGCTTCACTTTCAAGGCAAGAGCGCATGAAATACGACGTGGGATTGAAAAAATACCGCGATACCTTGTCGGTGCTTGAAGGCGCAAAACAAGACGGCTTGGCAGAAGGAAGAGCAGAAGGAAGAGCGGAAGGAAGAGCGGAAGGAAGAGCGGAAGGAAGAGCAGAAGGCATACAAAATGAAAAGGCAGAAACCGCAAGACGACTCTCTGCCATTGGAATGGACATCAAGACCATAGCCATTGCCACTGGACTTTCTGTAGAGGAAATTGAGACCATAATAAAACATTGAAAACATTATAAACAAATCTTGTTTTTGCAGCGCAATGATAATAGCTTTATGCAGCTGCTCACATAAAGACACCAAAGTGGTCTTCAAGAACGGTGCCATCGCATCCATTACCAGAAGATGGATTCCATAGCGCTGATTACCAACCCGTTAGGCATTCCATTGAAAAGGCGTCGCCATATCATTGAAAAGCCGTTGTCATTCCATTGGAAAGGCAACGGCTTTTCAGTGTAAAGGCGATGGCTTTTAAGTGCAAAGGCGACATTTGCCCTTTTTGCACATGTTTACACTTTTTTAACACGGCGTTTATCACCCGTAACTGTTCAGCGGTAGATGCATGACGGGGTATCAAACCTCAAACAAGGCTTGA
>CAVGEN010000180.1:0-3666 GCA_963628185.1 Waltera intestinalis | reverse complement strand
TGCGTTCAGACATTCAGGCTTTGCCTGACAAAATAGCAGAAAAGTTACCTGCACCTACTCCAGCTTTGCCACCATCTCAGCTTGACGGGGAGAAACTATCAGATGACCTATACCGAAGATTGAGCCGTTTCTATTTGGAGCAAACGGAGGAACTGAAGCGTAAACACAACCTATTGGCGGACAAATACGACAGACTCCACCAAGCATACAACGACCTTGTAGGTATCTGCAATGAGAATTCCGCACGATTCAGCAAGAATATCCTAATTTTGGCCAAAAGAATAGATGGAGTCAAACAACTCTTGCAGCCCCAAGCATCCTGTAAGCAACCTTCCTTTCCTCCATCCCCCAAGGAGGTGCCGCGTTTCCTGTTTGCCGTCTATCTCCCATATTGGCTTCACCGTATTTGGCGCAATGACTCCTTCCGAAAGTTCGCCTCCATCTGCTTCGTCCTCACCTTCATAGTCACCCTCTTCACCTTACTCTTCATAGCGCACGACAATGCGACGATGCGCAAGGAGTGTGAGAAGAACCGCTTGATCAGAAAGGAGCTGCGCAAGTCCAAGGATTCCGAAGCCATCATCAACTACATTGATATGCTGTATTCGGACGAAGAGGCGCATGGCAACGAAATTCGGGAGATGTGGGAGAAATGAAAGACTATGTGCTTGCCCATTTCAAGAAGATAAATGTATTTTTGCACTAAAAGTTCCCACCACGTATCCAAAAGATTAGCGAGGTAAGGTGGGACTTTTTATATACCCATGTGAACAACGATATCTCAGAATCATCTTCATCAAGAGCGGTTGACCATACTCACTATCAGTATACTCAGTTCGTACAGTCCATACATCGGCACGATAACCATGCAGCAGGTGAATACATCGGGCGGCGTTATCACCGCAGCGACAATGGCGATGACTATCACAGCATGGCGACGGTAAAGCTTCATAAAACCTGCCGTGAGTAAGCCCAACTTGGCAAGAAAGAACGACAATACGGGTATCTGGAATACCAATCCCATCAGTAGTGTCAGCGTGACGAAAGTGGAAATGTAAGATGACAGGTTGATTTGGTTCACCACTTCTGCTGCAACCTGATATGTTCCCAAAAAGCGCAAGGCAAAAGGGAACAACACGTAATAGCTCATCAATACGCCCAACATGAACAGCACAAAGACGGACACCGCAACTGCAACCGAATAGCGTTTTTCATTCTCATACAGCGCAGGAGCTATGAAACGGTACAACTCCACCACGACATACGGCGAAGCAAACAGCAGAGCCAGATAAAGCGACGTGGAAACGTGCGTCATAAACTGGCTTGACAAATCGGTATTGATAAGCTGTATATGGTACGGCTCAAAATGGAAGTCAATCCCCGCATTGCTTGCCAACTCTTCTATGATGCGATAAGTCCAAAACTCGCTGTTGCCTGGTGCAAGCAACAAACGGAATGTCGTGTCCTTGGCGCAGAATATAACGACACCTAATACGGCAACAATGGCAATAATGCGGAAGAGCATCTTGCGGAATACCTCAAGATGCTCTCCGAATGTCATAAGCCCAGTTGTACTTTCTGATGTCATCTTATCTTTGTCCATCATCATGCGGATGTTCCGTTTCTTGCTTTTCCACTTCGGGTGAAACTCCTTGTTTTTGCGTTTCTTCCGGAGTCTTCTCCCCATTCTCGTTCATTCCTTCTTTGAAGGCTTTTACACCCTGTCCCAAACCGCGCATCATCTCGGGCAGTTTTTTGCCGCCAAAGAGGAGCAATACCAATGCTGCAATCAGTAACAGCTCTGATGTTCCGATAAATAAAGGCATAATCATCAACATATCATTTTCCTCCTACTAAAAAGATTTCACATGTTTCGAAGTTTATCTCCCAGTTGCCGCCTTCAATGCTCTCCCATTGGTATTTGACAGACATTCTGTCCCACCACGCCTGAAACTTCGTGCCTGTTTCGCCGAGGTCTTTAACCAACTTTTCGTAGAGCTCCGTATTGTCGGCAGTTACAATCTTCGCCAACTCGTTCAAACCATTGCGACGTTCGAACAAAGCCTGTATCTCATCTTTTTCTTCGGGCGTAACTTGCCCCACTAATTTTCTTGTTGCCATATTTCTTTAGTTTGATGTTTTTACCATTCTTCTCTTACGTCAAACGGGTCGAGATAATCTATTTCACGGATGTCTTCCTTCTCCGGCAAGAACGTACCATGCTTCCTGATTGCCAGCAACAGGTTTCGACTAGCGTTGCGTTCCAAGTGTGCCACCACGCATTGTTCACGACTCGGTGTGTTCACTTCCAATGTCGTCTTGTGGTTGAGCCATATACAGCGTTTGCACTGGTAGGCATCGCAGTTGCGGCATAACGGAGCGTAGTCAAGACGATAGAGCTGCGGATTCTTGATGTCGAGTCCCGAAACAATGTCACCAATAGCAAAGCCGTCGTCTGCCAGATAGAACGCAGGACAAAGATAGAACTTGCCGTCGGGCGCAAGCGTAACACAACTGTCTCCAGCACCGCAGTTGTTCATCTTGTCTAGCATCATGCGGTCGGTCAGTAAGTTTAGTTGTACGGTCTTGCCTTCCACATAGACTTTCTCTATCTCTTTTGCCAATATGTCAAGAACTGCCTTATAGGTGTCGAAGTCATCATCCGTGAACGACTCGATGTCGGTGATGACTATATTCAGTCGCTCCACCTTATATAATATAGGAAGTAGTTTCTCCACGCCGGCAAAGAGCGAGTGCTTGTCTGTCCGCAACGTGTATGCCACACCCATCGATAGATCAGCTACATCTGCTAACGTTTCTAAATCGTCGAATATTACCACGTCTGCGCCGTCTGCACAAACAGATGGCTTTATCTTGATGTGGTCAACACTGTCTATCGCCTCTTCGTATTCTTCAGGCAGCGAATAGTCGGGGTACACGAATTGGATATTCAAGTTTTCCTTCATTGCATAGCGTATGCCAGCTTTCAACGTGTCCAATGGCATCAGTCTCTGCTTGCTGTTTGCGTTGTTGTAATGGCAGAACGAAACCGAAGTGTCGTCCAACAATATCACAAGGTATTGTATCATCGTTTGCCCCCTTTCTCCAGTTTGCGGAAAAGCTTGTTCCAATAATAGTTGTTGGCACGCACCCTTGCCTTGTGCATCTTGCAGATAGCCGTTGCACGTTGGTATATGGTGGGAGTGTCGGCAGCATCATAATTCTCACCTTGGCACCATGCACAACCTTCCGCGACTTCGCAGTCAATGCATTCTTGTGTAGACTGCGTGCAACGATCAAGCGTAAGGAACGGGCGCAGTCTGTTCTTGTTGATGCCCTCGTGAATATTTCCGATAATCCAGGCCTTCTTGCTGCGCAACGAGTATTGGGCAAAGCGTGTACAGGGATAGAAATTGCCTTGTGCATCTATCGCCAGCATCTTGCCAGCACCGCACCAGTTGCCATTCTGAAGTTTGCAGTCCATGGGTTTGCCCATGTGATCATTGAAGAACGAACAGGCGTAGTCTTCATAATAGCCTCCGTCTATAATGGCATCGGCAAGTTGCGTAAGTTGGTCCTCAAAGAGAGCGTCATCGCCATCATTCCAAACGTCCTCAAATACGCAGTTGATGTTCACTTCATGAATACCGAGTCCGTAAAGGTGCA
>CAVGEN010000179.1:0-3685 GCA_963628185.1 Waltera intestinalis | reverse complement strand
CGGGGGTCGTTGGTATTCTTCAACTGATAGTACAGTGTAGAACTTACGAATGTCGGCGATGTGGCATCCTGTCCATAGAGAATTTCGCACAGTGCATTGGTGCGGAAGTCGTAGTCGTTGGCACCGTCGTAATAGGTGTATGGAGAATCCGCATACTTGATGTAAGCATCGTCGGCGGCACTGGCGATGGCACCGGCAGCCACAGCCTTCTGAAACTCCTCCTGAGCTTTCTGAGGATTTACGTCAGAGATGCGCATGGCATAACGCATACGGAGCGCATTGGCATATTTTTTCCACTTGCCGGTTTCGCCGCCCAAACTGGTAACGTCGCCAGAAATGGCATCAGTACCCGTACCCAACTGCTTTTCGCAAGCGTCAAGCTCGGTAAAGAACCAGCCGTAAAGGTCCTCCACGGTGTCATACTTGGGAGTGGAAATACCAGAGATGTAGCCCAAGCCTGCCTCAGAGGCTGGGATGTCGCCATAGGTGTCTGCCAACACAGCGAGCAGATAGACACGATGGATGCGAAGAGCCGCATTCAAGTTTGCCTTGTCTTCTGAATTGTGGATAGCATCCACGAGGTTCTTGATGGAAATCTCATAGTAGCGGTCCCAGATGCGGCGGGAGATGTCATCCTCGGCGAAATTGGAGCCTGCATAGTTGGTTACGTTCCAACCGCCGGCGAAGTGCTGGGTGAAACCTGTGATATAGTTGCGGTAAGTATCCATCAGACTGAAGTCGCCGTAAGTCTGCAACAAGGAAGTTGTCAACTGTGCGTTAGGGTCAAGCTCACTCACCTTGGTCTCGTCGGTGTTGATGTTGCTGAAGGTATCATCCGAGCAAGAGGTCATCGCTGCGCCAGCCATCATCAAGCCCAAAGCCATGACAAGGCTGCCCTTGCCTATATATTTCTTGATATTGTTGTTCATTGTAATATTTACTTTTTAAAAAGTTAGAACTTCACATTCACGTTCAAACCATAGCTCTTGCGGGATGGCAGAGAACCATACTCCAAGCCGAGACCGGAGGTATTGTAGCTTGAGTCCGGGTCGATGTTGGGAATATTCTTCCAAACGATGAATGGGTTACGGGCCACGAACGATACGGTCAGTCCCTTCACATACTTGCCCAGGATGCTCTCCGGGAACGTATAGCCGAAAGTTATCTCACGGCACTTGATGTAAGAGTTGTCATATACGAACGCACTCTGTACGCTGGTGGCGATGTGCTTCCAGTAGTCCTCCGGATTCACGGCGATGTCGTTTGTGCGATAGGTGCCGTCACCATTGTCGATGACACCCTGTGCCACATACCCCTTGCAGTTGCCGGCGGCACGCCATGCGGTTATGTCCATACCCGCTGCCTGACGTGCTTCCTCGGAAGCATACCATGCGTCACGGCCTTCCACTGTTCCCGCTGCCTTACCCGTCTGATAAGCGGAGCGCATTGACATGGAATAGATGTCGGCGCCCACCTTCACGTCGAAGGATGCACTGAGACGGAAATTCTTGTAGCTGAAGGTTGTGTAGAAACCGCCGGTCCAGTCCCATGAAGAGTTGCCGATGGTTTTGATGTTCTCATCTACCTTTGGAAGACCTGTAGCCTCGTCGATGATGATCTGTCCCTGGTCGTTGTATAGGTAGTCATGACCGCGGATGGCACCGTAGTTCTCGCCCACCTGGGCACCTACCGATACGCCACACCAGGTGGCCTTTGCCAACTCGAAGTAGTCCATGCCTTCGGTAAGCGACTTCACCTTGTTGCTGTTCTTTGAGAAGTTGACTCCCATGTCCCATGCGAAGTCCTTGATTTGGAGGGCACGGCCATTGAGGGCAATTTCGATACCCTTGTTCTGAATCTCACCGGCATTGATGAGGCGGTAAGCATAGCCAGAAGTGGTAGTAGAAGCCAAGCTCAAGATCTGGTTCTTTGAATTCTGGTTGTAATAGGTGGCGTCCAAGCTCAAGCGGCCGTTGAAGAACTTCATCTCAAGACCCAACTCGTAAGAACTTGTCATCGTTGGTTTCAAGTCCTTGTTTGGCTGGGTGGAGTTGGCTATCATACCGATGGTATAGCCAGAGTAGCTGTACTTACCCGTGGTATAGTTGAGCGCCAACTGGTATGGATCGGTATCGCTGCCCACCTTTGCCCAGGATGCACGCACCTTACCATAGTTGACTATCTTCTTGTTCTTGATGAACTCGGAGAATACCAGGCTACCAGACACGGATGGATATACGTATGTATTGTTGCTGGTAGGGAGCGTAGATGACTTGTCGCCACGAACGGTTCCCTCCAAATAGTAAGTATGTTTGTAACCCAGGCTCGCACTGGCATAGAGAGAGCTGATCTGCTTCTTGTACATGCTTTCACGAGTATTCTGCTCCTGATAGTTCATGATATTCTGAATGCCATCCATCTGCTGGTTGAGGCCTGTGTTGGTGGTCGTCTTGTTGTTCACCCTGAAGATGTTGCCACCAGCTGTGGCATTGACGTCGAAATCGCCCCATGAGTTGTTGTAGAGAGCGAGAATCTCGGCATTGAGCGTGCGGTTGTTGAAAATCTGGTCGGTAAGCTTGCCGGCAGGTGTACCGGGAGTGGTCTTGGCGATGAAGTCCTCGAAGCTCATTTTGTTGAGGTCGGTACCGATGGTACCCTGCAACTTGAAATGCTTGTCGATGTTCCAGATTGCCTTGCCGGTGAAACGGAACACATCCTTGTCGGAGGTGTTGCTGTTCTTGTAGAGATCCCAGTATGGGTTCTTGTTGTACTGGTCGTTACCGTTCCAGTTCTGGTAGTTGCCGTCGGCATCCTCATAGTTTTTCAGCCATGACTGGTCGTAAGTTCCGGCCAGGGTCATGAGGTTCTTGCCCACGTTGCTCTGGGAGTCGCCAAGTGCCGGACGGTTCTTTACATTCTCACGGGTGTAGTTGGCGGTGAAGTCAAAGTCCACCGGACCTGCCGATGTGTTCACACGGAGGTTGAAGTTGTCACGGTTCATGTTGGTGTTAGGCAGGATGTCCTTGTTGCGCATATCGGTAACAGAGAAACGCATGCCTGTCTTGCCAGAGTTGACAGAAAGAATGGCCGAGTTCTGGGTTGTGAAACCAGTACGGAAGAACCCGGACGCGTTGTTGGGGTGCATCATGAAGGAACGCTCCTCGCCGTCGAAGTACTTATAGACAAAGTCGTCGGCCTTCGGTCCCCAACTGGAATTGGTGCCGGCAGTGGAAGAGGTAGGAAGCGCACCGTTGTAGCCCATGCCGTAGGTCTCCTGTATGTCGTCCCATTTGGCCAACTGCGTATCTACGGTGAACGAGCCGTTGTACTCCACTGAAATCTTGTCCTTCTCAGCCTTCTTGGTGGTAATCAGGATGACACCGTGAGAAGCACGGCTGCCATAGAGAGCCGAAGCAGCAGGACCTTTCAATACGGTCATGGTCTCGATGTCGTCGGGGTTGATGGCCGAGATACCGTCACCGAGGTCGTAGCCGCCCGATTCGCCTGCGCTGCCGAAGTTTGTGTTGTCCAATGGCACACCATCCACTACATAGAGAGGCTGGTTGTTGCCGGCCATTTCCGTATTACCACGGAGGAGCACACGGGTAGAACCGGATGCGCCGCCAGCCGTATTCTGCACGACGAGACCAGCCACCTTGCCCGAGAGCGAGTTGATGACATTGGT
>CAVGEN010000178.1:0-3701 GCA_963628185.1 Waltera intestinalis | reverse complement strand
AGAGTTTGATCCTGGCTCAGGATGAACGCTGGCGGCATGCCTAATACATGCAAGTCGAACGAGAGAGAACGAAGCTTGCTTTGTTTGATCTAGTGGCGAACGGGTGAGTAACACGTAGGTAACCTGCCCATGTGCCCGGGATAACTTCTGGAAACGGATGCTAAAACCGGATAGGTAAGAGGGAAGCATTTCCCTGTTATTAAAATGGCTACGGCCATGAACATGGATGGACCTGCGGTGCATTAGCTAGTTGGTGAGGTAACGGCCCACCAAGGCGACGATGCATAGCCGGCCTGAGAGGGCGGACGGCCACATTGGGACTGAGACACGGCCCAAACTCCTACGGGAGGCAGCAGTAGGGAATTTTCGTCAATGGGGGGAACCCTGAACGAGCAATGCCGCGTGAGTGAGGAAGGTCTTCGGATCGTAAAGCTCTGTTGTAAGAGAAAAACGGCAGTCATAGGGAATGATGACTGAGTGATGGTATCTTACCAGAAAGTCACGGCTAACTACGTGCCAGCAGCCGCGGTAATACGTAGGTGGCGAGCGTTATCCGGAATGATTGGGCGTAAAGGGTGCGTAGGTGGCATGATAAGTCTGGAGTAAAAGGTATGGGCTCAACCCGTACTTGCTCTGGAAACTGTCGAGCTAGAGAGCAGAAGAGGATGGCGGAACTCCATGTGTAGCGGTAAAATGCGTAGATATATGGAAGAACACCGGTGGCGAAGGCGGCCGTCTGGTCTGCATCTGACACTGAAGCACGAAAGCGTGGGGAGCAAATAGGATTAGATACCCTAGTAGTCCACGCCGTAAACGATGAGAACTAGGTGTTGGGGGAATAACTCAGTGCCGCAGTTAACGCAATAAGTTCTCCGCCTGGGGAGTATGCACGCAAGTGTGAAACTCAAAGGAATTGACGGGGGCCCGCACAAGCGGTGGAGTATGTGGTTTAATTCGAAGCAACGCGAAGAACCTTACCAGGCCTTGACATCCCTTGCGAAGGCATAGAGATATGACAGAGGTTATCAAGGAGACAGGTGGTGCATGGTTGTCGTCAGCTCGTGTCGTGAGATGTTGGGTTAAGTCCCGCAACGAGCGCAACCCTTGTGATATGTTACTACCATTAAGTTGAGGACTCATATCAGACTGCCGGTGACAAACCGGAGGAAGGTGGGGATGACGTCAAATCATCATGCCCCTTATGGCCTGGGCTACACACGTACTACAATGGCGGCTACAAAGAGCGGCGAGCCTGTGAAGGCAAGCGAATCTCATAAAGGTCGTCTCAGTTCGGATTGAAGTCTGCAACCCGACTTCATGAAGCTGGAATCGCTAGTAATCGCGAATCAGCATGTCGCGGTGAATACGTTCTCGGGCCTTGTACACACCGCCCGTCAAACCATGGGAGTTGGTAATGCCCGAAGCCGGTGGCATAACCCTTCGGGGAGTGAGCCGTCGAAGGCAGGACCGATGACTGGGGTTAAGTCGTAACAAGGTATCCCTACGGGAACGTGGGGATGGATCACCTCCTTTCTAAGGAGAAAGAAGAAACGGCGAAAGAAGAGGTTTTGTTGAAAGAATTCCTGTTTAGTTTTGAGTGACCGGAGAGTTACTCAAGAAATCGATCTTTGAAAACTGAACAACATGAAGAAAAGACATAACAGAAAAGGTCTATAACGAAAAGTTGTAAGATAAACTGAGAAAACAGTAAAAAACAGTTCTTGAGAAGAGAACGAATCTCGAAACACACGAGAACCACTGATTAAGTAAGGAAGGGCGTACGGCGAATGCCTGGCCACTCGAAACTGAAGAAGGACGCGCCAAACTGCGAAAAGCCCGGGTAAGTTGTAAGGAAACGAAGAGCCCGGGGTATCCGAATGGGGGAACCCGGCAGCAGACATGAGCTGTCATCCTAAGGTGAATACATGGCCTTAGAGAGAGGTACCCGGCGAACTGAAACATCTAAGTAGCCGGAGGAAAAGAAAACAACAGTGATTCCCTGAGTAGCGGCGAGCGAAAGGGGAGGAGCCCAAACCGACCTAAGGGTCGGGGTTGAAGGACCATGACGTGGCAAGAGAGAGGATAGATGAACGGGATTGAAAGCCCGGCCGAAGAAGGTGCAAGCCCTGTAGTTGAAATCTGATCAAAGCCTAATGGAATCCTGAGTACGGCGAGACACGAGGAATCTTGTCGGAAGCAGGCGGGACCATCCGCCAAGGCTAAATATAAACGAGTGAGCGATAGTGAACCAGTACCGTGAGGGAAAGGTGAAAAGAACCGCGGGAGCGGAGTGAAAGAGAACCTGAAACCGTATGCCTACAAGAAGTCAGAGCCCGTTAAGGGGTGATGGCGTGCCTTTTGTAGAATGAACCGGCGAGTTGCGACAGACTGCGAGGTTAAGGAGGAAAGACCGGAGCCGAAGCGAAAGCGAGTCTTAATAGGGCGAAAGTAGGATGTTGCAGACCCGAAACCGGGTGATCTAGCCATGAGCAGGTTGAAGTTGAGGTGAAACTCAATGGAGGACCGAACCGACTACCGTTGAAAAGTTAGCGGATGACTTGTGGCTAGGGGAGAAATTCCAATCGAACCCGGAGATAGCTGGTTCTCCCCGAAATAGCTTTAGGGCTAGCGTCGAGTTAAGAGTTGCGTGAAGGTAGAGCACTGAATATGTGATGGCCCCATCTCGGGGTACTGAGCATAATCAAACTTCGAATGTCACGGAAACATGCTCGGCAGTCAGACAGCGGGTGATAAGGTCCGTTGTCAAGAGGGAAACAGCCCAGACCATCAGCTAAGGTCCCAAAATGTATGCTAAGTGGAAAAGGATGTGGAGATGTACAGACAACTAGGAGGTTGGCTCAGAAGCAGCCATCCTTTAAAGAGTGCGTAACAGCTCACTAGTCGAGTGACCCTGCGCCGAAAATGTACCGGGGCTAAGCCGGATACCGAAGCTGCGGATATTCCTAGAATATGGTAGGGGAGCGTTGCATGCAGGAAGAAGCCGTATCGTGAGGAGCGGTGGACAGCATGGAAGTGAGAATGCCGGTGTGAGTAGCGAGATGTAGGTGAGAATCCTACACACCGAAAGCCCAAGGATTCCAGGGGAAGGTTCGTCCGCCCTGGGTAAGTCGGGACCTAACGCGAGGCCGAAAGGCGTAGTGGATGGAAAGCAGGCGAAAGATTCCTGCACCCGTATATGGAGCGAAGGAGTGACGGAGACGGAAAGTGTGATCCTCTTAATGGATTGAGGACGAAGCGTAGCGGCTGATTGCCAGGCAAATCCGGCAGTTGAAAGGCTAGGACGTGACAGGTAAGCGAAACCTTCGGGGAGTAGCGAAGACACATGAGACGGCTTCCAGGAAAAGCTTCTAGTAATGCATATGCGGCCCGTACCAAAACCGACACAGGTGGGCAGGGAGAGAATCCCGAGGTGAGCGAGAGAACTGTTGCCAAGGAACTCGGCAAAATGACTCCGTAAGTTAGCGAGAAGGAGTGCTTAAGCAATTAAGCCGCAGTGAAGAGGCCCAAGCGACTGTTTAACTAAAACACAGCTCTCTGCGAAGTCGCAAGACGAAGTATAGGGGGTGACACCTGCCCGGTGCTGGAAGGTTAAGAGGATCTGTCAATCGAAAGATGAAGCAGTGATCCGAAGCCCCAGTGAACGGCGGCCGTAACTATAACGGTCCTAAGGTAGCGAAATT
>CAVGEN010000177.1:0-3709 GCA_963628185.1 Waltera intestinalis | reverse complement strand
TGCAGAAAAGCAAGCAGAGCTGAAACTGTTTTATGACCATGCGTTCTTTTTCCTTGCCAACAAAGACCGCATACTGAGTGACAGCCGCATGTTCTTGGCACTAGTCCCTATACAGAGCGGACTGGCATATAGCGGAACGAGCGGATTCCACGACCCAACACTCGGTGTATATCTGGAGTTTTGGACGAGCTGCAAATATACGACGAGCATTGACAAGAGTGGCAGAAAAAGTCTGGTTTGCCGCATAGCCGGTTCGCCGTTGTCGGGATGCAACAAGTGCGATGTGGTCTTTGAGGACGGAAAAGTGGAGACGGTGCAAATACCTAACTTCCGATATATCTGGCCCACCTTTATGGAAATCAATAGAAAATACGGCGAGGCTAAGGCAACTTGCGAGAGTTATTCCCTGCAACAGGTGGTAGACGTCTTGTCAAAGGAGGGACGGGGCGATTACGACAAGAGTGCCGTGGATGCCTTCCTGTACAAGAAAGCTGCTGAGTTTTGGGAGGAACGATACCAGTCTTCTGAAGACAGGTGCGAAATCATATTGAAGAAACTCCGTTGGGTAAAGATGGAAACCAAGCTCACGCAACTTGTAGAATTGGTAAAAGAGGCTGACCGACTCCAAGCAAAGATTGATGTCCTGATGCAAGAAATTAGAGGGGTTCGCCGCACGATGCTCAAGAGGCTGCATACCCATGAGATAACTCCGACTGAATACCAACGTTGGTGGATGGCGTTACCGCTTCGCAAGGAGAAGAATGAATACGTGGAGAAACTGAGAACGCTGACACACAACACATTGAAAAGTCTATTTCCTGAAGGCTACATGAACGTGTCGATGCAGGAAGTGAGGGAATTTATAGAAAAACTTTCAGAAGATGATGGAAAAAGATGAATTGGAATTGATGGATGGCAGAACTATCCTCGGCTATCCCAAAGACAGGTTGGAACAAAGAAACAGGGAATTCTTCTTGCTTGCTGATGCAGACAATCACATTCAAATTGGTGGAAAGACAGCCGCCATCATGGACTATTCCAATGGAGAACTTCGTATGAGGCAAGAGCGTGACGGCAACACTCCTGAATATCAGAAAGAGCGGTCGAGAGTACGCAGAGAGAAGATAGCTGCCATACGGGAGCGCAACAAGTTCATGCACGACACGCTGTCCGACATCCTTGAAGGCGAACCCATTGACCTCCATGAAGTGGAAAAGTTCTTCAGTAGAGAGAATGGTGAATAAAGAGACACAACGATGCAGAAATCATGAACAAAATACAATAACTATGGAATCAAACAACAACTATATTCGCCTTGAGAAGGTGAATGTGATGCAAGGACTTGAAACGGCACTCCAGGGAATGGTAGAGCGCATGAAACATGACCCTCTGAACAGTTTCTGCCTTTGGACTGACAAACAGGTGGAGACCTTTGATAAAAAGGCTGTGGCTGAAGAATCATTTGACAACTGGGACGCAATTGAAATCAACGATGGAGTATACTGCGTGAACAGAATCACCAACATCCCCCACTTGGTCATTCAGATTCAGTTGAACAGTGATCAGGAAATGCGTTTTCTGAAATTGGAGAATGCCAGTCTTTACTCCAAAGACAAAGTATGTAGAGGACAATATACGTTAGATTGCGGTGGCGACTACAAGATGGCAGCCTATCTATACAGCGAGGTGGCAAGACTCGTCTTCCGGTTCGAAGGCGAAAGAAACTTCCAGCAACGGGAACGCTACAAATTTCAGGACAATCCTGCCTGCTTCCACATGGATTTCCGTTTTTCACCAGACAAACTGCGCGACACGGAATATGCCGAGGAACTCGCCAAGGAAGTGGAGGCATACAACAAGGAGGCTGGCAAGAAAGGTGCTCCATTGTTATCATGGGATGCAGCCAGTGGAGCCTTGACAGGTCAATCAGTAGAGGGCAAGGCGAAAAGAGGATTGTTGCACAACCTGAAACGTGGACTTTATGCAGCATGCGGTCAGCAACTGCAGGCTGAAAGCAATGCGCTGAGAAAGCATTTCATGTACATTTGCTATATGGGCAAGACGGCAACGTACCTTTGCAAGGAATAAGAATAATAAAAATGAGTATAAAGGAACAAGAACAATGATAGAAAAAGTAAACCCAAGCCACCCAGATAAGGTGGCAGACAGAATCGCTGGTGCCATCGTTGACTTGGCATACAGCAAAGTGGAGAACCCCAAGATTGCCGTAGAGGTGCTTCTCGGGCATGGGGTGGCCAACCTCTTCATAGAGAGCAGCGTGGAGATTACGCAAGAAGAGGTAGAGCGGATTGTTAGCCGCATTACGTCATGGCGCAGCCACCTACAGGTGTCACTCGTCATGGTTGCACAAGACCCTATCCTTGCCCACAACCAAGACGGAGAAATGCGATGCGGCGACAACGGCATCTTCAAGGGCATTCCGCTTACCGATGAGGAGAAGCAGCTCTCACGAATAGCTCGCGACATCTATGCCTCATATCCCTCCGACGGCAAGTATGTGTTGGGCGACGGCAAACTCATCATCTGCCAGAGCAATGCCCCGACAGAGGAGTTGAGGAAGACATATCCTGATGCCATCATCAATCCGCTCGGCGACTGGACGGGTGGCACGGATGTGGATGCTGGGGCAACCAACCGCAAGCTGGGTTCCGACATGGCACAGTCGGTTTCAGGTGGTGGTCTGCATGGCAAGGACTTGTCAAAGGCCGACGTGTCAGTCAATATCTATGCCTTTCTCAAAGCGCAGCAGACAGGCAAGCCTGTGGAACTATTCTGTGCCATCGGCGACACGGAGATTGACGGCAAGCCCTACGCCGAGATAGTAGAGGTTGCACGCCAATATATCCAGAGCATCGGCGGTTTCGAGAAGTTGGCAGAATGGGGATTGTTCTAAAAAAAGGAAATGGCTATGTTTAGATTTGACATTGATATCAATCCCATAATCGACGGAAAAGAGTGTCATCTGGAGGGCTTCTGCGATATGCTCTCCGACGACACCTTCCGCGTTACTATGACAAGTCCCTTTGCAGGACTGTCCGTAACGAAGACATTTGATGATTCCGCCAAGATGGACATGCTCTCCACGTTCTCCATGGTGGAAAAGGACTTGACGCAACTGTATATCAACCAAGTTCACAAAGATGCAAGATGAAAAGCAATCATGGCAATTCGCAAGAACAGAATAAGCGTTCTCTACAACAAGGGCAGTAACGAATGCCAACTGACAGGATGGTATAAGGTTCGTGGCAAGACCACCTTGAAGGTGTGTATGGAGGCACCCTTTACAGGACTCAGCAACTGTGAAGAGGTTGCCTCCAGCATCTCCAACCCGAAAGAGTTGGACGCAAAAGCAACGCAAAGCCTTCTGAAACTCTATGAGGATGCAAATGAAATTATGCAGCATCGTGACAAACTTGAAAGGATTATTGCAGAATTTCATCAGACTGTAGAGGCCAAGAAACAAAAGCGAGCTGACATGGAAAAGCGTTTGAGTCAGACTACGGACAGTATCGAAAAATGTATGTTCAGCGTGATATTGAACAACTGGCACGACAACCGCTGTGAGTGGCACGAACTTCTTGAAAGAGAGGGAATATTGGTTGATACGGATATGTCAAACTTCTTTATTATACTACGACAGAAAAAGTAAAAACTATGGTTTATTCAAAGCACAATTTCGGTTACGAAC
>CAVGEN010000176.1:0-3723 GCA_963628185.1 Waltera intestinalis | reverse complement strand
GTTTCAATTAGGTCATCAAGGACTTTGCCCAAGTCAGCAAATGCAATATTGTTGCTTTCCTCGCGAAGCATCCCATTTCGCTCTGTGTACAAGCCAAATTGTTGTTTGGCGCTATTCAAAGTGATATATAGTTTTCCGCAATAATTAAAACCATAGGCTTCAATCATCAAGGCAGCCACAATGCGTTCCTGTCCATCAACGGTGACCTTGATTTGGGTAGCGACCTTGTTTGTTATGCCCCAACTATACACCACATTGACTGGTGTTGTAAAAGCTAATTGCTGAAGAATGGTGCAAACGACTTTCCCAATCTGCTTCTTTCTTAGTCTCTTCATAATTCAAAAGTGTTATGCAAAGGGCAGAAGTTGTGAACTCCGCCCCTTGCGGTTGGTTCTAATCAAAATCGAATGGATGAATATAATAGTAGGTGTCTTCCGTGTCGTACTCATATTCATTGATAAAGTCCACCATCTCATCATCGGTGCGCTCGCCTTGGCTAATGCCGGTCTTCTCACACCATTCTTTGATGGCATCGCCGATGGTGTCAAACGCATCTTCGCAAATATCCTCGAAGTTGCCGCCAGAAGCACTGACGCAACACTCCTCGGGAAAGAAGTTACCTTCATCATGCACATGGAATATTTCGCATCCACATTCCACCTCACGATAACTTATGGAAAGTTCGTAGCCCAACACCTTGTTAAGTTCATCGAAGAACTGGTCACAGGCAGACCATGCGCTTTCGGTGTCGAATGACAACAGACCTCCGTCCTCGTCATCCTCAAACTCTGCCCAATAGATTTGTCCACGGACTGATATGCCACGATGCTCATAGTCAATGCCGTAATGTTCTGCCAACTTGTGAAGATAGACATTCTTACTGTTCACCTCCATCATCTGAAGGGTGTTCCAAAGGTCACTCAATGCCTTGCGTGAACCTCTCACCTTGTACTGTGTGTCGCAAATATTGCTCATGCTTCAAAAATTTTATTTGGCTCTGCCGAATGAATAGTCGCTCGGAAAAGCCGAAGTTAAACTTCATCTTTACTCTCGCTTAAATTTCATTTCCCTTTCGTAGTAAAACTACTTCCGGGATTTGTTAGAAATTATGTGCGTTCAAAAGGTGTTATGCACATCGATGCAAGGTTTGGTTGCAAAATACTACCCATAGGTGTGGAGATTTTGCAAGCCAAGCGAAGCCCTGACCTTGTAAGCGATAAGGCATAACAAATACCTTTGCACAATAATTTCAGATAAATCTCGGAAGTGATAAATGCGAAGTCCTCTTCGTTCTTTTTGTACATAGACAAGCACATTTATGCCTAAAATATGTATCTATACATCATTTTTATATTTGTAAGCCATTAAAACATCATACATGCATGAAGATTTCACGTGAAAAATTCACGGATGAAAGAAAATGTCACTAACTTTGCATCAGAATCGGACACGTTCTTGCGAAACCGACAAAACAAATGTAATAACCCTCAAAATTTGGCATTATGTTACTCCGACTGATTATAAAGAACTTTCTTTCGTTTGACGAGGAGGTTCAGTTTGACATGTTCCCCAACATGAAAAGAACTCAGATGGCCAATCACGTATATACGGATTTGAGCGATGTTCCTTTGCTCAAACAGGCAGCCATCTATGGACAGAATGGAGCTGGCAAGTCAAATTTGGTGAAGGCGATGGAGTTTATTCGGGCTTTTGCCTTGGATAAGGACTTTGCCAAGCACATTGAGATTGACAAGTACTTCTATCTGTTGAAGGATAATGTTGACAATGCTCCCATCTCATTGTCTGTAGAATTTGAATATAATAAACGATTCTACTTTTATGAGATAGAAATCGGCACTAAAAATGTGGTAAAGGAGGGACTCTATGAGTCATTCCCCAAAGATGGAAAACTTGACCTAATTTATGAGCGAAAAAGCAGAGAAGTCACATTTGCCAAAGAAGTGGACTCTACTATTATGGATGCCATAAAGAAACTGTTGGTCAGGAATCCTATGTCCTCTCTGATGGCATTGAACGGTGAGTTCCCTATTGTGACTGACGATCGGTGTGGACGGGCGGCCAAATGGTTTAAGAGTAAGTTGGAGATTATAGGTATCCACTCATTCTTGCCCACCTTGATAGATTTGCTTCGTGACAACGAACCTATGATGGAGTTCGTAAAAGGACTCGTACATTGTTTGGGCGTTGGCGTGAACGCCATGAATCTTCTGGAATCCGATTTTGACAGTTGGGCAAAACAACACATCGCTATCGCCAAGAATTTGCCCGACAACATAGACAAAGTGAAATCGATGTCTCTAAGTGCCAATAGCACGCCTGTGCTTTCCATCAATGTCAAGGACGGAATTCGCAAGGTATATCAGCTCATCTTTGACAATGTAGGAAAGAATGGTTATATCGGACAGCTCGATACCAGCATGCAGTCTGACGGTACAATCCGAGCGTTGACGCTGCTTCCTGCTCTGTATTATGCTTGCAAACAGGGCAAGACCGTAGCTGTCGATGAAATCAACTGCTGCCTTAGCCCTACTATGGTGAAAGGAATCGTAGAGTATTTTGCAAAAACAGAGGGTACTAACGGCCAGTTGATATTCACCACCCATGACAATCAATTGCTGGACGAGAAAAACATACTCCGTTCGGATGAGATTTGGTTTGTAGATAAGCGTGATGGTGCTTCTATACTCTATTCTCACAATGACTTCAAAGAGCATCATACAATCTCTCCGTATCGAGGATATAACGAGGGACGTTATGGAGCTATTCGTTTTGTTAAGCTGATAGAAGACAATGCCCAATAAGAGAAGGCTATCATATAAACGGCAACCCAAGGCACTCGATTTGATGCCAAAGCCGAGTGAGGATAAACTTCCCTTGGTAGATAATACTAAGGGGACCTCATTTGTAGTTCCTCGTCAATTGAAGGGCTATGAGAAAACGGATGGTGTGATGTCGTATAGCATCGTCTGCGTTATCTCTGGCGGTGAAAAAAGAGAACGCGATTTTCTGCGGACATTGATTCGTCAACGAGACTTACACTCTTTGAGGGTGACATTCATCTCCAAAGAAGGCCAGGGGCTACAGCCTTACCAGATGCAAAAGCAATGGGATGAAATCCAAAGGACAAAGACGTTCTCCATCAACGATAGAGTTTTCCATTTGGATGAAATGGACAAAGTTTTCCTATTGTCAGATGTGGATGAATTCTACGAGCAATTGGTAAAGATCCAAAAGAGCCATAAGGAAGAAGATACGGGGCAATGGATAATCAGCAACCCTTGCTTCGAGATTTGGCTATACTACTGTTTCTGCGACAAGCCGGAAGAAGACCTTGCAAGTATTGAGCCACTTGCCCCAAATAAGCGTAGCCAAGAGCTGAAGCATTTGGGACACACGGTAATTGCTGGAGGTTTGAACTCTATCACGGCTTTCGAACACATGCAAGAAGGAATAGCCCACAGCATCAGCCATTATGCAGAAGATGGCAACGCTATCCCAGTTTTGTTTACAACCCAGATGCACAAAATGGCCCAATTCCTCATTGATACCATGAACCGTAATCGTGGTGAGTACGATGAATTTGTGAAACGGAAGCAGCAACAGAGACAAGAATGGCGTGACATGAGGAAATCCGATCATGAGAAGCTAACCGAAATGTGAGGCTGTTTATTGATACACATGAGCAAAGGGATAAGAACAACT
>CAVGEN010000175.1:2589-3733 GCA_963628185.1 Waltera intestinalis | reverse complement strand
AACCAATATGCCATTCTCTTTATCCGAGGTGAGCGACCCGTGCTTGATTTCAAGTACGATATTCTCAAGCATCCGAATGTGGCAATGACCGCAGACGGAAACGCCGGTGTCTACACGCACGGCGAGGTGAAGTCCGATGTTGCTACCATCGAGCTTATCAGCTTTGATAAAAACAAGGCTCCCGAAATCGAAGTAGCAGAAACCAATTACGAACTCCTCTCCGATGAGGATTTCAATACTAACTGAATTTATGGAGGTAACACTTATGAACATCTTTAAGAAGAACACCGAAAAGCATTCCACTAAGCTGCCTATGACCGGCAAGGTCAGAAAGGGTTTCCGCATCTACTGCTCCGTCATTATGGGTGCGGCACTCGTCCTCGGCACTTCCGTCACGGCATTTGCAGCCGGCGACCCCATTACAGTCATCAACAATCTGTCCAGCTTTATCTTCGGGCTGATCCGAGCCATCGGTCTTATCCTGCTTGGCTTCGGTATTGTGCAGGTCGGTCTTTCGCTCAAGTCCCACGATCCTTCTCAGAGAGCCAACGGTTTCCTGACCCTTGCGGGTGGTGTCATTATCACCTTTGCAAAGGAGATCCTCGACCTGATCGTCGGCTGAGTTTGTTCACACCGTGGGGTGTTCCTGGCTTTTCAGGAACACCCCAAAACTATGAAGGGAGGTGCTTTTCGTGAGCGACAACTGGGTCGTACAAAACCTTGAAAACGCATTGGAAACTTGGAACGAGAAGCTGGCAGAGATTTGGCAGCTTATCACGACAACGCCACAGGACTTCAAAGGCGGTGGAATATGGGGCGTGATCGTCAACATCAACGGCGCAGTGCAGTCTATCGGACTTGCACTCCTTGTGCTGTTCTTCGTCGCCGGCATGGTCAAAACCTGCGGCTCGTTCACAGAAGTCAAGAAACCGGAACACGCTCTGAAGCTGTTCGTTCGTTTTGCCATCGCCAAGGGTGCCATCACCTACGGTATGGAGCTTATGCTTGCCCTGTTTAATATCGTCCAAGGCACGATCTCGACGATAATGGGTTCGGCGGGTTTCTCAACACCACAGCAAACAGTCTTGCCGCCTGATTTGATTACCAGCGTTGAGGAATGCGGATTCTTTGAAAGCATACCGCT
>CAVGEN010000175.1:0-1878 GCA_963628185.1 Waltera intestinalis | reverse complement strand
TATGTCGGCACGGAAACCGTATCGTGGATGTGCATTTTGGGAGCCGCACCCTTTGCGGCTCTCGGCTTTATCAAATACAACGGAATGACGGCGGAAAAGTTTGTATGGGCTTGGTTCAAATCCGAGTTCCTTATGCCGAAGAAGCTGACCTTCCGTTCCACCAACACCTACTACGAAATGATGAAGCCTGAAATGGAACACAAGCAGAAGGAGGTATTGAAAGCCAATGATTAAAACGCTTCGCAACCTGCTCAAGCAGGACAAAGAACGATTTGTTGTGCCGAGAGGAGTTCAGGATGTGATCCCCATCAAGGCAATTTTCGACGACGGTATTTTTCAGGTGGGCAGAGATAAGTTCTCCAAGACCTACAAGTTCAGTGACATCAACTATGCCGTTGCCAGCCGTGAGGACAAGGAAGCAATGTTCCTTGAGTATTCGGAACTGCTCAACAGCTTTGACAGCGGCGCAACCACCAAGATCACCATCAACAACCGCAGACTAAACCGTGCGGATTTTGAGAAAACGATTCTCATTCCTCTGACAGGCGATGCTCTTGATGAGTACCGTGAGGAATATAACCGGATGCTTCTTGAAAAAGCGACCGGCGCAAACTCTATCATTCAGGAGAAATATATCACCATTTCGGTGTGTAAGAAGAATGTGGAGGATGCGAGAAACTACTTTGCCCGTGTGGGTGCTGACCTGATCGCCCACTTCGGGCGGCTCGGCAGCAAGTGCGTGGAGCTGGAGCCGGATGAACGGCTCCGTATTTTCCACGACTTTTACCGTGCCGGTGAAGAAACGGAGTTCCGCTTCGACATCAAGGAAACCCGCAGAAAGGGTCACGACTTCAAGGATTTTATCTGCCCTGATTCGATGGAGCTTGAGAAAGACTACTTCAAGATCGGAGAACGCTACGGCAGAGTGCTGTTCCTGCGGGAATACGCATCCTATATCAAGGACAGTATGGTAGCGGAAATGACCGACCTCAACCGCAATCTGATGATGTCCATTGATGTTATCCCCGTACCCACGGATGAAGCCGTGCGGGAAGCGGAAAGCCGTCTGCTCGGTGTGGAAACCAATGCGACTAACTGGCAGCGTCGGCAGAACGCCAACAACAATTTCTCTGCACAGCTTCCCTACGACATTGAACAGCAGCGCAAGGAGATGAAGGAGTTCCTTGACGACCTGACGACCCGTGACCAGCGAATGATGTTTGCTGTCCTGACGATGGTTCACACGGCAGACACCAAGGAACAGCTTGACAATGACACTGAAGCCCTGCTCACCACGGCAAGAAAGCATCTTTGTCAGTTCGGCGTTCTCAAGTTTCAGCAGCTTGACGGGCTGAACACGGCGATGCCCTTCGGTGTCCGCAAGATTGATTCGTTCCGTACTCTGACCACAGAGAGCCTTGCGGTCTTTATTCCGTTCCGAGTGCAGGACATTTGCCATACCAACGGCGTTTACTACGGTCAGAATGTCATTTCCAAGAATATGATCATTGCCGACCGCAGACAGCTTCTCAACGGTAATGAGTTCATTTTGGGTGTGTCCGGCGGCGGTAAATCCTTTACTGCCAAGAATGAAATCATCAATCAGATGCTTTCTGGTGATTCGGATATTTTGCTAATCGATCCGGAACGGGAATACACTCCCCTTGTGCGGGCGTTGGGCGGCGAGATCATCAACATCTCTGCCACTTCTCCCACCCACATCAATGCGATGGATATGAACCGAGAATATGGCGACGGTGCGAACCCCGTCATTTTAAAATCTGAGTTCATTATGTCCCTGTGTGAACAGCTTATCGGCGGCAACAACCTCGGCGCAGTGCAGAAATCTATTATTGACCGCTGTACGGCAAGCGTCTA
>CAVGEN010000174.1:0-3862 GCA_963628185.1 Waltera intestinalis | reverse complement strand
GTTAGATAAATCCGCCGTTTTTAACAAGGAACATGTTAAACTCTCTATCGTTTTTGGCAACACGGCTCTATCTTGAAGTAAAAAAACGTGTTAGAATGCTCTAAATTGAGAGGCTATGAATAATTCAGGCTAAACATCCTATTCATATTTTCCTCTTTGTACTAATTCTACGGAACATCATGATTATTTGTATGTTACACGATGCAAAGATAGACATAGCATTGAAAATACGCAAATTTGGAATCTTAACTTTCAGAAAGACTGGCGAAATCAGGAAATAAGCCGTACACCTCTACTCTTTCGCATACACAGGCACCGCTTTCTTTACGATTTTACCATTCTTAGCTACCATAACGTAACACTGACGGTAACCACTCGCACGGAGAACGTTAAAGAACCGAGGGTCTCTGCTCTCTGTATCTTCCACACCATTTCCTTTGCTGACAACCAAAATAAAATCTGGTTTCCGCGCCCTCATTGCTTGATGCCGTTCCTCTTTCATGTCATGACTCGCATTGAGTTGCAAAGCCCAATACTTACAAGCAGGCAGAGAACGAGAGAGAATACCGTAGCCATGGTCTCTAACGCCAACGAGTATTCGAGGCTGCTGCTTTCGTCGCAACACCGATTGTAACAAAGAAAATTTATTTTTTGTACACAATAACGGCGTAGGATGCTGGCCTATCCACAAGTCACCAAACAACTCTTGGAACTACCAAATAATTCCCATCTATTTTTATCCAAGGAGCCGACACTTGTCTTGCATAGAATCAGCCTCCCACTTCTCCCGGCAACATTCCGTACTCATCCTTGAAGCACTTGGTGAAATAAGAAGGTGCGGAGAAACCAACCTCGTAGGCCACCTCACTGATACTCCTGCTGCGACTTTCGAGCAAACGATGTGCCTTTGCCAAGCGAGCCTTACGGAGTAAATCGACAACCGAAGAACCCGTCATCGCCTTCACCTTGCGATAGAGCTGCACACGGCTCAAGCCAATTTCCTTACCAATGTCCTCCACTCCAAACTCGCTGTTGGCGAGGTTCTTCTGGATAATGACATGGAGCTGTTTTATAAATTGCTTGTCACGGCTGTCGAGCTGCGACTCGTCAATCCGTTGCTCCACCGTCTTCGCCGCACCTTGATAAATGTTCTTCAACAGGTTACGTTGCTTCAACAGGTTTCCGATGCGTGCCAGAAGCACCTTACTATGGAATGGCTTCGTGATGTAAGAATCGGCTCCATGCTCATAGCCCTCGGCACGATGCTCCTCTAGGTTTTTCGCCGTGAGCATGATGACCGGGATATGGGAAGTGGCTGTGTGGGTCTTCAACTGCTCGGTAAACTCCAAGCCATCCATCACGGGCATCATCACATCACAAATCACGAGGTCGGGAATCTCCTTCTTGGCGATTTCCAATCCCTCCTTACCATCGGAAGCCTCCAATACGACATAGGAATCCTGCAAGAGTGTGCGCTCATACTGGCGGATGTCATTGTTGTCATCCACAATCAACAAGGTGGGCTTGTCACCCGACTCCCCGATCACTTGCTGGAGTTTTCCACACTTCTTGTCATCATCGTCGATATATTGCAGAACGCTCTCATTTACATACGGCTTATCCTCTGTATATGAACCGTTTGAAGAGTTATCCACATTATCATCAACTTTGTGGATAACTTGTAATTCACCCTCCTGTTCGCACGGAATTACAAAGTAGAAGTCGGAACCTTTCCCCAGTTCGCTCTCCACCTTTGCCTCGCCATGATGCAGTTCCACAAACGATTTCACCAAAGCCAGTCCGATACCTGTGCCACTTGCCGCACCCTTTGCCTGAAAGAAACGCTCAAACACCCTGGGAACTTCCTCCTTGGCAATGCCATTTCCCGTATCGCGGACATCAATTCTGAGCCGGGAGCCCTCTTCGTCTCGCAAGGAAACATAGATGTCACCGTCCTTAGGACTATACTTCATCGCATTGCTCAGAAGATTGAACACCACACGGGCAATCTTCTCCTCGTCGGCTATGATTTCGGGAGAACCCTTATATTCCTCCACATCTAGATGAAGACGTATATTCTTGCGCTTGGCGGTCAAGGCGAAATCGCCCGTCCACACCTTCAAAGCCTTCACGATGTTGAAACGACTGAGCGTCAACTCCATCTTTCCATTCTGTATCTTACGGAAGTCGAGGATGGAACCAACGAGTTGTTGCAAAGCCTTGGCATTGCGCTGAACCATCTTCAGAAGCTCACGGTTCTTTCCCTTGATGCCTCCTTCCTCCAAGAGCATTTCCACGGGGTCAGCTATCAAGGTCAACGGCGTGCGAAGCTCGTGGCTGATATTCGTGAAGAACACCAGTCGGGAGTGGGTCAGTTCCATCACCTCCTCATTGAGTCTTTTCAACTCACCATTTTTACTAGAGAGTTCTTCATTAAGCCTCGTCTTGACAAGGTATCCTCGGAAAATGGAAACCGCCGCTATGATACAAACCAAAAGAAAGACAAACAAGCCTATCAGCAAGAACTTCTGCGAGTTATAATCTGATAGATATTGGTCAACCTGCTGGTGGAGCACCTTCAAATTCTTGGACTGCCGTTCAGCATCCCTCGCCTCCATCAAAGTGAGTTCGGCATTGTCTTTGGTGATGATGGAGGTACGCAGATAATTATCTCTTTCGTAAGGTTGCTTTCTTAATATCCTCATAGCCAACGAGATAACCTCATCGCCCTTGGTAGGATAGAGATAGGAAGCCTCGAACACACCGTCACGCACCAATTCCAAGCCACCTCCCTCGGTAGCCATGGCATCCACACCCGTATATTTATAAGGCCGCTTCACACCCATCTGTTGGGCAGCCACGTAAGCGCCCCAAGCCAAACGGTCGTTATGAGCAAAAACATAATCGAAGTCTTGCGTCCTCTTCAGGACACGCTTCATCGCCTTGATTCCACTTTCCTCCTTCCAGTCGCCAGTCTCCGAAGCTACAACTTTTACACCTGGGCTGCACTTAACGACATCCACGAATCCACGATGACGCTCCATGGCTGGCGAAGAGCCTTCCAAACCGCGGATTTCCACGACGCGCCCCTTGCCATGCAGTTGCTGCACGATAAAGTTACCCATCGCCTTGCCGATGGCATAGTTATCACAGCCAATAAAAGCAGTATATTTGTCAGTATTAGCCTTACGGTCGTAGAGAACCACAGGAATCCCCTTATCATAAGCACGCTCCACAGCCTTGGAGATGGCACTGAGCTGATTGGGGGAAACCACCAACAAATCCACTCCTTCATCTACAAACTGATTCACCTGCTTATTTTGCAACACATTGTCATCATTCGACGAAGCCAACTTTACGATAATGGAATCATTAAGATATTCTCCCGTTTTGAGTTCATCATTAAGTTTGTCACGCCAAATATCCTCGGAGCATTGAGAAACACCGATGACAAACTTTCTATGTTGCTGGCGACAACTCACTATCAACAACATGGTAACAATATATATAACAAGGTATAAGAAACTTCCTATCCTCTTCAACAATATTCTATCCATTATTTATCAAAAAGTTATTTTTGCGCACAAATATACAAATTTATTTTGAAAAAAGCCTATTTTTACCACTTTTTTTATCATTTTACCAAGAAATCAACATTTCCGTACCTAGCAACAAGTATTGATAACCATACATATAGGTCAATTATCCACAGATACGAACACTATTGTGCATAACTTTATCAAGAATCTAGGATAAATGTGGAAAAGTTTAGGGCATAAAAAAACACTAACCCAAAGTTAGTGTTCCTTGTAGCGGGGGTGGGACCCGAACCCACGACCTCCGGATTATGAATCCGACGCTC
>CAVGEN010000173.1:0-3907 GCA_963628185.1 Waltera intestinalis | reverse complement strand
ACAAGATGACTCCCAACGACTATACCAAGGAGGAGATGAAGATGTACAACGAGACCCGCAAGATCATGCACTCCGACGTTCGCACCAGTGCCACTTGTGTGCGTGTTTCTTCCCTCCGTTCCCACTCAGAGAGCGTATGGTTTGAGACCGAGAAGCCATTGGCAGTGGAGGATATCCGCAAGGCTTTGGAGGCAGCTCCCGGTGTAACGGTGAAGGACGATGCCCAGAACTATATCTACCCCATGCCTTTGGAGAGTGCCGGCAAGGACGATGTCTATGTAGGCCGTATCCGCAAGGACTTGGCTGACGACAACGGCAACACTCTTTGGCTCACTGGCGACCAGATTCGCAAGGGTGCAGCCCTGAACGCCGTTCAGATTGCCGAGTACTTGATCAAGGTAGGAAATGTAAAGTAAAAACATGAAAGAAAGATTCGAACAGTTGCTCCGGGAGATGAACCAGGGCATCTATGAGAAGGAAACCGAAATATCGCTCTCGCTCCTTGCCGCTCTGGCAGGCGAGAGCGTTATTCTTTTGGGACCTCCGGGAGTGGCGAAGAGTATGGTGGCAAGGCAGTTGAAGACAGCCTTCCGGGATGCGCAGAGCTTCGAGTATCTGATGTCGCGCTTCTCCACGCCCGACGAGATCTTCGGTCCCGTGAGTATTCAGAAGTTGAAGACTTCGGACACTTACGAGCGTGCGGTGGACGGGTATCTGCCCACTGCCGATGTTGTCTTCCTTGATGAGATATGGAAGGCGGGGCCTGCCATCCAGAACACCCTTCTCACCGTCATCAACGAAAAACTCTTCCGCAATGGCAACCGGGAGATTCATCTTCCTTTGAAACTCCTTGTGGCGGCAAGCAATGAGTTGCCCGCCAAGGGCGAGGGATTGGAGGCTCTTTGGGATAGATTCGTGATTCGCATTGAGAGCAGACCGATCAGACAAGAGAAGAATTTCCGGGAGATGCTGTTGGAAGTGAAGAGTGAAGAACGAAGAGTGAAGAATCCAACAGCTGTTTCTGCTGAGGAATATCAGGAATGGTCAAAGGAGATTAGCGGGATTGGTGTGAGCGAGGCTGTCCTCGATGCCATTTCCTCCATCCGAAAGAGCCTACGTGCCGTGAACGTGGATGAGGCTGCCGAGCGCAGGAATATCTATGTGAGCGACCGCCGCTGGAAGAACATCGTCCGCTTGCTCCGTACTTCCGCCTTCATGCAAGACCGTGGGGAAGTGGCGGTTTGCGACCTCCTTCCCATCTATCATTGCCTTTGGCAAGAGCCGGAGGAGCGAGATGCTATCCGCAGCATCGTGATTCGTGCCCTCTTCGCCCCTTTTGCCGACAAGCTGGTGGAGATGAAGAATGCCCTTGCCGAGGACATCAAGTATCATCGCATCCGCAAGAGTCCCGATGACGGGAGGGACTACGAGGGAGAAATCGAGTCGCTGTCCGACGGTTTGACAACGCTGGAACGTCAGCTGGGCAACAACCTCTTCGTCTCAGCCGACGACAAGTCTGAGGTCTCCGCCTATCTCCGGGACTTCTACAAGGAACTGGCGTTCACGCGACAAGACACGATGAAACTGTATGCTGATTAATGACGGGGAATCATAATCGTAGAAGGGTTGTCAAACGTTAAATCTTGGAAAAACGGACAAAATAGACCGATTTAACCTTGGAAAAACGGACAAAATATAGTATTTTTGCCTTGGAAAAACGGACAAAATAGGTTCTTTAGTATTAGAAAAGCGGACAAAGATATGGTTAAGCGCAAGATAGACAGTTACTTAGAGTGCTTTTTTGAACAAAATAAAAAGGCATTGTTGCTTACTGGAGCTAGGCAGATAGGAAAAACCTATTCTATCCGACGCTTTGGGTATGAGCATTTCGAGCATTTTGTGGAAATCAACTTTATCGAGAACCCTGGCTTGGTTAGTGTTTTTAGCAAGGCAACAAGCAGTCGGGATATCTTGCTGCGTCTATCCACTATAACGAAACAAAATTTAGTCAAGGGGAAGACGCTTGTTTTCTTTGACGAAGTGCAGGAGTGCCCCGAACTTGTTACCGCCATCAAGTTCTTGGTCGAGGAAGGTAGTTATCGCTATATATTAAGTGGAAGTTTGTTGGGTGTCGAGATAAAGAATTTACGCTCGGCTCCAGTGGGCTATGTGACAATCAAGGATATGTATCCTTTGGACTTTGAGGAGTTTGCGTCCGCCCTGGGCATCAATGCCAAAATCATTCAGGTGTTAAAGGAGCATTTCGACAAGGGTACTGCTGTGGATGAATTTATACATGAGAAGATGATGGAGACATTCCGTCTTTATCTCATTGTTGGTGGAATGCCTGCTGCCGTTGTGAAATACTTGGACACCAATAATTTGCAAGAAGTGATGGAAGAGCAGCGCTCCATAGTTCGAATGTATAAACAAGACATAGCTAAATATGATCCTGACCATAAGCTTTACATAGAGGAGATATTCGAAAGAATTCCTGCTGAGCTTGATGCCAAGAACAAGCGATTCATTCTCAAAAACTTAAATGAGAATCTAAAGTTCTCGCGTTACCAGAATAGTTTCTTGTGGCTCAAGGATGCAGGAGTGGCTCTGCCTGTTTACAATGTAGAGGAACCGATGGTGCCATTGATACTCTCCAGTAGTCGTAATCTCTTCAAATTGTTCATGGGTGACATCGGTCTTCTGGCAAGTCTCTATGCAGATGGCATTCAATTGAAAATTCTCGACAATGAGCCTTCCATCAATTTCGGCTCCGTATATGAAAATGTTGTGGCTCAGGAATTATGTGCCCATGGCTTCCCATTGTATTATTACAATAGCAAGCGACAGGGAGAGTTGGATTTTGTGGTGGAGCAAAATGGCGAGGTGTTGCCGATAGAGGTGAAATCGGGTAAGGATTATGAGCGTCATAAGGCTCTGTCCAATGTGTTGAATTCTACTACCTATAAGATTCCAAGAGGTTATGTGCTATGCAATGACAATGTGAAGCAAGTGGGCAAGGTTACTTATCTTCCAATCTACATGGCTATGTTTATCCAAAAGGAGCAGCAACTCCCGACCAACTATAAGATAGATTTGTCGGGATTGCTTTAGAATCTGCAATTTTCTTGCCCTAAAATTTGCGGCTTCCATTTCTTTTCCGTACCTTTGCATAAGCTAAGCTGCACTCGGCAATTTGAAAGCAAACTTTCATTGTGCTCGTTTGCATTAGCTTTGCAATCGTCTTGCCGTGGATGGCTGGCAATGAGTTGCCGGCCCTGTAAAGTCCATGGCTTGGCCTATCATAATAAGAAAGACGTGTATCAACGTTTTTATCTGACACACTGAAACCTAGGAAATTTCATGTTCGTACTCAGATGAAGACAGCGGTAGCCGCCTTCGCTTATCGTGTATATACACGGGCATAGGTGTGCCCTTTCCGTACCTAGTATGGAGAGGGTGCATCCTGTGCTTCCTAGATATATGCAAGTTTGGCGTAGGTTTCTATTTGCTTCTTACCCTTAGTACGTAAGGTTTTCCTAGGACCGCAGTGTGTAGGGGTGATTCGAGCGATAGATTCCCTGCGCCATTTCTGTTTTGATAGCAATCCAAAAAAAATAAACGAATCAATCGAATGCTCTGCTTGGGGGAATGGCGGAAGTGCTAACAACCTAAGGAGACGCAGACGATGAGCACCAAGTTTTTCAATAATACACCCGATAATTCCTTGTTCGAGAAGTTCAAGGGAATAGCCCGCAATATGCTCGACTTTCATACCTTCCAGGCTGTGGTGGGCTATTTCCGAAGCTCTGGCTACTTCAAACTTCGTGAGGAATTTGCCCGGGTCAAGAAGATGTAACTACTCAGTCATCTTTGCACTTGACAAGTAACCCTTTAGCAATGCCGAGGT
>CAVGEN010000172.1:0-3920 GCA_963628185.1 Waltera intestinalis | reverse complement strand
ATATTTTTTCAGCACTGCCTGCGTGGAATCGTATTTTGAGATCATTTCGAGACGGTATCCTTCTCCAATAAAAGTCCTCTTATTGTTCCGGTATATTCCGGCATCAATACCCGATACCTCTACTCCGGTGCAGCTGCCAAGCCTCACCAGATAGTTGTTGTCATACTTTGTGCCCTTTCCTGCCAGTGTGTTAGTCAGTGCAATGGCTGAGATCGTACCATTGGCCTGAGAGGTAGCGAAGTCCCAGACGAAACGGTATCCGTTATCAACTTCCTTACTCTCTGTCAGGTTTCGGCTACCTCGCTTCACATCCTCTGTATTGTTTGCATCATTTGAAGCATAACCGATCAGGGGATTTGAATAAGGCGCGTAAATGTTGTCGGTCTTCTCTTCCAGTTCCTCTTGATAGAGAAGTATCCCGCCCATGATGTTTTTCTTGAGCGGCAGCATCCAGCCTTCGCCATAGTTTCCGTTGAAGTAGGTGTTGTTATAGAGCATTCCCATCAGATTTACGCTCAGAACATCCTGCACGGCTTCTGTCACGAGGTTACAGTCTTCATACCGCTCCTTCTCCCCCGTTTTAATGTTAGTGAGCTCAATCACACTTTTTCCTTTTAGCATCCTTATTCCTCCACATTAAGATAGTCTGTTGTGATGGACTTTAGGTATCCATCCGTCCCGCTGATGACAGCTCTGTACTTAAGCTGCCCCGTTATCGCTTTCTCCGCCCAGGAATCTACGCTGATGGCCTCCAGCGCACTCTTTGACATGCCGGATTTTTCCTCTGAAAGTGTCACCCAATTGGCCTCGATACAGCTCCACCACGTTTCTCCATCATCGAAGGAAACCGCAAAGAGCGTGGAATCCGCAGTGTCTGCTGTCACCTTCTCAATACCAAGGATTGTTGAATCTGTCATGTCGATGTTTTCCGAGTAGATCACCTGCGGCAGTGGCAGGCCGCTGTACTTTACTCTCATGTCCGGGAAGCGGTTCTCCGAGTCATGCCAGTAAAGGATAGTCGGATCTTTCAGTGTAAGCAGCAGTGAGCCATCTGGTATGTCCTGAACACCAGAAGTCTCGAAAAGCTCTGCTGTCAGTTCCGTTTCTTCAAGTTCCGTCAGAACTCCATCAACGATTGTATACACCGTGCCCTCTGCATCTGAGATGAGATATCGCCTGTTGTAAGGGTCCATGAATACCGGTGCATGATTCTGTAAAGTGAACGAACTGCCGGTGCTATCACTCGGCACAAAATTTATGATCTTCCCAGACAGCGGCGTGAAGGAGATCGTGTTATCTCCCGTCACAAGACTGGAGGATGCCAGGTAATTGCTGTTTGTCGGGATCGTGTCGAAGGATACACAAAGCTCTCCGGTATCAAAGAGCAAGGCATCCCAGATCATCCTTGTCGCATCATTACAGTTGCTATGTACGGAGTAGCCTTCCCAGCGGATACGCAAGAATCGGTATACACCAAATAGCGTACCCTCCTCTCTTCGCAGCGTATACAAATCCGTATCTCTTCTTACGATCTTAAGCTGCTCCGTACTCACGCCAAAACCAATCCAGGAGTTACCGCTGACATACAGCTTCGATGCGACCGTTCCGTTGTATGTGAACCAATCCGCTCCTGTGACGGTATCCGTTCCATCATCCTGGAGGGAGTTATTTCTAAGAATCGTCATGTTCTTAGTCGTTTTTAAAATCTCTTCAAATGAGCCGTAATCAACCAATGCTTACCTCCAATCCTTCTGCTGTTTCCATTTCACCAAGACCTAACCGGAATGCTTCCAGCCTTCCTCGGTCAATGCTGATATCCTCACCATCGATCTTTCCATCAAAAGCATCGATGAGGAGCATCTTGCTGTCCTCTACCTTCGTATACTTCGTGATTACGAACTGCTCTGCATACAGTGCCAGAGCATTCATGAAGGGCTCCATTTCGAAAGGCTGAATCGTAAGACTTGTGAGGTGGTCAAATTCCGCCGTAGGAATCACTAATTTCAGCATCCGTCCTCTATCAAGTCTTACGCTGTCATGTGTTGCCGCTTCATAATCGAGGCGAAGCTTAAAGGTATCCGTGTCAAGAACGTATTCCCGCGCATAACGCATCTTTGCCTTATCCGCCGTTTCTACCACATCTGTAGTAATCACAGGCCGAATTTGCACAATATCTTTTAGCGTATGCGTCGGCATACCTGTTAACGGAATGGCTACCAGTTGATCAGAAAGCCCTGTCGGAATCGGTGTGATCAGGCCAAGTGCCGTGCTCTCCTTCAGTGTATGTGTCGGCATCATACCTGCAGAAAGGATGATCTTCTTCATGCTCTCTTCTGCCGTAATGTTTCCATCCCAGCGCTCCTGCACACCAAGGCCCTGTCCGGAGATCGTTGCCATAATGTTCTGCGCGTCGATCTTTACGCTGCCACCAGAAACACTCAGCAGCACTTCGAAAGTATGAAGCTGATTTTCCGAAAGCTCGATCATCGGATAATAGAGGTTAAGAAGATGCTTCCCGTTAATACAGGTGTCCTTTGGATGGAAGGCTTCTACCTCATGGCCATCGAGGACATAATACACAGTAAGCTCTGCCGTTCCGTTCTCGCTCCATGTGACCGGGAAAGAGATGAGCTTCTCTTCGCTGTCTATCGTCACAGTAGATTCAGCTGTAATAGATCTTGTGACGGAATCTGCTCTAACATCAAGAATTGCTTCTGCATGAAACTCTGCATTCGTTTCCTCACCTGAAGCGAATTCCATATTTATGATAGAAACCTTATCTTCGCTTACGTCCAGTGCCAGTGCATTCGTAAAGCTATATACACTGAGCTTTGTCTCTGTGATGGAGTTGATTAACCCGGAGATGTTTTTATCATTCTTACTCTTTGCCTCTGAGAGCTTCGGATTTTTCCCGACGCACTTTACCGTCTGCTTGCCATTAACCTTGGTGGTGATAGAAGTAATGGCAGAAAGGCTGCTCTCGTCTGCATGGCCACCAGTGAACTTCAGTACATCCCCTAAGTCGAGAGACGGGTCTCCTATGGTCTCAGAGTCGAATGGAACGTACTGAATAATCGTGATGGTATTCAGGATATTTGTAATGATCCGCTTTCTGGTTTCATCAAGCCCGAACTGAAGGAGCGGATTCACACCAAGGTTCATGGTCAAGCCATCGTCAGGCTCTATGGAATAATATTCAGCGGTCTCCGTTCGCTTGTTTGTAGAGTTCACCGCCGTATACCTTGTCACAAAGTCTGAAAAAGTACTGCTGAAGCGATGCGTGTTGTTGATGCGCTTCACCTCTGTATTTCCATATGACATGAGGTATAGCTTTCCATCCCGGTCAATGGTGGCGAAGCACCCGAGTGCCTGCGCGAGATAATACAAAAAATCACGCCAGGTCTCAATGTCGTTATCCTGGTAGATACCAAAGAGTTCCGTGCCGTTTGGCAGGCTCTCAATCTCCTCCTTGCTCTGTGCAAGTTCCACTTTGCAATTTTTCGCAAGCAGTGACAGGAAGTCATAGGGATAGGCACTGGAGAGACCTTTGTTAAAACTCTTCTCAAGGTTCAGCATCGCATCATAGGCTTTAATCTCGATGGTTTTAATGCCACGATTTGCTTCTGCGATGAAAAACACACCCATCGGCACAGACTCAACAGTGCCGTCATCCAGTACCAGATGGAACCACAGCCGAATCTCGGCATCATCCAATGTGTAGCGATCAAAGTCAAGGAACAGGCTGATGCCAAGCTCTCCGGCATACACTGTGCCAAGCTCAATCTCAGAGCTTCCGCAACACTGACGGGTGATGTAACCACTCCCCTTCACGATATCTTCATTCCCGAACTCGTAAATCTTCTGATTCTTATCCGTGATTGTTCCCGTCCAATAGAATTTTCGCGTATTCAGTTTGATCG
>CAVGEN010000171.1:0-3928 GCA_963628185.1 Waltera intestinalis | reverse complement strand
CTTGTTGTTGATGGGAATGGGCTTCGAGCAAGTCATGCAAGCCACCGGCTTGACACCAGAGCAGATGAGCCAACTGAAGAACTAACTCGCCGGCTATTCCTGATTAAGAACATAGGCATTTCCCTTGGTGGGCTGATACCATTTTGGCTTTTTGTTGAGAAAAGGTACTGAAAAACGTACAATAAACAGGCGTAAAAAGGCGAGAAATCGGCGATTTTACTTAGAATAGTGCTAAATAATGAAAAAAAAGTCACTTTTTGCTATCTAGAGTTTGCAAATATAAAAATAATGATTACCTTTGCATTTAGAAAAAAAACAAAACAAACAAACTCATGGAAGAAGCCTTCTTCAGAACACATACATACCTCGTTGAGCATACCAATGCCCCAGTCCGGCGAAGCCTCATGGATGAGATCGACTGGAACGACCGCTTGATAGGCATCAAGGGTACAAGAGGCGTAGGGAAGACCACGTTCTTGCTGCAATATGCCAAGGAACATTTTGGAGCGACGGATCGCAAATGCCTCTTTGTGAACATGAACAACTTCTATTTCCAGGGACGTGGCATCGCCGACTTCGCGGGCGACTTCGTACGCCAAGGGGGGCGCACGCTGCTCATCGACCAAGTGTTCAAGCAGCCCGACTGGAGCAAGGAGCTGCGCAAATGCTACGACCTCTACCCGGAGCTGAAAATCGTATTCACGGGTTCGAGCGTGATGCGACTCAAGGAAGAGAACCCCGAGTTGAACGGCATCGTGCAGAGCTACAACCTCAGAGGCTTCTCGTTCAGGGAGTTTCTCAACCTGCAGACGGGCAACAACTTCCCGGCGTTCACCCTCGACGAGATATTGCGAAATCACGAGCATCTAATAAAACAAATCTTGCCAAAGGTGAGTCCGATGAAGTACTTCCAGGATTACCTGCACCATGGCTTCTACCCCTTCTTCTTGGAGCAACGCAACTTCACGGAAAACTTGCTCAAGACGATGAACATGATGACCGAGGTAGATATTCTGCTCATCAAGCAGATAGAGCTGAAGTATCTCACCAAGATAAAGAGGCTATTCTACCAACTGGCGGTCGAGGGAGCGAAGGCACCTAACATCAGTCAGCTTGCCGAGGGCATCGAGACCAGCCGTGCCACCGTGATGAACTACATCAAGTATCTCGCCGACGCGCGGCTCATCAACATGATATACCCCGACAACCAGGCGTTCCCCAAGAAGCCGTCGAAGGTGATGCTCCACAACCCGAACCTGATGTACGCCATCTTCCCGCTCCAGATAGACAAGCAGGAGGTGATGGAAACCTTCTTTGTCAACTCGATGTGGAAGGACCACAAGGTACACCAAGGGGGCAAGGACCACTTCTACCTGGTGGACGGACATACCAAGTTCCGCATCTGCGACGCCCACTCCACCAACAAGGTGCGTTACAATCCCGACACCATCTACGCCCGCTACAACACGGAGGTGGGAAAGGACAACAAGATACCGCTCTGGCTTCTGGGGTTCCTCTATTAGAGGTAAAAGGGTAAAAAAGTAAAAAAGAGTGAAGATTTCAATAGCAAAAAGCTGTTGGCTTAACTCCTTTAACTCCCCAAAAAACGACAAAAACAAGACTTAAAAAAATATACAAAACATTTTTAATATTTTATCTAAAAGTAAAATGGCTAAAGAGAAAAAATTTATCACTTGTGATGGTAACACAGCTGCCGCTCACGTAAGCTACATGTTTACAGAGGTTGCTGCCATCTACCCCATCACTCCGTCCTCTCCAATGGCGGAGCATGTAGATGAATGGGCTGCCAAGGGTCGTAAGAACCTTTTCGGCCAGCGAGTTTCTATCCAGGAAATGGAGTCGGAGGCTGGTGCAGCAGGTGCTGTACACGGTTCTCTCCAGGCTGGTGCCCTGACATCGACTTACACTGCTTCGCAGGGTTTGTTGCTGATGATTCCTAACATGTACAAGATCGCTGGTGAGTTGCTCCCTTGCGTGTTCAACGTGTCAGCCCGTACATTGGCTTCTCACTCTCTTTGTATCTTCGGTGACCACCAGGACGTAATGGCTTGCCGCCAGACAGGTTTCGCTATGTTCTGCTCAGGTTCTGTACAGGAGGTTATGGACCTCTCCGCAGTGCCTCACCTGGCTACCTTGGAGACAAAGGTTCCTTTCATCAACTTCTTCGACGGTTTCCGTACTTCTCACGAGTACCACAAGATCGAGGAGATGGACATGGAGGACATCCGTCCATTGGTTAAGCCTGAGTTCATCGAGGACTTCCGCAACCGTGCCTTGACTCCAGAGCGTCCTGTTACCCGCGGTACAGCCGAGAACCCGGAGACATTCTTCACACACCGCGAGGCTTGCAACCCTTACTACGATGCAATCCCTGAGGTAGTGGAGAAGTACTGCCAGGAGATGACCAAGATCACTGGTCGTGAGTATCACCTCTTCAACTACTATGGTGCTGAGGATGCCGAGAACATCATCATCTTGATGGGTTCTGCCACAGAGCCAGCTCGCGAGGCTATCGACTACCTCAACAAGCAGGGCAAGAAGGTAGGTATGGTGGCTGTTCACCTCTACCGTCCATTCTCTGTTGACTTCTTGAAGAAGGTTATCCCAGCTACCGTTAAGCGCATAGCTGTGCTCGACCGTACCAAGGAGCCAGGCGCAGAGGGTGAGCCATTGTACCTCGACGTGAAGTCTGCTCTCTACGACGACGAGCGCAAGCCATTGATCGTTGGCGGCCGTTATGGTCTCGGTTCTTCCGACACTACTCCAGCCAAGATCGTTGCAGTGTTCAAGAACCTCGAGTTGCCACAGCCTAAGAACCACTTCACAGTGGGTATCGTGGATGACGTTACCTTCACTTCTCTCCCAGAGGAGGAGGAAATCCCAATGGGTGGCGACGACTTGTTCGAGGCTAAGTTCTATGGCTTGGGTGCCGACGGTACCGTAGGTGCCAACAAGAACTCTGTCCAGATCATCGGTAACAACACCAACAAGTACTGCCAGGCATACTTCTCTTACGACTCTAAGAAGTCGGGTGGTTTCACCTGCTCTCACTTGCGTTTCGGCGACAGCCCTATCCACAGCGCATACCAGGTAAATACTCCTAACTTCGTGGCTTGCCACGTACAGGCTTACCTGCATATGTACGACGTTACTCGCGGTCTGCGCAAGAACGGTTTCTTCCTCTTGAACACCATCTTCGAGGGTGAGGAGCTGGTTAACTTCATCCCTAACAAGGTGAAGCGTTACTTCGCACAGAACAACATCACAGTATATTACATCAACGCTACCAAGATTGCCCAGGAGATTGGTCTCGGCAACCGTACCAACACCATCCTCCAGTCTGCATTCTTCCGCATCACAGAGGTGATTCCTCTGGATCTCGCCGTAGAGCAGATGAAGGCATTCATCGTGAAGTCTTACTCTAAGAAGGGTCAGGATGTCGTTGACAAGAACTTCGGCGCTGTAGATCGTGGCGGTGAGTACAAGCAGCTCGTTGTAGATCCAGCATGGGCTAACCTCGCCGACGAGGAGGCTAAGGCTGACGAGGCTCCAGCATTCGTTAAGGAGTTGGTTCGCCCTATCAACGGCCAGGCTGGCGACCTCTTGAAGGTTTCCGACTTCGTGAAGCACGACACCGTAGACGGTACATGGCAGAACGGTACTTCTGCATTCGAGAAGCGTGGTGTAGAGGCATTCGTACCTGTATGGAACGTAGAGAACTGTATCCAGTGTAACAAGTGTTCGTTCGTTTGTCCTCACGCAGCTATCCGTCCATTCGTATTGACCGACGAGGAGTTGGCTGGCATCGAGGGTCTTGAGACTCAGGATGTGAAGGCTCCTAAGGCAATGGCTGGCATGCACTTCCGCATCGAGACTTCAGTGCTCGACTGTCTGGGTTGTGGTAACT
>CAVGEN010000170.1:0-3928 GCA_963628185.1 Waltera intestinalis | reverse complement strand
GGCACAACATGTACCTTTGCAACACAATTTCGTCAAGCAGCCCGAAAGCAGGTGTGGACAGAAAGAACAGCTTGTAGAAAGGAAGGAACGGAGTAGGGTATAAAAGAAAGATTGCAGCCAGCACGGAGACTGACTGCAACCGATACAACAGGTTTTTGCCCACTTAAAGCAAAGCTTCAATAAACTTTATAAGACGGTATGATACAACTTATTACCGCTTTTTGTTCAACAGATAGTCATTGACATCATTGTAGTCTGCATAGCGGAAAGATTCGTCTATCGTTTTCATCTCATAGAGCGATTTTATGGATGCCGTGGCACATTGTCCTGCAGTATCATTGTCAAGAAAACAATGAATAGTCTGGTAGGTGTCCAATAGCGGATAGCCCTTCTTCAGGTTGCTTACCGAATTGAGAACAATACAGTCGCATGGTTCTTCCAAGGCCATTCTGTAATCAGTCCTTTGCTTGGCCATTGTCAGATACGAGAGGAAATCCATGAAGCCTTCGAACACGCAACAACCTTTTTGTTGCACACCCTGGGAATGGGGCAGGACACTGATGTCCTTGTGGTAGATGCATCCCTTGAAATAGGCGTTGCGGACTTCGTAGCCATCCGAGTTGTTCTTGAAGGCAATGGCAAAATACCTTCTCTTGAAATAAGAATAATGTACCTCATGGCAGTACATCTGTCCGACCTCGACATCCACACCCCGGGAGCGAAGATAGGAGAGAAGAGCGTAGTGTTGCAGGGGCATGACCTCAATGTCCGTCATCGTCTGCCGGATTGACTTGTACAACTGCGTATTCGGATTTACCCTCATGGAGGAAACGTCACACTTGTCAGCAATCTTCCCCAAAGCCTCGGAAATTGAGTTCAACCTGTACATCAACTGGCAAAGGTCTATAATGTCACCGCCTTGTGCCGTCCCGAAATCATACCATTCATTCTTGTAGTCATCTACCTTGAAAGAAGGGGTTGACTCATTGCGGAACGGCGAGCAATACCAATGTGCCGCACCTCTTACCTTTACGGCAGAATAGCCGCGCGAGGAGAGCCAGTCTACAATTCTTATCTGTTTCGCTTCTGCTATAGTCATAATATAGTTATATGTCATAAAATGGGTTTAGTGCGTATCTACCTTATATATACCCGAACCAAACTAAACCTGGGTTTGGATGGAGAAACCGGGATTATAAGAGTACTGCTTGTCGTTTTTGATGACGGCCTTCTGTTGGAGCAGGTACTTTGCAAGGTTTACCATTGTGTTGCGTCCACGTGTATAGCCTATTTCCTGATACCCCTTGCGGAGAGCCTCGATAAGCTGCTGGTACCCCAGGTTGTCTGTTCCAGCAAATGCGATTTGCAATGCCTGACGGTGCTGCTCTTCGTTTAGGGACGTAAGCGGCGCAGAGCGTTCCCGCTTGCTCATTTTGAACTCGTGGTTCTCCACCAGATAAGGCAGAGCGTCCGTGCCTATCTGAAAAGCGAAAGGAGCAAACTCCTTGTCACGGATGTGCATGGCCTTCACCTCGCTGATACTCCCGTTCTCTACACATTTTGAAATTTGGAGCACCGTCTCGGCCTTGTTGTTCAATTCCGTTCCGACATGACCACGGGTGTTGTCGTCACCTTTGTTGAGATGGAGGACGGTATGGATATGCAATTCATAGTAGCTGGACCAGCGCATCAGCTCGTTGATGATGTCGAGCGACTCGCTCGGACTGTTGATGTCACGGATAAGGTCGCGGATGCCGTCTATCACGACCAGACCATAATGCCGTTCCTCGTGTAAAGCCCAGTTGATGATGTCACGGCGTTGGTCAGGACTGTACTCGCGGAGCACGAAAAAGTCAATCAGGTCGCACTCCTCGTCCGTAGGCAATCCTGCCAGACGAAGGATGCGTTCGAGCACCTTATGACAATGACACTTACTCTGCTCGGTGTCGATATAGAGCACCCGGCACTTGTTGGGAGGCAACTTTGCCATATAACGGAGAACCTCCTTTCCCGACAAGGCGGCAGCGACTATCGCCGAGACATTGAATGTCTTCTTGCTTTTGGGCTTGCCTGTGGATGCGCTGAAGTTTCCGATGGTGGCGATAGTTGTGCCGTCCACTTTGACGATTTCCGGGGGAAACTCGTACTTTTCTGTGACCGACAGCTTGAAATGCTTCAAGAGCGAGTCGTAGCGCACCTTGTCGATGCGCTTGTTGTTGAACAGGTCGGCTATGTCATTCATTTCTCACCTCCTTTCTTCTTGGCAGCAGAAGACCGGATGCGGTCTTTCTCCATTTGGTAGGCGAGCAAATCGGCTTGCCGCTGCAACTCGTGGTTTGAACGGTATGGGGTGCGGCCAATCCATTCTTCCAAATCTGTCCGGCGGACGAATATCATCTTGCCGTTAGGCTTGTAGAACGTTATCTCGTTTGCGGACGTGAGCTTATAGACGGTATGCTTGCTTACCTGAAGATACCTCGCGACCTCGTCAAGCGTAAGATACTCCTTGATGATATACACACGTTCCTCAAGCATACGCAGATGGTTGATTACGTCTGCCATTGTTCCGAAACGTTCCAGAAAAGTGCAGGTGTCAACCGCCTCCTGATGCAGAACCTTGTATTCGGGACTTTCCACAAAGTCCTTTGCCGCTTCGATGCGTTCAAGGTATGTTGTCAATTCTTTCTTGTTCATATTCGGTTCAAGTTACAGTTGGACTTTACGGGAGCGATGGGGTTGGACTTTGCCCAGTCCACCAGTTCCTGCTTGCAGAAATAGATGCAGCCGCCGTTCGGCTTGTAGAACGGAATCTTGTTCTCTGATGTCAGCTTATAGAGGTAGCCTATCTTGAAGCCGAGATACATGGCGGCTTCTGATGTGGTCAGGATTTCCTTGCTCATCCACACAGAGCTTTCAACCGTTTTCAGCCGTGATGCCATTTCGTCAATGCATCCCAAAGTCTTCAATCGTTCCTCTATCACGCTGATGCGGCGAGGCAGATCCTCTTCTGCAATAAGTGTCAGCGATTCCTCTATTCTGTTTACCATTTCGGGTGACAGACAGATAAAGTTTGGTTTCTTCTTTTGTCTCATATTGTATGATATTTTTTATGTTACACAATGATGGAGAGACAACGATGCCCTCCGTAGCAACCGGTTACGGAGGGCAAAATTACAGTGCGTTTCATAGACCAAAGCAACTGGTTGTTAAGCCTTAACAATGGTCTTAACGCCACTCTCAACAACTGCGTATTCCTTTATTGGAAACGGTTGACTTTATGTTCTTTCATATACTCGTCCACGATGTCCATGATGCGTAGAATCTTGCAAGTGGCAGGCTTTCCGCTGATGCGACATAAAGTCGATGCCATGACACCCTTGGAGAGAGGCCGGCGGCCGGAAGAGCTTATGATGAGCTTGTCGCGGTCAATGACATGCTGCCAGTTGGGTTCTATCATACCCTTGCTGGCGAGATAGTCAAAGAACTCAACTATCTCCACATTGCTGTTGGCTTGGAGTGGGGTGAGATGCTTACCGGCATAATAGGAGGCAAAGTGCTCTGGCGTCAATTCCTCCACAAACAAATCAGCCTCATTGGCACAATGGACAATGAGGCTGACTATATCGGATGGAATATGATGACGTGAAGAAATACCGCCAGAATTCTGTTCGGCGGTGTTGTGGGATGCGGAAGGGGATTGTCCTGTTCCGGTTGGAGGTACGGACACATCTCCTTGGTTGAATCGCTGCAGCATCTCTCTGACGGTTTCATCAGTGAATTTGTCGCAGACGAAATAATGCCTTACGAACGCCTGGCGCTTTCGCAGCAGTTCTGTAAGAATCTGCACATTCTTTGCGTGCTCATTCTTGCTGTAAGCATCCAGGGCATCGTGGTAGTTGATGGAACTCAGCAGGTCGTTGCAGTAACG
>CAVGEN010000169.1:0-3973 GCA_963628185.1 Waltera intestinalis | reverse complement strand
CGTCCTTATCGGTAATGAGCCGATTCATCGCCTTGATGAAGTATTCCTTGATCTCGTACTCCGTCAGATGCGGGTCGAGTAGACGCACCCCTTACGGCTGTGCGCCCCTCACAGATCCGGACGTGCGGCTTTCCCGCATCCGGCTCCTTACGAAACTCATCTTCACCTTTATCACTCGTATATACTGACGTATATTTTAGCTCTCTTCAGCGGATACGCATTGTCTATCATGTCTAGAAATTCTACCCAGTTATAACTCCTCTTCTGGCTCCTTCTATTGAGCCAATAAAACAGGCTCTTCATGACACGATATCTGAATGCCGTTATCCGATCTGAGTTGTCAGTAATCCCATAGTAATGGTAATATCCTACAAGAATCTGGTTGAGCTTTGCAGTGATTTCCTTCAGTCCTAGGTGACGAATTGTCCCAATAAGCTTATGGATTTCCCTACATTTCTTTACAAACTTCTTCTTGCTGGTTTTCCTCTTTACTCTGAACTTCCCGTTCTTGCTTTTCGAACAGTAGTGCGTAAAACCAAGAAATTGAAATGTCTCTGGTTTCCTTCCCCGCTTGCTAGCATTTTGTCCCGCAAAGCGTCCAAATTCAATCAGTCTGCTTTTCTTTTCCTCCAGTTTTAGTCCAAAGTATTCCATCCTATGCTTCAAATGCTCGTAGAATTCTTCTGCCTCCCGTTTATTCTGGAAACAGCATACAAAATCATCCGCATAGACGACCAGTCCTGCATAACCCTGCATTTTAGGGCACACCACTTCCTTGAACCACCATACTAGCACATAGTGCATATATATATTGGCTAGTATCGGCGAACAGACCGATCCCTGTCCGGAACCGGTTTCTGTTTCCTCAAAGCTGTAATCCTTCATAATCCCCGCTTTTAGCAAGCGCCGGACCAGTCTCGTTATGTTCGGGTCTTTGATTCTTGATTCTACAAAGCGTACTATCCATTCATGGTCTAAGTTGTCGAAGAACCCTTTGATATCCGCATCAAGGACATAGTTCGTCTTTTCTCTTTCAAGCATCAAGTTCAGCTTCCGCAGTGCTTTATGACAACTACGGTTTGGTCTGAATCCCATCATCTCGTCATAGAACTGTGGTTCGAAGACTGCTTCGAGAATCCTCCGCAATGCCTCCTGTACCAGTTTGTCCTCATAGCAATATATGCTGAGTGGTCTCGTCTTTCCGTTATCCTTTGGTATTTCCACACGTCTTGCTGGACGTGGTTTATAGGATTTCCTTTTCAGACTTTCCACCAGCTTCTCTAGGTTTTCATCCAGATGCTTATCGTATTCCTCTTTGGTTACTCCATCGATTCCTACCGCTTTATCTGCATCCATCTTCGCATGACAGTCTTGCAGCATCTCTTTATTGATCAGATGCCCGATTGACGTGAAGACCATCTTTGGATTTTCCCGTGATAACTGTGCTATTCTCGCCAATTTCGTTTCCATTAGTTTTCTACCTCTGAGTGCAGCTAATGTTTCCTCTTTGATATTGTTTCATAGACCAGAACCGTGAGGAACGGTTCTTTCTCGACTTCCCTCCGGTATTTATTTGTTTCATACCTTCATCGGTACTATTCGGGTCTCCGACTACCTACACTTCGTTTGCAATTCTTCTTTGGTTGATATCGCATACCTTACCTGCACACGGCAAGGAAAGTATAGGTTCTCCCCAGTTGACATGTAATCCTTGTATAACATGAACAGTTCCTTCCGACACCGCAGAGCCGCGTGAAATCTCGCCTTATCGATAAACCCGCGTTTTGCCTTCCTCTCAGACAACAGAGTCGGCACTCTGATTGTGGTATTTCGGTGCTCAATAGCTGTCCCTATTACCTTGCTGTCTACGCTTAGCTCATGCCGTTACCGACATAAACTCAAGACTCGCTTCAAATGCTGTGGCTAACAGCTTATTTGACAGGATTTCCACCTGTCGGATTACACACCCTTCCTGGGCGCACTATCTGACACCCATCAGAGACAATCGAAAATATCCTATCAACCTCCATCCAAAGAGGAATAGGGATTTCATGTATCGAGCAGCTTAATCTCGTCACTATTATACTTCGTTCTGAGGCAGATATGCAATCTGTCTTTTTGTCGTACAGAAAAATATTTTTTCATGACACCAAACAACGATTGTGCTCATAATTCGCCGTACATTGGCTTCTGAACTTCTTAACTAAACGGTATTTTCGATATATAACAAGCTACAGTTCAACCATTTCGGTCAAAATCAGTTAACTAAATGACATTGTATAATATATTCCAGTATCAAAACGTTTCAGCTGCCCGGATTCCGTCAACTTCTTCATCTGCTGCCGAACAGACACGGCTTTCATACCGGGAATATTCAATTCCGACAAAAAGATTGGTTCATTTGGCTGGTAGTTATTTTCTATATAGCTATACACATCATTCATCAATGCCATTCTCTCTGCCTCCTTTGATACTTTTTAGAAGTATATGTTTTCTTTATTGTTATTATACGTCAAAGACATCAAAATTGCAAGTCTTGTGGAACTTCAATCAGCCCAAACCGCCAGAAGATCCCGTAAATATAGGACACACCACGGATATCTCCCAGTGCCTTTGACCGCTCCACTAATGGTTTCTCCCCTGTCTTTTCAAAAGCCAACAACACCGAACTCCACGTCAGGCTCTTACTGCTTTCCCTGCGGTCGATCCACAGTTCCTTTGTCGGCTCCCCATTTCTCCCGGTCTTGATCGTATAAGAAAATGGTAATCCGGATATCGTCTTGAACCGATATCCTTGAAAAGCAACGATACACTTCCAGAGATGCCGTTCATCATGACTGCCCTGCAACGCTTCAACTGCTTTCTGCCTCTGCCGCATACGCCGAAGCCTCTCGGCTCCAACGCTGATCTGGTCTCGATCACAGTCCTCTCTGAAATACACGCCTTTCTTATAAGGTAAATATGAAGTCACTGACGCCTTTGACAGATTTAGCTCTGCTGCCACCACTTCCAATGCTTCTTTATAAGGTATTCCCTGTTTTGCTTCAAAAGCGGCATTGACTGCATCTGCAGTTTCTGATTCATAAACACCAGCTGTGATCAGCAGTTTTCGCACCTTGATGGGATTCAAAGAAAGGGCATCCGCAATGCTCTGAAGAGAGTTATCTTCTTCGTAGAGAGCCACAGCAGCCTGCATCTGCTCCTGCAGGATAGCAACTGCATCATAATCCGGCTTCAATGGTTTCCGGCCGGCGCCGGGTTTTCTTGGTTTATATGGTCTTTTATCTCCCACCGAGCACCTCCAACTTCATAGCATTCCGATCCTTTTCTGAAACAATGTACTCCCCAACAGGCCACGGCTCATCTTCCCAAATAAAATCCGAATCATACCGCACCGCCTTGGCCGCTTCACCGCAGAAGTCATTATCCACACACCACTGCATCAGAGTGTCATCTTCCAATGTCATATATCCATGAGCAAAGCCTCTGGGAATCAGCATCTGCTTCCGATTTTCAAAAGACAGAACCGCACTGTATGCATGACCGAATGTCTCACCCGGTCGCAGATCCACGGCCACATTGAAGATCGAACCATGCAGACAAGACACCAGCTTCGCCTGGGCGTGCTCCCCCTCCTGAAAATGCAGACCATGTAGTGTGAATGCTCTCTTACTGTATCCCTGGTTGATCTGCCGAACAGTGAAGTTTATGGATTGATCGTATGGAACGGCAAGATATCCCCGGAAGTCCTCAAATGCTGGAACCGTTAGGATCTCTGGTTTGGTGAGTATTATTAGTTTTGTATTCATGTTATAGGTCTCCTCTTATTTTCGTTTCAAACTATATACTTTTAAGAAGAACACAGCGATTTCTCGCTTGTGAACTTCCTTCTTTTTTACACCTGAAACATTTTTTAACACGATAGAATCAAAAAAAGCCCTGTAAATAAGCATTTCTCTTGCTTTTTGCAGGG
>CAVGEN010000168.1:0-4071 GCA_963628185.1 Waltera intestinalis | reverse complement strand
GAAGAAAGGATACCGAGCCTCGTGGCGTTGGCGGTTTTCATACTGCTCAACGGCCTGTTCTTCTACAAATACGGCAACCTCTTTCTCAGGGCGCACCACGTGAGTTTCTGGCAGCTCTTCGCCAAGACCTTCCATGTGTCGGGCTTCGACGCATGGTCGTATATCTTCATGTCGAACGGCAAGCTCTATTTCGAGATACCGCGCCATCCGCTCTTCGCCGTCATCCTCTCCCCCTTCTATCTCATCAACAAGGAGCTGCTCACGCTGGGCGACACCAACTATGCCATGATTTTCATGGCCATCCTTTTAATAGCCAGTGCCTACTACTCCTTCGTCTTCATCTACCGGGTGTTCCGGCAGGTGATGGAGATGGAGCGGAAAGACAGTCTGCTGCTGTCTTCGATGCTCTATTCCTTCGGAATGGTGATGGTCTCCGTGCTGGTGCCCGACCATTTCTGCTGGTCGCTCTTCCTGCTCACCATGACGCTCTACCTGGCTGGCATGGCGATGAAGGAGAAAAGGAAATGGCCGCTCTGGCTCGTAGGCATTCTGAGTTTTCTGACGGGCGGTGTCACCCTCAGCAACATCGCCAAGACCTGTCTTTCCGCCTGGTTTGTAAACGGCAAGAAGGTGTTTGCCCCGAAAAGCATCGCTGCCATGGCGCTGCCCGCCGTCCTGCTCTGCAGCATCGCCTACTATATATATAAGGAATATAGGGAACCGCAGTTTGCCGCCGACAAGCGCATCGAGGTGAAGACCTACGCCAAGGACTCCCTGCAACAGAAGAAGGACTCCATCCACCACGCCTGGGTGCTGGAGCATACTGGCGAGCCGATGAAGAAGGAAGGCTTCTGGAAGTGGACGGACATGTCAACCTCCCGCAGCGACGCATTGATACACAATATGTTTGGCGAGAGCATCCAGTTGCACGATTCCTACCTGTTGGACGATATGTGCGTGAACCGCCCCACGGTGGTGAAATACAACCATGCCTTCAACTATGTGATAGAGGGTATCGTGGCTCTACTCTTCGTCCTCGGCATCCTCGCGGGCATCCGCTACAAGTTCTTCCTTATGGTATTGAGTTGGCTGGGACTGGACATCGTGATTCATTTCGTGATGGGCTTTGGCCTGAACGAGATGTACATCATGGCGTGCCACTGGATTTTCATCATCCCCATCGCCATCGGCTATCTGATGAAGTCGCTCGCCCCCTCCAAACAGAAGGTGTTAAGAGGAGTCACATTGCTGCTCACCCTCTATCTCTGGGCGTGGAACGGCTATCTGGTCTTCACCTACATGGCAGACCAAGCCACGAAAATCATGAAATAAAAACGCTTTTATAACATACAATTATGAACATCGCTGTCATCTTTGCAGGAGGCTCCGGCCTCAGAATGCACACCAAGTCGCGCCCCAAGCAGTTTCTGGAGCTCAACGGGAAGCCCATCATCATCTATACCTTGGAGTTGTTTGACAACCATCCCGGGATAGACGGCATCGTGGTGGCTTGCATCGAGTCGTGGATTCCGTTCCTGGAGAAGATGATACGCAAGTTTGAAATCAGCAAGGTGGTGAAGATTGTGCCCGGAGGAACTTCAGGACAGGACTCCATCTACCACGGACTGTGCGCAGCCGAGGAGTTTGCCAAGGGCGGGGATGCCACGGTGCTGATACACGACGGCGTGCGCCCCCTCATCACCGAGGACACCATCACCGACAACATACGCAAGGTGGAGGAATGCGGATCGTGCATTACCTGCATCCCCGCCACCGAAACCTTCGTGGTGAAGCAGGAAGACGGTTCGCTCGAAATACCGGAGCGTGCCAACTCCCTCATCGCCCGTGCCCCACAGAGCTTCAAGTTGAAAGACATCCTCTCCTCCCACCGCAAGGCATTGGCGGAAGACAGGCACGACTTCATCGACTCCTGCACGATGATGAGCCACTACGGCTATAAGTTGGGCACCATCATCGGTCCGATTGAGAACATCAAGATTACCACCCCCACCGACTTCTTCGTGTTCCGTGCCATGGTGACGGTACACGAGAACCAACAGATTTTCGGATTCTAAGACCTTTAGGAATGAACAAGACAGAACAAGAAGACTGGAAAAACTTCGCCCTTCACTTTCCCCTGTATGAAGAACTCAGAGGGAAAAGCATCGCCGTCACGGGAGCCACGGGCCTGCTGGGCAGTTGCATGACACACTGTCTCCTGGAACTGAACCGGGAGAAAGACCTGCACCTCCAAATCATCGCCATCGTGAGAAACCTGGAGAAAGCCAAGCGCCTCTTCCGGGATGCTCCTATTATATATAAGGTATATGACTTCAGCCAACAGGAAGCGTTGGCACTCGACGAGAAGGCAGACTACCTGATACACTTCGCCAGTCCCACCGCCTCACAGTATTTCGTCACACAGCCCGTGGAGACGATGCTGACAGGACTGTACGGCACGGAGCAAGTGCTGAAATTGGCAAGGGAGCAAGGGATGGATTCATTGGTATATGTCTCTTCGCTCGAAGTATATGGAAGCGTCTATGACGATACCGATTCACTGACAGAGGACAAGCAAGGCTACATCGACCCGATGCAGGCAAGGAGCAGTTACCCCATCGCCAAAAGGGCGGCGGAATGCCTCTGTCATGCCCATGCCCGGGAATACGCCACACCAGTGAAGACCGCCCGACTGGCGCAGACCTTCGGTGCTGGAGTTGCCAAGGACGACAACAGAGTGTTCGCCCAGTTTGCCCGCAACGTCATCAATGGCGAGGACATCGTGCTGCACACCACCGGCGAACTGAGCCGCTGCTACTGCTACACCACCGATGCCATCGAGGCTATCCTCTACATCCTGTTGAGGGGCAAGGACGGTGAAGCTTACAACGTCGCCAATGAGGAGAGCTACATCTCCGTCATCGACATGGCACGCTTCCTCTGCAATAACTTCAATTCCTCCATCAAGCCCGTCATCGAACTGAAAGAAGGCATGGGCTACTCGCCCATGACCAAGTTGCGCCTCTCATGTGAGAAAATCCACCAGTTGGGTTGGGCACCGAAGCACGACTTGCACGCAATGTTTGACAAACTCATCCAATCCCTCGGCCATGACCTCCATCCTGAAAAGAATCTATAAGAGTACGCTTGGCATCTACGAGCGCAAGGACCTTTCGAAGTGGGACAGGGTTCCTTCCCCCCTCCTCCCCGTCTATGGCATCTACCACATCTTCTGCGACGGCAAGTGGGAGGAGATGGTGAGGGAGCAGATGGGACGTCTCAGACAGAGCGGACTGTTAGCTGTCAGCAAGCAACTCTATATCAGTTGCATCGCCAAGAGCGAGGACGACATCCAGCGGTTGAAGCACATTCTGTCGGAATACGGTGGGGAGAAGATTTCGTTCGTATCGCTCACCACCGACCCTACACGCTATGAGTTTCCTGCCCTCGACTATATGTATGAGAAATCTAAGAAGGAGAATTTCCTCTTCTATTATTTCCACACCAAGGGCATTACCTATCAGTCGCTCTCGGCAGATGACCGGGAGTACATCGGTTTTGTGAGAAAGATTGTAGCTTGGCGCAGGATGATGGAATATTTCCTGATGAACAAATGGCAGGTGGCAGTCAACACGCTGCAAGGAGGCTACGACACCTACGGCAGTTATCTCTTCCCTCCCTTCAGGCAGAAGATGTACGCCGGCAATTTCTGGTGGGCACGCTCCGACTATTTCCGCACCCTGGAGCCATTGAGCGAGGACACCAAGCTGCACAACCGCTTCATGGCGGAGGAATGGCTGCTGAGCAAGCCCTCAGTAAAACCTTTCTCCGCCTTCGACACCGTTGCCGACCTCTACTTCGTGGAAATCCCCACGTCGCTCTACGAGGACGGCAAGCCCCCCGTCATCGCCGCCCTCAGGTATTGCCTCATCTATACATTGAGGAAATACCAGCGAAAATGGTTCGGCTACAGCTACAAGAAACACTGTCAGGAGAAGTTTCAGAAGCTGATTTGCAAACAGAATCATGCAAACCCCTAAGATTTGAACTGATACCTCTTTGGAGTAGTTC